>JBJEIW010000116.1:0-2757 GCA_051877435.1 Candidatus Ornithomonoglobus sp.
TTGCGGCTATTGCATACCGCGGCGGAGTAAACGGAATAACGCTCACTTTTTTAAGGAGCACGATCTCCATACCGGTGCTGTATGCGATGATACGCGCCGACAGGCGCAGGCTGCGTTTAAGTCGCACTGTTATGCGCCGCGTTATAATTCTGGGTATTTTCGGCGGCGCGCTTCCGATTTTGCTTTTATATCTTTCATACCACTATATCGCAACGGGACTTGCGACTACATTACATTTTGTATATCCGCTTATAATAGTGCTGTCCTCGGCGGTGCTGTACCGTGAAAAGCTGTCGAGGGTGACGCTCAGCGCGGTTGTTTTCGTTACGGTAGGGATATTCATGTTCAGCGATATAAGCCATGGGGCGAATACCGCGGGAATTATACTCGCAATACTGTCCGGGATATTCTACAGCTTTTACGTTATATACATCGACCGCTCCGGTCTTGACCGCATGGACTATATTGTGCTGACCTTCTATGTATTGGTTATAATGAGCATATCCGTGCTGATATTCGGCGCGGCAACGGGGGCGCTGTCCTTTGATATATCGCCGCTTTCGTGGAGCGTTTCAGCGGTCATATCTTTCCTTGTAACACTCGGCGCAATGCCGCTGTTTCAGCTCGGCGTAAGGTATGAGGGAGCGTCCACCGCGGGAATACTCTCAACCGTTGAGCCGATAACAAGCGTCATAATGGGCGCTGTGTTTCTGGGCGAGAACGTAAGCGTTTCTCAGATGATGGGCGGCGCAATGATACTCTTAGGCGTACTCCTTGCGGAAAAAGCTCCGCATCAAAAAAAACAGGCAGCCTGACATTGCGGGAATAGAATACATCATAAAAAACAAAAGAATCCATGATTTATAATAAAAAGTCTGAAAATTAGCTTGACAAAACATATAAAATATAGGATAATATTAGAAATTGCTATGAAATACTTTACGAAAAAGGAGATCAACATGAAAAAACGTGACGATATTCATAAGGTACTGATAATAGGCTCAGGTCCTATTATTATAGGTCAGGCATGTGAGTTCGACTATTCCGGCACACAGGCATGCAAGGCTCTTAAAAAGCTTGGCTATGAAATTGTACTGGTCAACTCCAATCCGGCAACTATCATGACTGACCCGGAGACGGCGGATGTGACATATATTGAGCCGCTTAATGTAGAAAGACTTACACAGATCATAGAAAAGGAGCGTCCTGACGCGCTTTTGCCGAACCTCGGCGGACAGTCCGGTCTTAACCTCTGCTCGGAGCTTGCAAAGGAGGGCGTGCTCGATAAGTACGGTGTTAAGGTTATCGGCGTGCAGGTAGATGCTATTGACCGCGGTGAGGACAGAATTGAGTTCAAGAAAACCATGAACAGCCTAGGAATTGAAATGGCGCGCAGCGAGGTTGCGTATTCGGTCAAAGAAGCGCTTGAAATTGCAGATAAGCTCGGTTATCCTGTCGTGCTCCGTCCGGCTTATACCATGGGCGGCGCAGGCGGCGGTCTTGTATATAACACGGAGGAATTAAAGACCGTATGCGAAAGAGGGCTTCAGGCAAGTCTTGTAGGACAGGTTCTTGTCGAGGAGTCGGTTCTCGGCTGGGAGGAGCTTGAGCTTGAGGTTGTCCGTGACTCGGCAAATAACATGATCACGGTATGCTTTATAGAGAACATTGACCCGCTCGGCGTGCACACAGGCGATTCCTTCTGCTCGGCTCCTATGCTTACAATTCCTGAGGACGTTCAGGCGGAGCTTCAAAGACAGGCATATAAGATCGTTGAGGCAATCGAGGTAATCGGCGGAACAAACGTACAGTTTGCAAGAAACCCCGAGGACGGAAGAATTATCGTTATTGAGATAAATCCGAGAACCTCGCGTTCATCGGCGCTTGCGTCAAAGGCTACAGGCTTCCCGATAGCTCTCGTTTCGGCAATGCTTGCCTGCGGACTCGACCTTTCGGATATCGAGTGCGGCAAGTACGGCACACTTGATAAGTATTATCCCGATGGTGACTATGTTGTTATCAAGTTTGCGCGCTGGGCATTTGAAAAGTTCAAGGGCGCGGAGGACAAGCTCGGAACACAGATGCGCGCAGTCGGCGAGGTAATGTCAATAGGCAAGACCTATAAGGAGGCGTTCCAGAAGGCTATACGCTCGCTTGAAACAGGACGTTACGGCCTGGGCGGCGCAAAGGATTTCGCAGAGAAATCAAAGGATGAGCTGCTTGCAATGCTCCGCACTCCGTCAAGCGAAAGACAGTTTATAATGTATGAGGCGCTCAGAAAGGGCGCGACGGTTGAGGAGCTTTGGGAGCTTACAAAGATAAAGCGCTGGTTCATAGAGCAGATGCAGGAGCTGGTTGACGAGGAGGAAATTATCGCCTCATACAAGGGCGGCAGACTCCCGGACGAGCTGCTTGAAAAGGCAAAGAAGGACGGCTTCTCAGACAGATATATTGCTGATATTCTCGGTGTTGCTGAGGAGGATATCCGAAATACAAGAATTGCAAACGGTGTCACAGAGGCATGGGAGGGCGTTCATGTAAGTGGAACCAAGGATGCGGCTTATTACTATTCATCATACAATATGAAGGATGAAAGCAAGGCATCGGACAAGCCTAAAATCATGATTTTGGGCGGCGGTCCGAACAGAATAGGGCAGGGTATTGAATTTGACTACTGTTGTGTTCACGCGGCAATGGCGCTTAAAAAGCTCGGCTTTGAGACAATTATCGTTAACTGTAACCCCGAAACCGTTTCAA
>JBJEIW010000117.1:0-12123 GCA_051877435.1 Candidatus Ornithomonoglobus sp.
AGGCATGAAATATTTTTGTTATTTCATGTGTCTACTCTAAGGGGATTATATCATTTTGTGCAGTACTTTTTTTGTTTTTTGAAAAAAATTTTCTGACAAAAAATGCGCCGCAGGCATTAAATCAAGCCCACAGCGCACTCCATAACGCTGCCTTGATTCCAATGCTGCGACGCATAATGTTTTCTAAACAGTAAAAAAGAAGACAATATCAATCAAAGCGTATACGATTATGGCAATCTTATACACTTCCCTCTTACTGTTTAATTATACGTCGCAAGCTAATAATACCATATTTTAATCGGTTTGTAAATAGAAAAAAGCAAAAAATTACGCATATCCCTCTATTACGGTTGGATATGCGTATTTGTTTATGCTTTATTTACGCTGTTTTTCTGCTGTCGAGCGCTTTTACTTCTTCAACTGTCAGATTAGAAGCCAGTGCAATTTCCTCATAGGTAAGCTTGCCAAGCGTAATTAATTTTTGAGCTGTCGCTAAATTAGCCTTTCTTTCTGCCTTTCTTGCAGCCTCATTTCTCATTTCTTCCATTGCTCTGCACATTTTAAAACACACCTTTATTCACGCTGTTTTTCTGCTGTCAAGCGCTTTTACTTCTTCAACTGTCAGATTAGAAGCCAGTGCAATTTCCTCATAGGTAAGCTTGCCAAGCGTAATCAATTTTTGAGCTGTCGCTAAATTCGCCTTTCTTGCAGCCTCATTCCTCATTTCTTCCATTGCTCTGCACATATTCATCACTCCATTCTCATTCTCTTTAAAATACCGCACCTTATCCGCCAAAACCTTGTACTCCATATCATCAGGCTTTGTACAGTAAAAATCATGCATAAGCCTGCCGAGCTTTGTTTCATTCTTAATTTCTCCGTTCACATAAATTATATGTGAGCCGTCATTAAATGCTCTGCCGCTTTCATCTATAGTCCTTTGTATATGATATATCGGTTTATTATCGCCTATAATATCATTTTCAGTTATGAAAATAACATACGCATCACAAAGATTTTCATAATCATCGCCCGGCTCCAGAACATTTGCGTCAATGATACTGCTGTTGTATCTCGCACGTTTCGGAACCGCTCCGCTGTCCGCGCGCTGCACCTCAACATCGTATTTTGTATTGATACTGTCCTCGGCAAATATGTCAATGGTAATTGAATGACCATGTAAATTTTTAAAAGACTTTTGTGTGTTTACTTTTATTACTCTCAAGTCGTCCTTATCCATTATTATCTGTAACAGCAGTTCAGCGCATTCTATATCACTGAACACCACGGACATGAAATCATCATCAATCTGAAATTCCTTATGTACTCCATATCCTTTTCATGCTGAAGCTTATCTTCTGTGCTGTCCATCGGTAGTCACCGCCTTTTATTTAATAATATCATATTTTAATTGGCTTGTAAAGAGAAAAAGCAAAAAAATACGCATATCCCTCCATAACGGCAGGATATGCGCAGTTGTCTGCTCCTTATCAAAAGCTAAAGTACTTTATTCAGGAAATCAATTGTTCTCGGCTCCTTAGGGTTGTTGAAAATCTCCTCAGGCGTACCCTCCTCAACAATATAGCCGCCATCCATAAAGATCACGCGTGACGCGACCTCACGGGCAAAGCCTATTTCGTGGGTTACGCATACCATTGTCATACCCTCACGGGCAAGCTCCTTCATAACGGCAAGAACCTCTCCTACCATTTCCGGGTCAAGCGCAGATGTCGGCTCGTCAAAGAGCATGATGTCCGGGTTCATGGCAAGCGCTCTCGCTATTGCCACTCTCTGCTTCTGACCACCTGAGAGCTGCGGCGGATAATTGTTCGCTTTTTCAGCAAGTCCTACACGCTCAAGAAGCTCCTTTGCCTTTTTCTGCGCCTCTTCCTTTGTCATCTTTTTAAGCTCAACCGGCGCAAGCGTTATATTATTGAGAACTGTCATATGCGGGAACAGGTTAAAATGCTGGAACACCATTCCTACCTTCTGGCGGATTTCGTTGAGATTTGTCTTTTTGTCGGCAACGTTCACGCCGTCAACATACGCCTCTCCCGATGTGATTTCCTCAAGCCGGTTAATGCAGCGCAGAAAGGTCGACTTTCCTGAGCCTGACGGTCCCAACAGGACAACTACCTCGCCCTGCTTTATTTCACAGTTAATATCTCTTAAGACCTTAAGCTTGCCAAAGTTCTTTTTTAAATTTCTTACAAGAATTTTTGTATCAGCGTTCATTTCCGACATTCACCTTCCTTTCTATTGCCTTTGCAATATGTGAAAGAGTTACAATTACAATCATGTACATTATCGCGACAATACCCCATACTCCGAGGGCGTCGAATGTGTTGCCGACGATAATGTTACCTGCTTTTGTAAGCTCAGGAAATCCGATAACGGAAAGAATAGACGTATCCTTTAATGATATAATGAACTGGTTGATAATTGACGGGATCATCGTCCTTATAGCCTGCGGAAGAACTACCTTCTGCATTGCCTTGCCGTAGCCGAGACCGAGGCTTCTCGCCGCCTCCATCTGTCCCTTGTCGACCGACTGGATACCGGCTCTGAAAATCTCTGCCATATATGCTCCAGCGTTCATAGAAAGCGCAATTGTACCTGCCGCTAATGCGCTCAGTCTGAAATCCGAAAAACCGATGCTCTGGATAAAGCTTGGAATACCGAAATATGTGAAGAACGCAAGGACAATAAGAGGCACACCACGGACAGCATCAACATAAACCATGGAAATAACCTTCAGTGTTTTGAACTTTGTAACGCTCATTATTCCGAATATAAGACCTATAATGAAGGCAAATATAAGCGAAAGAAGCGTGAGAAGCAGCGTCTGACCGAGAGATGTAAGAAGCAGCCCCCAGTATGACTGAATAATGCTTATCATATTCTTGTCTCCTTTGTATGTCTTTTAAAATGGCTGCCCCAGCAAAAGGGCAGCCATTTCATTGTATGCTAATAAATATTTATTTTGTATACTTATCAACAATTTCCTGATACTTGCCGTTGCTCTTGATATTGGCAAGACCTGCCTGGAACTTCTCAAGCAGCTCTGCATTCTGACCCTTCTGTACAGCGAAGCCGTAGTCTGAGCCTGCGGCTGTGCAGCCCTCAGGAATTACGAGCTGAGCGCCCTGCTGAATGTTGTAAGCCATAACCGGATAATCCTCGAAGCATGCGGCTGTATTGCCCGCAATAACATCCTGATACATGGTCGGCGAATCCTTGAACTCTGTGATTGTAAGCTGATACTCATCAGCGATTGACTTAGCATAATCAGCGCCGTTTGTTCCTGTCTTAACAGCAACCTTAGCGCCCTTAAGATCATCATATGATGCTATGTCTGAATTTGCAGAAACCGCAATTGTAACCTCTGCGTTGTAATACGGGTCCGAAAAATCAAATTTTTCCTTTCTCTCCTCTGTAATCGACATACCCGCAATTACACCGTCAGCCTGTCCCGACTGAACAGCAGCAAGAGCAGCATCAAATCCAAGTGACTGCAGCTCATAATCAAAGCCCTGATCCTCAGCAATTGCAGCCATGATATCAACATCGATACCTACAAAGT
Organism: Candidatus Ornithomonoglobus sp.; assembly: GCA_051877435.1. Lineage (GTDB taxonomy): Bacteria > Bacillota > Clostridia > UBA1381 > UBA1381 > Ornithomonoglobus. The sequence continues at coordinate 3,584 of JBJEIW010000117.1, forward strand.
TACCTGAAGCATCAGTGAACTCAAACGGCGGGAATGCCGTGTCAGTTGCTATTATGTACTTTGAACCTGTTGAGGCTGTATCGGCAGTGTCAGTATCCGCCGGTGCGCTGCTTCCGCAGCCTGCCATTGAAAGTGCGAGAGCACCCGTCAGCAAGAAACCAATAACTTTCTTCATAATAAAACTTCCTTCCTTAAAAGACTTAAAAAAATATTTACTTAACAAGTATATCATATTAATATATGTTTGTCAAGCCCCTAAACACAATGAAAAAAGGCCTCCCGCTCCCCATCAGCCGGGGACAGCAGGCTGCCTTATATTAATTAAAATACATCGTTCTTTATTAAATCCTCATAGGTTTCCCTCTTAACAACGACCTTTGCCTTGCCGTCTGATACAGCAACTATTGCAGGACGCGGGATCCTGTTGTAGTTTGAAGCCATTGAGTAGTTATACGCGCCTGTCGCGAGAACCGCCAGCGTGTCGCCGACCTCAACCGGCGCGAGCATTGTGTCGTTTAAGAGAATGTCGCCGCTCTCACAGCACTTTCCGGCTACGGTTACTTTATCCGTTGCCGCATCGCCCGCTTTGTTGGCAACTACCGCCGCATACTCTGACTCGTAAAGAATGTATCTCGGATTATCACCCATACCGCCGTCAACCGAAACATACTTTCTTACGTTCTTTATGTCCTTGATTCCGCCTACGGTATAAAGTGTAATGCCGGCGGGCGCTACGATTGAGCGTCCCGGCTCCATGAGAATGAACGGAATGTTAAGTCCTCTCTTTGCCGCCGTTGCCTTTACTGTCTCAGAAACATGCTTGATGTACTCGTCATACGGTACCGGGTCGTCCTTCTCGGTGTACATGATACCATAGCCGCCGCCGAGGTTGAGCTTCTTTATCTCAAGTCCGAGCCTGTCCTTCAGATCTCCGGCAAAGTTCATAAGCACCTCCGCCGCCTCACAGAACGGGTCAACATCAAATATGTTTGAACCGATATGGCAGTGCAGACCGTCAGGATTTACGTTTGACATCTTATGCGCTTTCTCGTAAATTTCAAATGCCTCGCCGTTTTCAAGCGCTACTCCGAACTTTGAGTCTATCTGACCTGTGCGGATATAGTTATGGGTATGAGCGTCAATGCCCGGCTTTATTCTGAACATGATGTCCTGAACAACGCCGCGCTTCTTCGCAATCTCATTGAGCTTTTCAAGCTCATATATATTGTCTACTATGATGTGACCGACACCATTAGCAACAGCCATTTCAAGCTCCTCCTCGGTCTTGTTGTTGCCGTGGAAATAAAGCTTATCCATCGGGAAGCCCGCCTTGATCGCGGTGTAAAGCTCGCCGCCGGAAACCACATCGCCGCCGAGTCCTTCCTCCTGCGCTATTTTAAAGGTATATACGGTGCAAAGCGCCTTATTTGCATAAAGCACAAGACCGTTGCCGTCATAATACTTGTCAATAGCCTCCTTATAAATACGGCAGTTCTTCCGCATGAGATCCTCGTCAAGAACATATAACGGGGTCCCGAACTCCTTTGCAAGCTCTACCGTGTCGTTGCTGCCGATCACGAGATGGTTCTTTTCGTTAACCGACAAATCCTCTGAAACAAACATCAATCATCTTCCTTTCTCGGGCTTACGCCTTTATCTTATATATGCTTTTTTGCATTAAATACGATTAAAATACAGAGTACTTAATGCAAGCTATATAGTACCGTCCGAAATCTGTCCTAAATCATCAAATGCGTACTGCTCTGACAGCTTTTTCTTTTTCTTACGGTGTATTTCCGGCTTTGCGCCGTTTTTAATACAGTCCTCCGTGACCACAACCTTCTCAATCGTATCATCTGACGGTGTGTCAAACATAATATCGGTCATGGATTCCTCTATAATAGCGCGCAGACCTCTCGCGCCTGTGTTACGCTCTATCGCTTTATCCGCGATAGCCTCAATTGCCTCCGGGGTAAATTCCAGCTCTACCTCATCAAACCCAAGAAGCGCCTTATACTGCTTTATAAGAGCATTCTTCGGCTTGGTAAGGATAGTAATAAGCGCGTCACGGTCAAGCTTGTCAAGCGCGGCAAATACCGGCAGTCGTCCGATAAACTCCGGAATAAGACCGAATTTCAAGAGGTCCTGCGGTGTTATCATCTTTATAAGCTCCGATATGTCCGCTTCCTTCTTACTCTCTATTTTTGCGCCGAAGCCGAGCGCCTTTGTGCCTGTTCTTGCGTTTACTATCTTATCAATTCCGTCAAACGCGCCCCCGCATATAAACAGGATATTTGTGGTGTCAATCTGCAGCATCTCCTGATGCGGGTGCTTTCTGCCGCCCTGCGGCGGAACAGATGCAACGGTTCCCTCAAGCACCTTCAGAAGCGCCTGCTGAACGCCCTCACCGCTTACATCGCGGGTAATTGATACATTTTCTGATTTTCTTGCGATTTTATCAATCTCATCTATATATATGATACCATGCTCAGCTGCCTCAATATCATAATCCGCTGCCTGAATAAGCTTTAAGAGTATGTTTTCAACATCCTCACCCACATATCCTGCCTCTGTTAAGGAGGTTGCGTCCGCTATCGCAAACGGAACGTTCAGAATCTTTGCAAGGTTCTGAACTATAAAGGTTTTACCGCTGCCTGTCGGACCTATCATAAGGATGTTGCTTTTCTGCAGCTCAACATCGTCCTCAGGGTCGCCGTGCAGAATCCTTTTATAATGGTTATATACGGCAACCGAAAGAATTTTCTTTGCCTTCTCCTGCCCTATTACATAATCATCAAGGAACTCCTTGATTTCATGAGGTGTAGGCAGATCTCCTTCAAGCTTGAAATCTATCGGCTCCGGCTCAAAGTCACCAAGCAGCTCCTTGCACTGCTCCACGCAGTATGCGCATATTGATGCAGTCTTTCCTCTCAGCAACGGACCTACAACACTTGTCGGACGGTTGCAGAAGGAACAGTAGTTGTCTTTGTTTTCTTCCATAAATCAATATTCTCCGGTTATATATCGTGTTGTCAAAGGTCTATTACTTTCTCTCGTTTGCCGAAATAATTACCTCGTCAACGAGTCCGTATTCCTTCGCCTCCTGAGCTGTCATAAAGTTATCACGCTCAGTATCGCTGCATACCTGTTCATAGGTCTTTCCGGTGCGCTCAGAAAGAATTCTGTTCATCTTCTCCTTGGTCTTTACAAGATGATCCGAATAAATCTTGATATCCGTAGTCTGACCGCTGAGTCCGCCGCCAGAAATAAGCGGCTGATGAATCATTATTTCACTGCTCGGCAGAGCATAACGCTTCCCCTTTGCGCCTGCAGCAAGAAGGAATGCGCCCATTGACGCCGCCATACCAATACAGATCGTTGAAACGTCGCAGCGGATATAGTTCATTGTGTCATATATTGCCATGCCGGCTGTTATTGAGCCGCCGGGGCTGTTTATATAAAGCTGGATATCCTTGTCCGGGTCCTTTGCCTCAAGAAAAAGCATCTGAGCGACAATAAGGGATGCTGTGGTATCATTTACATCCTCTCCGAGGAAGATTATTCTGTCCTCCAGAAGACGCGAATAGATATCATAGCTTCTTTCTCCTCTGTTGTTCTGTTCGATTACATAAGGCATTGTTGCCATATAGCATTACCTCCTAAAAATTTTCTTAAAATGGCACATATGCCGATGGGGTCTCCATCGGCACATGCTTACATAGTCCCGCTTTAGCGGAATATTATTCTACTACCGCGTTGTTTGAAAGCATCTCGATGGTCTTTGAAAATTCCATTTCCTTTCTGATACCATCAAGCTCTGCATCGGAAATAAGCTCCTTAAGCTTGTCAAGCTCCATGTTGTACTTCTTAGCCATATCAACAAGGTTCAGTTCAAGCTCCTCCGGGCTTACCTCAATACCCTCTGCCTTTGCGATTGCTTCAAGCACAAGACCTGCGTTAACCTGCTTAACAGCGCCGTCACGATACTGCGCCTTCATCTCATCAAGTGTTGAACCTGTATACTTAAGGTACATATCAAGATTCATACCCTGATATGAAAGTCTCTGGGCAAAGTCATTGATCATGTTGTTTATCTGGTTCTCGATCATTTTCTCGGGAACCTCAAACTCAGCGTTCTCAACAGCCTTCTCAACCACAGCGTTCTGTGTCTCGCCCTCAGCCTTTTCCTTTGCCTTTTCCTCCAGCTGCTTTCTTATGTCAGCCTTGTACTCCTCAAGCGTGTCAAATTCGCTTACCTCGCTTGCGAAATCATCATCAAGCTCCGGAATCTCACGTACCTTAATATCATTTATCCTTACCTTAAATACAGCATCCTTGCCCTTAAGATCCTCTGCGTGGTACTCCTCAGGGAATGTTACATTTACATCTACAAGGTCGTCAACATTTGCGCCTACAAGCTGATCCTCAAAGCCCGGAATGAATGTGTCTGAACCGATTTCAAGCTCGTAATCCTCGCCCTTGCCGCCTTCAAATGCTACTCCGTCAACAAAGCCCTCAAAGTCAATTACAGCGATATCGCCCTTCTGTACCGCGCGGTCATCAACGCTTACAAGTCTTGCGTTTTTCTGACGCGCTGCCTCGAGATCCTTCTCAACATCCTCATCGGATACAGTATAGTCAATTTTTGCTACCTTTATACCCTTATATTCGCCAAGCTTAACCTCCGGCTTTGTTGTTACGAGAGCTGTGTATACAACCGGCTCGCCTTCCTTGATTTCCTCAACATCAAACTCCGGACGTGCAACTACTTCTAAGCCGCTCTCCTTAAGAGCCGCCTCGTATGCTTCCGGAAGAAGATCGTTAAGAGCCTCGTCATAGAAAGCCGCCTTACCGTACATCTTATAAACAACAGCCTTCGGAGCCTTGCCCTTTCTGAAGCCCGGAATGTTGAACTTTGACTTGTTCTTGTTATAAGCCCTGTCAATTGCCTTATCAAATTCCTCCGCGCTTACCTCGAATGTAAGCTTTGATAAATTCTTCTCTACTTCTTCACACTTAACTGCCATGTGATTTAATCCTCCTTCGGTAGTGCGCTGTATTCTTTCATTTTAAATTTTCCTATATACATAAATCTACAGACGCTTTTTCAAAATCTGTTCTATTATATCATATACTTTACAAAATTGCAATTAATTTTTTAAATTTTTTATAGTTTTAATAAATAATTCACTTAATTTTTGTATGTTTTGGTTACTATGCAGCCATTATCTGTATAGCGCAGCCTCAGACAGACCTGAATGTTACCGAAATTGTGGTTCCCTCGCCCAGTGTGCTGCTCACATCAATCTTGGCGTTATGCACCATTGCAACGTGCTTTACGATCGAAAGACCGAGACCTGTGCCGCCTACTGTCTTTGAATGACTCTTATCCACGCGGTAGAAGCGCTCAAATATCCTGTCTATATCCTCCTGCGCAATACCTATTCCCGTATCATGAACCGAGAACACCGTTCCCTGCGGCGTTTCTACGGTATATATCTCAATGCTTCCTCCCTCCTTGTTGTACTTGATGGCGTTGTCAATCAGGTTATACACCATCTCACTCACGAGAGTTTTACTGCCGGATATGACGCACTCACCGCCTCTTTGTACAACCGTAATATCTCTGCGTTCAAGCTGTGGCTCAAGATGCTTTACCGTTTCATGCGCGATCTCATCAAGCCTTATTTCCTCCGGCTCATATACGCCTGTCGTTTCATCAAGATTTGAAAGCCTTATTATGTCGTCAATAAGAAGCAGCAGCCGCTCAGCCTCCTTCTCGATCTTCAGCCCGAACATCGCCGTATCCTCCGGTCTTGCCATTCCGTTATTTATCATCTGGGCATAGCCGGAAATACTTGTAAGCGGTGTTTTAAGCTCGTGGGATACATTCGCGGAAAACTCGCGTCTTATCATATCGGTCTTTGCCTTCTCCTCATTCTCCGCCTTTATTCTGCGGAAATACGGCAGCAGCTCCGGGTATATTTCGTTTTCATCAATATTGTTTATATCAATTTTGTATATAGGCTGCATGATGTTGCGGGTTATTGTGCTTGACACAAAGCCCGTAACTACCATAATTATCAGAAGCAGCAGCATTGACGCCGGGATCATTGCAAGAAGCATATCGTATATTGCAATAAGCGGCTTTTCCGAGCGAAGCACCGAGCCGTCATTAAGCCTTACCGCAAAGTAAAAAACACGCTTTCCCACAGTTTCGGAGCTTCTGGTCGCATAGCCGCTTCCGGTTTCTCTTGCCTGCTTTACCTCGGGTCTTGAAAGATGGTTTTCCATACTCAGCGCGTCCGCGTCATTATCATAGAGCACCTCGCCGCCCGGCGCGATAAAGGTCTTTCTTCCGTCCTCGTTATCGTCAAACATTGAGTGGAGAAACAAAAGCTTGTCACTCGTTGAAGGAAGCGTATCCATGTACTCCGCCATATTCCTCGTTGAGATCATAATTTCATTTTTTGTGTTTGAGCTGTATATAATACATACTATAAACAGCATTGCCGCAACCGCGGCAACGACCGCTACACATACAGTAAGCACCATCTTGCTGAAGATGGTGCTTTTTATTGATTTGATTTTCATACCGCCGCTCACTTTCCGTTATACAAACTTATATCCGACGTTGCGGACTGTTTCTATATATTTGCTCTTATCGCCGAGCTTATGCCTGAGGCTGCCTATATGTACGTCAAGCGTCCTTGTCTCTCCCTCAAAGTCAAAGCCCCAGATTTTCCTCAGCAGATATTCGCGGTTTATTACCCGTCCCTGACTTTCCGTAAGACAGTTAAGCAGCTCAAATTCCTTATAGGTCAGCTGGATTTCCTCGCCGTCCACGGTTACCCTACGGCTCGGCAGATCAACCACAATACCGTGGAAATCCTTTTCAGGCTCCGCTCCGTATTCCGCCCTGCGCAGAACTGCCTTTATCCGCGATATAAGCTCCAGAACCGAAAACGGCTTTGTGATATAGTCATCCGCTCCCAGATTCAGCCCCTTGACCTTGTCCATCTCACCGTTTTTGGCGGTAAGCAGTATAACAGGGAGACGCTTTGTAGCCGGATTATTTCTTAAATCGGTAAGGATCTCTATACCGTCCTTATCCGGCAGCATTATATCCAAAAGCACCAGCGAGGGAACTCCTCCTTTCAGCGCCTTTTCAAATTCAAGCCCGTCGGCGAACTCCTTCACTTCAATCCCCGCCGTTTTTACGGCATACGCAATCAGCTCTCTGATGCCCTCATCGTCCTCTACACAATATACTGTCTGCATATGTTTTTCCTTTCTTTTCACTTTTGGTGCAAGTTCCTTTACTTTGCATAACTCTTTAGTTTATTATACATTATACCGGGGATTTTATCAAGATATTTTTCCAAACTTTACACACACTTTACAAAAAGCGTTACAATTTAGCTATAAGGTCTATTACTGCGCGGTATTATGTGATTTAATGCAGCCATTGTCTATGAGCGCCGCGCAGTCCTCTTTATTTTGGCGGAATAGATAAACTGTAATAAAAAAGAAGCGCGTAACGCGCTCCCTGTCAGTATTATTCTTCGTCCGGCTCGTCCCATGAATGATATACATTCTGTACATCATCGTTGTCCTCGAATGTGTCAAGCATTTTTCTCATGTTTGAAATCTGTTTTTCATCGGTGAGAGTTGTGAGCGTCTGGGCAACCTGCGCAGCCTCGGCTGATGAAATCGTATACTTGCCCTCAAGCGCCTCGCGCACCGCGTCAACCTCCATAGGATCTGTTTCAATCTCGATAATTCCGTCCTCTACGGTAATGTCCTCTGCGCCTGCCTCAAGAGCGTCCATTGTTATCTCGTCCTCATCAATCTCGCCGTCCTCATCCTCAATGATGATAATTCCCTTGTGGTCGAACATAAAGCTTACGCAGCCTGTTGTACCCATGTTGCCGCCGTACTTTGAAAATGCTGCTCGGACATCGGCAGCAGTTCTGTTTCTGTTATCCGTAAGAGTTTCAACTATGATTGCAACACCGCCCGGACCGTAGCCTTCATACGTGATTGCCTCATAGTTATCCCCTTCGCCTGATGCGGCTGCCTTTTTGATTGTTCTGTTGATGTTATCATTAGGCATATTTGCCGAATGTGCCTTTGCGATTATATTCTTAAGACTTGCATTGTTATCCGGGTCCGGACCTCCGGCCTTAACCGCAACAACAATTTCACGCGCTATCTTTGTAAATACCTTCGCGCGCGCAGCGTCGTTTGCGCCCTTCTTTCTTTTTATTGTACTCCATTTTGAATGACCTGACATGTCATAACAACTCCTTTATAATTAATATATACCAATACTCCTACAGTATAACACATATATCCGCCTTTTGCAAGTAAATTTCCGCCATTTCCAAAAAAAATCCAAAAAAATTTTACTTTTTTCTGAAAATGTATTGACAAAAAAACATATTTATGCTATACTAATTCCGTTGTTGATATGGCTCCTTGGTCAAGCGGTTAAGACTTCGGCCTCTCACGCCGACAACGCGGGTTCGATTCCCGCA
>JBJEIW010000118.1:0-2748 GCA_051877435.1 Candidatus Ornithomonoglobus sp.
TTGAACTGACATATTCGCTGTTGGACACACATTGCTCCGTCGGTTCTCCTATATAATATTTATCGCCCAAAACATTACTGTTGTTATATACCGCATTTACCTGCTTTACGTCCAACAAAAAAACAGAATCCGTTACCTGCTCCGAATAAGCGGTATCGTAATTCTGCAATACATTATTTATATGAAAATCACATATATGATAATTACTGTCTTTGTTATTTGAATCATATTCATATCCGTCAAGGAGTGATTTCTGCGTTACCGGCTTAATCGCATTACGCTCTCCAAGCGTAAAATTAGTAAGAAATCCCGCCTCGTCCGCATAATCGTTATAACCGTATACCTTATCCTCTGTCGGCGCATTTCCGCACGTCCAGTTTACATTACCGGCAGACGCGTCAGAATTGAGCCAGCAGCGCATATTGCTGTCCGCCCAATAGTTTGAACCCCATCGCTTACGGTAATGACCGTCATTATACCCCCGTCCGTGCGAGCCGCTTGTGTTGTCCCCCGCAGCGTCAAACGGCTTTATGCAGATTATTTTATCACTCAGCATAAGCGGTCCGTTCTCGTCAATATCCACGCACCGCCACAGTATCGGCGCGCCGTAATATGTACCCATCTGCACATATTCACCGATATTAATGCTTTCCGCCGCCGAAACCGTCACCGGCAGAAATGTCATAATCATCGCTGCTGTTACCAGCAGACTGATCAGTTTTTTCTTCATTGTCATTACTCCTTTGCAAATTTAATTTTTTAATTATGTTTTTTCTCAAATAAAAGGTATCTCCGTGTTTTGCATGACCGATCCATGAAGCAATACTTTGATGTATCCTCTCATACTCCATATTGTTTGCAGAATATTCAATATTAAATTTTTTGATTTTCCGCTTCATTGCGGCTTTTGACTTACGTCGTATTTTTCTTATCACCTTCCCAGTTTCCGTAATATATGTATGAAAGCCAAGGTAGTCAACTCCGTTTTTTACCGGAAAAATCTGAGTTTTTTCATTCAGCTCAAGAGCAAGCTCATCATCAAGAAATGCTCTGATTCTGTCAAGACATTCCTTCAAATAATCTTTATTATTATGTATGAGTATAAAATCATCCATATAACGAGAATATAGCTTTATCCGCAGCTCATTTCTTATGAATCTGTCCATTTTATCCAAGTAAAAAATCGCAAACCATTGGCTTGTCATATTTCCTATAGGTAATCCCACATTTCCGTCTGTACTGTCTATAATCACATCCAACAGCCGGATTAAATCCTCGTCACCTATAAAACGATAAAGATTTTTCTTTAGTATATCATGATTAATATTATAAAAATACTTTCTTATATCACATTTAAGAATATAATAATCGCTCCCCCATTTATTATATCCTTTTTGAAGAAAATATTTTAATCTGTCCAATGCAAAGTGCGTTCCTTTACCTTTTCTGCACGCTGCATTGTCATAATCAAGTCGTGCGTCCAAAAACGGTTCAAGCACATTGTCACATAAACTGTGCTGTACAATTCTGTCCCTGAATGAAAGAGCCATTATCTCTCGTTCTTTAGGTTCATACACCTTAAATGATTTATATCCCCCCACGGAATATATTTTTTCTTCAAGCTCTATTTTCAGCTTCATTATATTGTACATCAGTTCGTTTTCAAACTCCATGACCTCATTTTTGGAGCTCTTTCCTCTCCGTGCTTTTTCATACGCGGTGAGAAGATTTTTGAAACTACATATTTCTTTATACTTGTTTCTGATTGTTTTTATTGAATTACACCTGCCGTTTGCTTATATATGATAATTTGATTATATATTATATTTTCGTTTTATCTACCGATATAACATATTTTCCGACATTATATGTTTATCCTTTTCAGAAAACAAATGAGCTTTCCGAAAAAGACAGGAACAGGATTCCTTTCCTCTCTTTGCACCGAACATATTCACCTGAATATATTATCTCGCCTAAAAAGAGAGCGGGACGAACACCAACATTATTGTTGTATGCATTGTTGTTGTTAACATTGCCGCCGGAGTTGACATAACGGACATTGTTACTATTATTGTTGTTCGCGTCCGGGGAGCGGAGCCTGCAACCCTATCCCTTATAATTAAACCTGCGCTTATCACTTTTTATAAAGCCTGCTGTAAGCCGTCTTACATCATACAGTACGGACGCAATCCGTTCTTGCTGCTTTGATGTTATACATTGCATTTGAGCAGATAGAGTAATAAGCCAGTCTAATTCCTTCAGCTTGGTAAAAGCGCTGTAGCTGTGATTAAGCCTTTTTTCAATTTTTTCCTCCATTTTTAAAGCCCTTACCATTTTTAACTCAAATATTTTATTCTTATAATATATTCGTTCCTCCTCGCCAGCAAAATTTTTAATGTTTTTTGTATAATCTATCGTTTTACTCATATCACTTATTATGGTCATATCAATAAACGTATCATTTGCCATATATAATCCGCTTATTATTTCCAATGATAAGTTCTGCATTCTCGAAACAATAGTAAATCGAAATTTTTTAGGGGATTTATCAGTTATTTCAAAGATTAACGCTGCAAGCTCTTTAGCTTTTGCCAACACCTTTAAATCTTTTCCCATGTTTTAATAACCCCCTATTATTTGCAGTTCATTATAATTTTACCACAAATGAAATGCAATTACAATATGTGCAGTTTTTTGAACCCGGTCCCGTCAAGTAGACACTTTAAATAATAAAAATTTTTGGATACC
>JBJEIW010000119.1:0-12095 GCA_051877435.1 Candidatus Ornithomonoglobus sp.
CGGTATCCAAAAATTTTTATTATTTAAAGTGTCTACTTGACGGGACCGGGTTCACAATCTCTTGTCCCCCTTTTTTAGACCGCCAAAGGCGGTATCAAAAAGGTGAACAACGCTTTAGCGTTGTAGGCGTGTTGCAAAGCAACAAACGCCGTAGCATGGGAAGGGAGGAGCGCAGCGACGGAAAGGGGGGTTAAATGCCGTAAATTACGGTAAATATGCAAATTTGCGGCAACTGAACCCCCCTCCCGAAAATCGCACAGCGATTTTCTCCTTCCCCCCTTTTTGATAATTGCCTACGGCAATTCTAAAAAAGGTGGGCAAGAATTAGCCGCTAAACAATAATTTTATTTATATTTCACCGTATTGGAGAAGCCTTTTCCTTTGTTGTCTTTGCCTTTCCCTGAATTTCCGGAACCGGCTCCATCTCGTTTTTATCACTTTTGCCGTTAGGCTTTCTTACTCCGTGAATATCACCGTAGCGTTCGCGCCTCATTCCCTGTTTTGCCATAAAATTTACCTCTTTCCGTTAGGACCCAATGCCTGCTTTTTTATGTTATAATGCTTGTTCTGCGGCTTAACATCGCCCTTTTCCTGCTCCGGTTTATTTTCTTTTAATTTTGTCGCCATGAGATACCTCCATTATATAAGCTGCTAATATTATGGGCAATGTTAAATAAAATTATTTATAACGTCTATTTTCTTTCCTTTTTTTATAGCATAGTCAATTGAACTTTTTGTACCTTTCGACGTGCCATCCCAAAATGCCAGTATATGGTCTGCAAGATCAATCATTTCTTTATTTCTTTTTATCGGTGCGGCTTTGCCATATTTTTCATATTTCGGATATATGATCAGCTTATTTATTCTATGCTTTTCTGCATATCTTTCTGCAAGCGCATCCACGCCCTTTGCTCCTCCGGAAATAATTAAGTCTACGCCTTGCGGAATATAGATGCTTAAATCCATGTCTGTTATACTTCTTGAACCTAATATTAATAATTTCATGTTTTCACCTTTATACAAATTATATTTGTTATATTATAACTTATTTTTCTGAAAAATACAAGTATATTATCTATAATTATTTATAGAATATGTTAAGGAGCTTTAATAATGAAAAATCTTCATAAAATAAGAACCGAACGAAAAATGAGCCAGCTTGCTCTTTCAATGAAGCTTGGTATTTCTCAGGAAACCATAAGCGCCTATGAAAAAGGCAAATCCTTTCCAAGTGTAGATGTGCTTTTAAAAATGTGTGACATTTTCAACGTTTCTGCCGATTACTTGTTAGACAGAACTAACATAACATATTTTATAAATGATACGCTTTCTGATGATGAAGCCGAACTAATCGCCCGTTTCCGTCAGCTGCCCCATCCGCTTAAAAACAGAGCTATAGGAATAATTATCGGTATGTCAAGCGAATAAGCAAAAATTCGCAGTAAAAAATGTTGTATATAACAAAAATTCGTTGCATTTTTTGTTGTGAAGTGCTATAATATGATTAAAGGGGTGATTAATCATGTACCGTTACGCTATTTTGGAATTATACAAATGGAAAAACAAGAGAAACCGCAAGCCGCTGATTATTGAGGGCGCGCGTCAGGTGGGAAAAACATGGCTCATGAAGGAGTTCGGAAAAGAAGCGTATGACAATACAGTCTATATTAACTTTGATTCAAACCGTCAGATGTCTGAGCTGTTTGCCGTTGATTTGAACATTGACAGGATCATTCTCGGTCTTGAGCTGTACGCGGGAAGAAAGATTGATCCTAAGAACACTCTGATTATCTTTGATGAGGTTCAGGAGGTTCCCAAGGCGCTTTCAAGTCTGAAATATTTTTATGAGAATGCTCCGCAGTATAACATAATATGTGCGGGGTCTTTATTAGGTATCGCGCTGCATGAGGGAACATCCTTTCCCGTGGGTAAAGTAGAATTTCTCAGGCTTTATCCGTTATCATTCAAAGAATTTCTGATGGCGGCCGGCAATGAGCGGTTTGCATCACTGCTTGATGAACGGAATTTTGATATGATAACAAGTTTCAGACAGACCTACATTGACGCGTTAAAATATTATTATTTTGTGGGAGGTATGCCCGAGGCGGTTCTTGAATTTGCGGAGGAAAGAGATTTTAATGAAGTGCGGAATATCCAAAGACGTATCCTTGACGCGTATGAGCAGGATTTTTCAAAGCACGCTCCCAACGAAATAGTTCCGAGAATACGAATGCTCTGGAACAGTATTCCGTCACAGCTTGCAAAGGAAAACAAAAAATTTATTTACGGACTTGTACGCGAAGGAGCAAGAGCGAAGGAATATGAAGCCGCTATAATGTGGCTTTCCGACTGCGGTCTTGTTCATAAGGTCAGCAGAATTACAAAGCCGAACCTGCCGCTTAAAGCGTATGAGGATTTAAAGGCTTTTAAGCTGTTTCTTCTTGACGTGGGTCTGCTCGGATGTATGACGGGCTTAAGGCAGAGTACATTGCTTGACGGCAATGATTTATTTACTGAATTTAAGGGAGCGCTTACGGAACAGTACGTTTTACAGCAGCTTGCAGCGATCCCTGAGCTTTCCGTTTATTACTATACCAATGAGCGTAATTCCTGTGAGATTGATTTCCTTATTGATAACGGTGAAGCGGTAATTCCTGTGGAAGTAAAGGCGGAAACCAATCTGATGGCAAAAAGTCTTAAAACCTATAACGGAAAATACAATCCTGATTGCTGTATCCGCGCTTCTATGGCGGATTATAAAAAAGAAGATTGGCTTGTTAATCTTCCTCTGTACGCAATTTCGGAAATTAACACAATATAAAAAAATGCGCTGTTCGGCTCAAAAGCTTTAACAGCGCATTTCTATAATTTCATAATTTACAGTATCGAATCCCACAGCTCCTCGTGCGGATTTGCTATTACCTCGGTGTTAATAAGCACACCGCCCTCAGCTGCCAATGCCGCGCCCGCGTCAACCGCGGCTCTTACATCGCTGACGTCGCCTGTGAGCGTTACAAAGCACTTGCCGCCCATACCGCGCGCGATTCTCACCTCGATAAGCTCTATGTAGCCCGACTTAACCGCCGCGTCCGCCGCTTCTATCGCACTTGCCGCCGTGAAGGTTTCGATTATGCCCAAGGCTCTTCTTCTTGAAACCTCGACTACTCCGCTTACAGCTTCAAGCACGTTCTTTCCGAGATTACCTATTACAAACGTATCAATAATTCCGTCCTCTGCAATAACCTTTGCGCGGTCAACCGACGCGTGAATTGCCGAAAGCTCGCCGCCTACTATTGTCACATATTTGCCCGGACATACGGCGCCCGATGAAAGGAGCGTTATACCCGCGCTCTTGAGCATTTCATCCGTTACCACGATACCCTTTGATACGTTTTTACATTCAACCAGTCCTATTGCGTTCATTCGTGTTCACCCTTACTTTCCGATTATTACAAATCTGTCTGTAACTGCCTGTACAGTACCGTCGATGCTTGCGTGCATACAGGTTCCGAGATCCTTGTAGTCTGTCGCGGCTACGAGCTGACCTCTTGTAACCCTGTCACCCGGCTTTACTGTTGCCGACGCGGGCTTGCCCACATGCTGCCTTAATTCTATATATACCGCATTCGGATTGAATACGGTATCGACCTTCTCAACCTTGTTCTTTACATATCTTCTGATTCCCAGACGGTCGATAAGCTTATTTGACGATACAAGTCTTGACGCGCGTTCGGGGCGAACATGCTCAGGCTGAATGTTATTCTGACGGCGCAGACCGTGCTTGCCGAGCAAGCCCTTGATTTCCATTGAAACCTTTGACGGAAGTATTCCCTGCTGACAGGCTATAACCGAGCATACGCCGCAGCCGCAGCAGAGCGCGTTCTGCAAAAATGCTTCAGTGTCTTTTACCTCACCGTGACCCGCCGCGCGAACCGTCTTATGTACCTCGAGATTATATCCGAGAAGATACCTCGGACAAATATCCGAGCACATCGTACAGCCGCAGCAGGCCGCTGATGAACGCTTTATCGCGATATTTACCGGCATCTTGATACGCTGTATAATAGCGTGTGTTTTCGGGAACACAAGAAGTCCCTTTGTCGTCTTTGTTACGACGTCGTTTTCAAGATCAACGAGCTTGCCCATCATAGGACCGCCGTTGATTACCTCTTTATTCTTTAAATCAAGATAGCCAGCAGCCGCAAGAAGCTCTGAAATCTTCATGCCCACCGGCGCCTTAACGGTGATATCGCGCGGAACATCGCCGCCGATCGTCACATACTTATCAATAACCGGTGTCTCCTCGTTTACCGCCTTATAAATATTGAATACCGTTTCAACATTTATGACCATAACGCCCACCATTACCGGAATCGCGCCCTCGGGAATAATTT
This sequence comes from Candidatus Ornithomonoglobus sp., assembly GCA_051877435.1. Lineage (GTDB taxonomy): Bacteria > Bacillota > Clostridia > UBA1381 > UBA1381 > Ornithomonoglobus. Next base: position 4,395 of record JBJEIW010000119.1, read on the forward strand.
TTCCCGTTGTTTCATAGGTGAGCACGACCTCATCTCCGGCGGGATATATGTCGGGGATTTCCTTGATTTTTACTCTTGTGCCCGAAAGCGACGCGACAATACCGGCATCAAGAAGGTGCATATTCTTGCCCTTGATACCTATTAACGCTTCCTTTGCATTCATTACGTCACACAAAAGATTTAACGTGTCAACCAATTCACGGAGATGACATTCAAGAATATGATGGTCAACCATCATAAGCGGCTCGCATTCCGCCGCGTTTACAACGATCTGTTCGACATTCTCCGAAAACTTTCTATGTGTCGGGAAGCCCGCGCCTCCCGCGCCGACTATTCCGGCTTCATATACGATTTTTTGAAGCTCCTCCAAATTCATAGCTGCTTCCACTCCATTCACCGCAATGCTGTAATGTATTTAAAAACAGGCTCATACCTGCTTATCATCCAAAATTCCAACTATCAGCGCATCTACAGGGGCATTCTGATCTCTCATACCCATTCTCGCTCCCGAGCCCTGTGTTATTATAACATCCTCGCCTATTCCGGCGCCCACGCCGTCAACAGCGACAAGATATTTGTCTACCAGCTTATTGTTCTCTATGCACTGAACAAGCATAAATTTGCTTCCCACAAGCGATCCAAGCTTGTGAGTAGAAACTACGCTTCCGTAAACTCTGCCTAAAATCATATCCATCAATCCTTTCTGCAATTCACCGAATAACCCTGCAAAAACCTTTTAAATGCCGTTCCATGCTGTCATTTCTGCGCTCGATTCGGGAAATTGCAGACAGTAATTTTTAAATTTAACAAAATTATTTTGTAAGTATCTTTATAATATCGCCTGTTTTAAGCGCGCAGGCATTCGCGTCATCGGTGTCGATGTGCATTTCCGACGTAAAGCTTTCATGTACTCTTACCTGAACGTCATAGAAACGTGTCGGCTTGCCGGTCTGAACCTCAACATCAACAAGGTCGTTGTCCTTTACTCCGTACTTATCCGCAAGTGACGGCGGTAAATGAATATGTCTGTTTGCTATAATACAGCACTCGTTAAGATAAATGCTGCCCTTAGGACCTACAAGCGCCATAGGAGCCGAGCCCTTGAGCTGTCCCGACGGACGAACCGGAGGACTGTTTTTAAGCTTAAAGGTATCTGTTCTTGAAATCTCTACCTGGCTCTCTTTTCTTAACGGGCCTAATACTCTGACATTCTCGATTGAACGAAGATTCGGGCTGACGATTGTTACACATTCCTCCGCCGCGAACTGACCGCCCATAAGCTCCTTTTTCCTGTGAAGCTCGTAGCCAACGCCGAAAAGCGCGTCGCAGTCCTTACGGCTGAGATGAACGTGACGGGCGGAAACGCCGATTTTTACAACGTCCTCCTCTTCCTTCTTCTTCAAAGTAGCCACAACCGCATTGGTTATAAGCTCTTCCAGTGTTGCCACCGCGTATCCCTCCTATGTAATAGATACGCATATGTACGCCCAAGGACGTACATATGCTATTGTTTTAAACCTCTATCTATTAATAATTAGTCAAGTGACGGCAAAATCTTTTCAACATCGCCGTGCGGACGCGGAATAACGTGAACCGATACGAGCTCACCAAGTCTTGAGCCTGCCGCTGAACCTGCGTCTGTAGCCGCCTGAACTGCGCCTACATCACCTCTTACCATAACAGTTACGAGACCTGAACCGATTCTCTCTGTGCCGATAAGTGTTACATTAGCTGCCTTAACCATTGCGTCTGCTGCTTCGATTGCTGCTACGAGACCTCTTGTCTCAACCATACCTAATGCTTCTACTGCCATTTTATTTTCCTCCTATTTTTTTCGGACATATGTCCTAAATTTACTTAGTTAATATTTTTTATCTTAAAGCGCGCCGCGCCTTAATTCGTTTTAATTATCCTTTCGGATTATTTTGCTTCTTCTGCAGTCTTCTTTCTCGGTCTGCCGCGTCTTGCCGCTGCCGGCTTTTCGTTATCCTCCGTAACGGGACCGACATGGGTTCCCGCTGATTCGGATTTCGGCTCAATATCTTTTTCCTCGTCGAGATGAAGATACGGAAGAACCTCCATATGCGGTCTGGGAATAACTCTGGACGCCTTATATGTACCGCAGGACTTTGCCCGCTGCACGCCCGCATCCACAGCCGCCTTTACCGCTGAAACCTCGCCTTTTACAACTATTGTAACAAGTCTGCCGCCGAGCCTTCTCTCGGTTGCGACAAACTCAACATCCGCCGCCTTGCACATATCATCAAGCATGATGATCGCATCACCAAGTCCGCTGACTTCTACTAAACCTATTGAGAAATCCGCTGTCATCGTTAATTCCTCCTTTATTAATAGAATGACGGAAGTATGCCTGCGATCGAATCATCCGGCTGCGGTATTACATGCGCCGCATATACCTCGCCGACCTGTTCCGCTGCAATTCTGCCCGCCTCGATAGCCGCTCTTACTGATGCTACCTCACCTTTTACTACTACGTTTACAAGTCCGGAACCGATTTTCACCGTTCCGACAAGACTGACCTCAGCCGCCTTTGTCATCGCATCAGTAGCGTCTATTGCTCCGGTAAGGCTTCTTGTTTCAAGTAATCCTAATGCCTGCATAGCAATTTCCCTCCTTATGCGTTCATCGGTATGTGACCGACAATGTCACGGCCGACTGATATTCTCTGTGCCATCTTTACAGCATCGTCTGTCGGACCCGAAATAACGTGACTGCAAATGACTCCCGAAACAGTGTTTGCAGCTTCCACAGCCGCGTCAACAGCCGCCTTCACTGCCGAAACCTCACCCTGTACTTTTATCGCCATGATAAGCGGAACCTCTACGGACTCGGCATTTGCAGGCTTGTTTGAATCAATCGCGATAATTTTTACGTCCGCAGCCTTTGCCGCCGCGTCCGCAGCCGTTATCGCAGTTACGAAGCCGAACATTTCGACTATTCCGATTGCGTCATTCATGGTTATTATCTGAACTCCTTTCACCAATGCCGTTTGGGAAAAGAGAAGCAAGCAGATTGCCTTCTTGAGGGACGACGGTGTATGTGTATACTCCGAGTCACGAAAGAAGGTGAGATACGCCGCTTATCTTTTTCCAAACTTTCTCCTTTCGGTTGCTGTTACTTATTTACAATAGCGATCTTAAGACCCTTCTGCGCAAGGTTTGTTTCAAGCGCCTCGTTTATGTCCTCAAGAGCGAACTTATGAGTAATAAGCTCCTTGATCGGAAGTCCTATGCCTATAGCTCTCTTTAAGAAGTCGAAGGTCGTTACATAATCTCTTAATGTGTATACCCATGAGCCGACAAGAGTGATTTCCTTTGAGCACAAGTCGAAATGCGGGTTGATTGTCGCGTCGCCGCCGTTGATGAAGAAGCCAAGCTCACAAAGTCCGCCGCCGTTTCTGATGAAGTGGTAGATATTGCTGTGAGCGACAGGCGAGCCTGTGCACTGGAACGCGAAGTCAGCGAGATAGCCGCCGAACGCGTCCTTAACAGCGTCTGTGAGCGCGTCAATACCCTTATGGTTCATGAAATTAACGGTCTCCGTCGCGCCCATGCGCTTTGCGAAGTCAAGTCTCTGCTGGTTGCCGTCAACCGCAACGATCGTTTCAATACCCATAGTTCTGAGTACCGCGATACAGATAAGACCTATAGGTCCGCAGCCCTGAACAACAACTCTCGAATTGAATCTGAGAATGTTTGTGAGCTTTGCTCTCTCTACCGCGTGAACAAGAACCGCGCACGGCTCGATGAGTATTCTTGAATCAAGATCAAGATCGCTTACATTGAAGAAGGTTGAACCGAAGGAACCGCCTCTTATAAATATGTAATCACTGAACCAGCCGTTAAGATGAATGTCATCATCGGGGAGAAGTCCGTAAACATCAGCGCCGCCGATATTCTGCTTGTTGAGGTCGAACATTGTGACATCGGGATTGTCCTTGAATATCATACAGGTAACGATCTTGTCGCCTACCTTTACCGGCTTGCCCGCGCTGTCAACCTTGACGTTCTTGCCCATCTTTACGATTTCGCCCGTGCCCTCGTGACCGAGAGCGACCGGGATAAGACCGAACGGGTCAACCTTAAATTCATGAGCGTCCGTACCGCATACGCCGCAGCCCTCAACCTTAACGAGGATGTCGTCGTCGCCTACCTCGGGAATAGGATATTCTTTGATGTCAAAGTGCTTCAGTCCCGTAAGAACAGCAACATGTGCAGTCTTTGGAACACCGTTTGACGAGCCGCCGCAGCTTCCGCAGCACTTTTTCGGCGCCGGAGCCGGAGCGGGCGCGCCGCCTGTCATTTCTCTTAATACCTGCTGCACCAATGCAGCAATTTCATTTTCATTTATAGCCATTTCTGAACACTCCTTTTGATTATATAATGTAAAGAGCATCTGAAAGAACACATCTTCTGAGTCTTGTGAAGCTTCTCGGCGATGTGATACCCTCGCCTGTAGGACCCGCAATAGTGAAGGTTGTCCAGCCCTCTGCATTGAAGCCTATACCGGCATAACTCGGAGCGTTCTTTACGAAGATTGTAGTCTCAATAGCCTTAGCGTACTGAGTCATATGGTCAACATTCTTTGAGTGGAGGTGCGCCGTATGTCTGTTGCCGTGCTCAGCCTTGACCGCCATTTCAACCGCCTCGTCAAAGGTTTCTACACGGACTATCGGAAGAATAGGCATCATAAGCTCTGTCTGAACGAACGCCTGATTGAAGTCCGTTTCGCAGATGATACATCTTATATCGTCCGAAGCCTCAACTCCGATCTGGGCAAGAATCTTCTTTGCGTCTCTGCCGACCCAGTCCTTGTTGATTGTGCGGACCTCCTTGCCTGCCTTGTTCTTCTTTGTTACGAGAACTACGTCCTCAAGCTGCTTAATCTGAGCGTCACTGAGCAGATAGCAGCCGTTTTTAAGCATATAGTGTATAAGCTCGTCAGCGATTGAGCTGAGGGCGAATACCTCCTTTTCCGCGATACACGGAAGGTTATTGTCAAATGTGCAGCCGTCGATGATATCCTTTGCCGCTTTTTTAATGTCGGCGGTTTCATCAACGATTACCGGCGGATTTCCCGCGCCCGCGCCGATCGCTTTCTTTCCCGATGAAAGAAGCATCTTTACAACGCCCGGACCGCCTGTCGCGACAAGCATTCTTACCGACGGATGGTTTACCATTATATTTGAGGTTTCCATTGTCGGATTTGCAACCGTCGCAACTATATTTTCAGGACCTCCCGCCGCAAGCACCGCGCGGTTTACCATGTCTACGGTATACGCCGATATTCTCTTTGCGTGCGGATGCGGATTGAATACAACGCCGTTGCCGCCCGCAAGCATACAGATACTGTTGCAGATAACTGTACAGCTCGGATTTGTTGACGGTGTAATCGCGCCGATAATTCCGTACGGTCCCATTTCCACAAGCGTAAGGCCGCCGTCGCCGGAGAAGGCTCTTGTATCGAGATCCTCCGTGCCGAGCGTCTTGTCCGCCACAAGATGATGCTTTAAAATCTTGTGGTAAACGTTGCCCATGCCTGTATCTTCAACGGCAAGCTTTGCCATTGTTTCAGCCTCAGCATGCGTGAGCTTTCTTATCTCGCTTATAATAGCCTCGCGCTGAGCCTTATTATACTTTCTGAATTGAACATAAGCCTTGTTTACAGCCTCAAGAGCTTCTTCCATTGTGTCAAATACGCCAAGCTGCTTGCGCGCCGGCTTTCTGATGGCGGATAAATCCATTGTTGAAAGAACTTCCTTGACTATGCGGCTTACTTTCTGTTCATCTATCACGTTGCTTTGCCCCCTTTTAATAAATTTATTATTTTAAGGATTCTGTTCTCTTTTCAAAATACATGACGCCTGTTTTTGCAAGCGCGATATCCTGATCCTTTGTTCCTCCCGATACACCGATACCGCCGATTACATACCCGTTAAATTCGAGCGGATAACCGCCGCCGAGCATTAATATTCCGCTGCCGTTGGTATAGCCGTCAAGCGCGCCGCCCCTTGATTCTTCAAGAGCCTTGTGCGTGGGCATTTTAAGAGCCGCGGCGGTATACGCCTTGTCCTGCGCCGCTCTTACGCTTGCGATAAGGGAATCGTCCATAGCCTCAAGAGCGATAAGCTTTCCGCCGCCGTCTGCTACAGCGATCACCGCATTAACGCCCATCATTTCCGCGCCGCGTTCAATGCAGTATATAATTTCCTTTGCCGTTTTTAAACCGAGAGCCGGTTTCATACTGAGGATATTTCCCGAAGCCGCCTCGGAATGCAAGACAGCCTCGGGAGCAATTTTCAATTCATTATGTACAGGCATCGGCTCGGACAGCTGCGGTTTTGTATCGGGCTGACTCTTTGGAGCTGTGCCGACGATTTGCGCAACCTGTGACAACATATCATCAATAGTCATCATAATGCTTCAGCTCCGTTTCCGATTGGTTTCGATTATTTATTATACTGCTCAAGAACTCTCTTTGTAACCTCGGCTACAATGCTCTCGATTTCCTTATCTGTGCATCCGCACTCCTTCTTCGGAGCCGGGCATACCTGTGAGGGAAGCGGCTGGAAGCCGTGATAATGAGCGCTTGACTCTGTGCCGTACTTTTCATTTGCCTCTGTCGGCGACATTGCGCAAGTGTCATCTCCCGCGAAGCATCCGGGACAAAGCTTCTCTAACGGGTGCTTGCCCGGAACGCCGAACTGCTTTCTGAGGTCGATAAGCTTCTTTACCTCGCCGCACGGAATCTCCTTTTCGCCGCCGATAATTCTTGAATACATAAGGAGCTTAGCGTAGAACTCTGTTGACTCCATTCTGAAGAACGCGGTGTTGAGGTCGCAGCCGAAGGTAAGAGCGCCGTGGTTAGCGAGAAGGATAGCGTCATAATCCTGAAGATACGGAGTAAGCGACTCGGGGATCTCCATTGTTGACGGTGTGCCGTACTGCGCGATCGGAACAGCGCCGAGGAAGATAATAGCCTCCGGCATGATGAGCTTGTCAAGCGAAACGCCCGCGATAGCGAATGAGGTCGCGATCGGCGGATGAGCATGAACAACCGCGTTTACATCCGGTCTCTCCTGATAAACCTTGAGGTGCATCTTGAACTCCGACGACGGTCTCCACTGACCGTTTGCCTCCTTGAGGTTACCCTTGCCGTCAACCTTGCAGATCATTTCAGGTGTCATAAAGCCCTTTGAAACGCCTGTCGGTGTAACATAAAAGGTATTCTCGTCGATTTTTACGGAAAAGTTACCGTCATTAGCGGCTACGAAACCGTCATTGTAAATTCTTCTGCCGATTTCGCACATTTCTTTTTTGATTTCATAATCAGACTTGTACATGATTTTTACCCTCTTCCATTTTTATTTTGTTTTTGGTTTTTTGGTTTTGTTTTGTTTTTCTTTTATTATACAACATAACGCTGTTTTTGTAAAGACCTTTTTGAAAAAAGTTTATAATAAAACCTCGACCGTTCTTTTTTGAATATTTGCATACTCTATATGTTAATATTTTATCATATTTCTGATACAATTTCAATAGTTATTTGATTATTTTACAAGATTTTTTGTTTACATTTTTATTACAATTACAGTTGATTCCATGCTTGTGTCCGTATTTTTATTTAATCAGCATACAAAGCGCAAAGCCCCGTCCGAAAAACACCTGACGGGGCTTTATA
>JBJEIW010000120.1:0-12013 GCA_051877435.1 Candidatus Ornithomonoglobus sp.
ACTTCCCTTTGAAGAGCATTATGAATAAACTTCAGATAAAAAAATATATAGATTATTATAACATACGAAGTGCAACAAAAGTGCAACAAAATCAGGCTGTTTTTGTAAAATTTTAAAATTTTTTTTAAAAAAAATTTTGATTTGCTAAAAATCGGCCGCTTTGCAAAATGCAAGAATATTTGATACTATTTCAACTTGGATAGTAATGTACTTATGCCACCTTTTTCACGGTAACGCTGCCCAGTTTCAATTAACCCGGCTTTTTTCAAATCTTTAATGACTCTTCTGACTGTAACAGGCGACAGCTTTATGTCGCCTGCTATTGTTTTTACGGAGGTCCGGTATTCTCCGTTTTTGTTCGCTCGGTCGTAGAGGTAGGTATAGACAGCTACCGCTGTGTGCTACATGTGCGCTACATGTGCGCTACTCACAAAAATAACGGGCATCTGGGGATGTCCCAAACGCCCGTTTTATGCGATTTTTATCAAAATCAACCCTTCATTGCTTCCTCAACAGCAACCGCAACGGCAACTGTAGCGCCAACCATCGGGTTGTTGCCCATGCCGATAAGTCCCATCATTTCAACGTGTGCCGGAACTGATGATGAACCTGCGAACTGAGCGTCACTGTGCATACGACCCATTGTATCTGTCATGCCGTATGAAGCAGGACCTGCTGCCATGTTATCCGGGTGAAGTGTACGGCCTGTGCCGCCGCCCGATGCAACTGAGAAATACTTCTTACCCTGCTCGATACATTCCTTCTTGTATGTACCTGCAACCGGGTGCTGGAATCTTGTCGGATTTGTTGAGTTACCTGTGATCGATACGTCAACGCCCTCAAGGTGCATGATTGCAACACCTTCACGAACATCATCCGCGCCGTAGCAGTTAACCTTTGCTCTCTCACCGTCTGAGTAAGCGATTCTCTCCACAACCTCAACCTTGCCTGTGTAATAGTCGAACTGTGTACGGCAATATGTAAAGCCGTTAATTCTTGAAATGATCTTTGCAGCATCCTTGCCCAGACCGTTAAGGATAACTCTTAACGGCTCCTTACGAGCCTTGTTTGCGCTCTTTGCAAGACCGATAGCGCCCTCAGCAGCTGCGAATGACTCGTGGCCTGCAAGGAATGCGAAGCACTTTGTTTCTTCTCTCAAAAGCATAGCGCCGAGGTTACCGTGACCAAGACCAACCTTTCTGTCATCAGCAACCGAACCCGGGATACAGAATGACTGGAGACCTACACCAATCTTCTCAGCAGCCTCAGCAGCTGTTGTTACGCCGTCAGCGATAGCGATTGCAGCGCCTACAGTGTAAGCCCAGCAAGCGTTTTCAAAGCAGATCGGCTGGATTCCCTTAACGATATTGTATACATCAAGACCCTTGCTCTTACAAAGCGCCTCAGCAGCCTCGATCGACTCGATACCGTGCTTTGCAAGCTCTGCATTAATCTGGTCTATTCTTCTTTCATAACTTTCGAACAATGCCATTTTCGTTGCCTCCTTAGATTATTCACATCTCGGGTCGATAAGCTTAACAGCGTCATCAACTCTGCCGTACTGACCTGAAGCCTTCGCGAGAGCCTCATTAGCGTCCATGCCCTTCTTGATGTTCTCCATCATCTTGCCGAGGTGAACGAACTTGTAACCGATAATTGTGTCATCCTTATCAACAGCGATTTCTGTGATATAGCCTTCTGCAAGCTCAAGGTAACGCGGACCTTTCTTAAGAGTTGCATAGGTTGTACCAACCTGTGAACGGAGACCCTTGCCGAGGTCCTCAAGACCTGCGCCGATCGGGAGACCATCCTCTGAGAATGCTGTCTGTGTACGTCCGTAAACGATCTGGAGGAACAATTCACGCATTGCTGTGTTGATAGCGTCACAAACAAGGTCTGTGTTCAATGCTTCAAGAATCGTCTTGCCGACAAGAATTTCAGCCGCCATAGCCGCCGAATGCGTCATGCCTGAGCAGCCGACTGTCTCAACGAGAGCCTCCTGGATAACGCCCTCCTTGACATTAAGGGTAAGCTTACAGGTTCCCTGCTGCGGAGCGCACCATCCGATGCCGTGTGTCAGACCCGAAATGTCCTTAACTTCCTTTGCCTGAGTCCACTTTCCTTCCTGCGGAATCGGAGCCGGGCCGTGATATGTACCCTTAGCTAAAGGACACATATTTTCAACTTCTGCTGAATACTTCATAGTTATTTTTCTCCTTTCAACGATTACACAGGCGGGAAGGCCTGTATAACATTTGCCTGATGAATTTTCCCGGTAATACCGCGAAAGCCATATTCACGGCACCCCAAACTCATCCTTATCTCCTATTATACCACATTTTTTTTAGTTGTTCAATATTAAATCTGCGATTTTTTTAACAATATATATACAAAATTTACAGCATATTTTTTCTATATATATCAGTATATTAACTATCAGCCCATAAGCTCCGCGTCAATCGCCGCCGCAGCCTTCTTGCCCGCGCCCATTGCTAGGATAACCGTAGCTGCGCCTGTTACAACATCGCCGCCGGCATAAACCTTTGCCTTTGTTGTAAGGCCGTCCTCGTCAGCGATGATACAGCCCTTTCTGTTTGTTTCAAGTCCTTCTGTTGTCTGACGGATAAGCGGGTTCGGAGTCTGACCGATAGCAACAACCACCGTATCCATGTCGAGAACCTCCTCGCTTCCCTCAACCGGAACAGGTCTTCTTCTGCCGCTCTCGTCCGGCTCGCCGAGCTCCATATGGATTACCTCCATACCTGTTACCCAGCCGTCCTCACTGCCGAGAATCTTTGTCGGGTTCTGAAGAAGCTTGAATACTACGCCCTCCTGCTCAGCGTGCTCAACCTCTTCCTTACGCGCCGGAAGCTCCTCCTTGCCGCGGCGGTATACGATATATACATTTTCCGCGCCAAGTCTCTTTGCGCTTCTTGCAGCGTCCATTGCAACGTTGCCACCGCCGAGAACCGCTACATTCTTACCTACAAATACCGGAGTGTCATACTCAGGGAACTTATAGCCCTTCATAAGATTAATTCTTGTGAGGAACTCGTTTGCAGAGTAAACACCGTTAAGGCTTTCGCCCTCGATACCCATAAATCTCGGCAGACCTGCGCCTGAGCCTATGTAAACCGCGTCATATCCCATATCGTTGAAAAGCTCGTCAACCGTGAGGGTTCTGCCGATGATTACGTTTGTTTCTATGTCAACGCCCATCTTTTTGAGGTTTGAAATTTCCTTCTGAACAATATCCTTAGGCAGTCTGAACTCAGGAATACCGTACATAAGTACGCCGCCCGCCGTGTGGAATGCCTCATAAACAGTTACAGCGTAGCCTCTCTTTGCAAGATCGCCCGCAACGGTAAGGCCTGACGGACCCGAGCCTACTACGGCAACCTTTTTGCCGTTCGGCTCCGGAATTTCAAATGTATCCTCTACATTAGCCATGTGATAGTCTGCGGCAAATCTTTCAAGACGACCGATACCTACCGGCTCACCCTTTATCCCGCGAACGCACTTTGACTCACACTGCTTCTCCTGCGGGCATACTCTGCCGCATACTGCCGGGAGCGCGTTTGTTTCCTTGATCTTCTGATAAGCGCCCTCAAAGTCGCCTTCCTTCATCTTCGCGATGAACTCCGGAATCTTAACCGATACCGGACACCCCTCCATACACGGCTTGTTCTTACAGTTAAGACATCTCTGCGCCTCGTCAATCGCCATTTCAGCGGTATATCCTGTCGTTACCTCTAAAAAGTTTTTATTTCTTACGTCCGGCGCCTGCTCAGGCATCGGATTTTTATCCAGTCTCATATTCGGCTTTGCCATTTTATATATTCCTCCTTATGTATGATCACTCGGGTCTGTTCGTTCTGCCTATACGACAGTGACCCTCAGCGCATGAGCGCGCCTCATAATCCTTAAACATTCTGCCGCGCTTCATTGCGCTGTCCCAGTCTATCTTATGACCGTCAAAATCAGGTCCGTCAACACACGCGAACTTTGTTTCGCCGCCGACGATTATACGGCAGCCGCCGCACATGCCCGTGCCGTCAATCATGACCGGATTCATGCTGACCATAGTCGGAATATTATATTTTTCTGTAAGCTTACATACAAACTTCATCATTACAAGCGGTCCTATCGCGATAACCTCGTCAAACTTCTCGCCTGCCTGTATTTCCTTTTCAAGCATATCCGTAACGAAGCCCTGAGTGCCGTTTGAACCGTCATCTGTCGCAACGATAAGCTTATCGGCGATTTCTTTAAGCTCGTCCTCAAGGATCACGAGGTCCTTGTTTCTGAAGCCTGTGATTACCGTTACATCAGCGCCGAGCTCATGGAGCTTCTTTGCCTGCGGATAAGCGATAGCCGTTCCGAGACCGCCGCCGATTACGGCATACTTCTTTGAGCCGTCAAGCGGGGTCGGCTGTCCAAGAGGACCTGCGAAATCCGAAAGATATTCGCCCGCCTCCATTGCTCCGAGATCCTTTGTCGTTTTTCCTACTATCTGAACAATAATCGTTACTGTTCCGTTTTCTCTGTCATATCCCGCGATTGTGAACGGTACGCGCTCACCGAACTCATCTATTCTGAGAATGATGAACTGTCCCGGTTCAGCCTTGCGCGCGATAAGCGGTGCTTCGACCTCCATAAGGAATACTGTCGGGTTAAGCATTTCCTTTTTTAAAATTTTGTAAGCCATAATTATAATCATTAACTCCTTTCACAAAAACCGTTTGAGAAAAATGCAGCGAGCATTTTTTCAAACCTTCACCTCTTATATATTTGCCCATACAAAATGAGCCTTTACTCTAAAGCCTGTCATTATTTTATCATATTTTGTTCGATTATGCAATAGATATTTATTTTATTTTATAAACTTTTTGTCCTCGCAAAATCTTCCATATCCTCAGCCAACGGAGGGATAAACTCCATTTCCACTCCCGTTACCGGATGAAGCAGACGCAGATATGACGAATGCAGTGCCTGACGCGGGAACAGCGCCTTATCCTCCGTACCGTACAGCCAGTCGCCTAAGAGCGGGTGACCGATATAGGACATATGGACTCTTATCTGGTGTGTGCGTCCGGTTTCAAGCTGCAGCTCAATAAGCGTGTAGTCCCCAAAGCGCTTTATTGCCCTGTAATGCGTTACGGCGCGCTGTCCAGAAGGATCAACCGCGCGTTTTATAAAATCCGCCCTTGCAATGGGCGCGTCTATTGTGCCCTCGTCCTCTGTTTCACCCTCAACTATTGCAAGATACCTCCGCCGCAGCTCATGCGTCTGCAATTGTTCTCCAAGCCTTGCATGCGCATAGCTGTTCTTTGCAATGCACATAACCCCGGAGGTTCCGCTGTCAAGGCGGTTCACTGCCCGGAACATATGATGCTCGCCGTTTTTATTATAGTGGTACATAACGCCGTTTGCAATCGTATCGGCGTAATGCCCCATTGAGGGGTGGGTAGGTACACCCGGCTGCTTATTTATTATTAAAATATCCTCGTCCTCGTACATAACATCAAGCGGTATATTATGCGGCTCTATATTTTCAGAATCCGTGTCATGGATATTCACCGTTAATTCATCACCTGTATGCACAGAGTCTATTGTCCTCACATGTGCGCCGTTAAGGAGAATACCGTCCGGATACTTTTTCAGCTCCTTTATAAGCGCTCCGCTTATATGCAGCTCATGACGCAGTACATTATTTACGTCCGCTCCTTCATAAGCCTCTGTTATTCTATATGCTAATGTCCGTTTCATGTAAATTTATTCTTTATAAAACAAGGCGGTCATTCGACCGCCCCGCAATATTTCTTTATCAATCAATCTCAACGATCCAGCCCTCGGGAGCCTCGATAGTACCCATCTGAATACCTGTGAGAGTCTCACGAAGCTTTGTGATCGTCGGTCCCATTTCCTCCATGCCGCTTGGGAAGCAGATTTCCTTGCCGTGGTCATTGATCTTGCCGACCGGTGAAATAACCGCCGCTGTGCCGCAGAGACCGCATTCTGCGAAGTCCTTGACCTCGTCAAAATAAACCTCTCTCTGCTCAACCTCAAGTCCGAGATAATGCTCCGCAACATACATAAGCGAGCGTCTTGTAACTGACGGGAGAATCGAATCCGACTTCGGTGTTACAATTTTATTGTCCTTTGTAACAAACAGGAAGTTTGCTCCGCCTGTTTCCTCAACCTTTGTGCGCGTCTGCGGGTCAAGATACATATTCTCGTCAAAGCCCTTGTTGTGAGCGTCAACGATCGCGTGCAGGCTCATCGCATAGTTAAGTCCTGCCTTGATGTGACCTGTGCCGTGCGGCGCCGCGCGGTCAAAATCCGAAACTCTTATTGTTATCGGCTTTGCGCCTCCCTTGAAGTAAGGTCCAACCGGAGTTGTAAACACTCTGTACTGGAACTCTGTAGCCGGCTTAACGCCGATTACGGGATTGATTCCGAACATATACGGTCTGATATATAATGTAGCTCCTGTTCCGTACGGCGGAACAAAGCTCTCGTTTGCCTTTACAACCTGCTTGATTGAGTCCACAAAGCGGTCAGCAGGGAATACCGGCATTTCCATTCTCTTTGCCGAGTTTGCAAAACGCTCCGCGTTGAGGTCCGGTCTGAAGGTAACGATTTTGCCGTCAACCGTGGTATATGCCTTGATACCCTCAAAAATCGTCTGAGCATACTGTAATACGCACGCGCATTCGCTCATTGTTATCATCGGATCGTCAATAAGCTGTCCCTCGTCCCATGAACCATCCTTCCAGGTTGAAACATACCTCTTATCAGTCTGTACATAGCCGAAACCAAGATTGCTCCAATCTATGTTTTTCTTCTCCATTGTTAATACTTCCTTTCTATGTAAGCATATCCGCCGATACGGATACTCATAATAGTTACTTATATGTAAACAAAAATTTGTTCACCGACTATTATACCACATGTTTATGCCGTTTGTAAATACTTTGACAAAAATTTATAAAATATTTTTTTGTGTGTTTAAAGACGTTTTTTTGTGGTATATATATATTAGAAAAACAGTTTGAGAGGTGACTTAGTATGAAGTTTAATATTATTGCAAGAAGATATGATTTAACTGACAAAATCCGCGAGTATATCGAAAAGAAGCTCTCAAAGCTCGACAAATTCTTCAGAGAAGAAGCATCTGCAAGAGTAGTTCTCGGAACTATCAAGGACAACGACTATATTGAAGCGCAGATAAATGCCGGGGGAATGATTTTCAGAGCTGAGGTCGAGGACAAGGAAATACTCGCTGCTATAGATCGAATCGTAGACGTTATCGAACGCCAGATCAGAAAGAACAAGACAAGGCTGGCAAAGAAACTCAAACCGGCAGCAACGGAGGATAATCGATTAATTTCAGGAGCTTCCTTCGTTGACGATAATGAGCCGGCAGGGGAGTTCGAAATTGTTAAAAAGAAGAGATTTGCAGTTAAGCCAATGTCAACGGAGGAAGCAATTCTACAGATGAAGCTCTTAGGTCACAGCTTCTTTGTATTCAAGAATATCGAAACAAATGAAATGAATGTGGTTTATGAGCGTAAGGACGGTAAGTATGCGCTTATCGAATCAGTAGATTAAAAAGCTAATTTGCATATTCTTCGTTTATATATATCTTTTTTCCTACTTTTAAAGCAGAAGCGGAGCCAATCGGTTCCGCTTCTGTTGTATTTACAGCTTAATTATGTAATCTTATCATTTTCAGTCCTATTTTCTTCTTTCAAGGGTTTGTATTCCGAGCAGCTTTTACCGTCATGACAATTCAGATACGGGCAAAACAGGTCACGGCTGTCAAGCAGATAAGTATCACATCCTACTTTACAGGTTGAACATAGTTTTTTATTATTCATAGTTACACTTTGCCCCTTTCATTGCTTATTTATTATTGAAATGTTTAATATAACACATTTTATCACAACTTTAAGTTGTTGTCAACAACAAATTATTAGAGTTTTATAAAACAATTCAAAGTTGTTACAATATAAGTATACAAATGAAAGGAGTCACTTTAATGTTAGCAAATCTTAAACTGTTAAGAACCTCCCGCAACATCAGTCAGCAAAGGCTCGGCGCGGCAATAGGTGTGAGCCAGCAGTCTATCAATAAATATGAAAACCATAACATTGAGCCTGATATTCACACCCTCATGTTGTTAGCTGATTATTTTAATACTTCTATAGATTACCTTGTCGGCTATACCGACATTGACCACAAAATCGAGCATGTTTATAATACTGATATGAGTAAAAAAGAATACGAGCATATGCGTTTATACCGAATGCTGAACAACAAAGAAAAGCAGAGTATTGAACTGATTATTGAAAATTATATTGATAACAAAACATAAAATTAAGTATTTTTTAAGCGGAGCTATTCAGCCCCGCTTATGATTTACTTGTGTCTTAGCATCTCACGCGCATAGTCCTCTCCGGCAGTGCCGCCGCCCACGATTCTCGCAAGCTCTTTTACGCGGCCTTCAAGGTCAAGCTCCTCAAGGGTTGTGCTCGCCAGCTCGCCGTCGGTGTCCTTCACAATAAGGAAATGGTTATCCGCCGCCGATGCAAGCTGCGGCAGATGAGTTATACATATTACCTGCTTGCTCTCCCCTATTGTTTTCAGCTTGTCGGCAATCTTCTGCGCCGCGCCGCCCGAAACTCCGGTATCAATTTCATCAAATATCAGAGTATCAACATCATCCGATTTTGCAAGTATCGATTTTATTGCAAGCATTACTCTTGACAGCTCGCCGCCTGACGCGATCTTTACAAGCGGCTTTAAGTCCTCGCCCGGATTTGTCGCTATCATAAATTCCACAAGGTCCGCACCGTTTGCCGCGTATGCCTGCGGCTTCACACTTACCGAGAACACAGCCTTCTCCATATTCAGCTCGTGCAGCGCCTTTTCTATCTCCTTTTCAAGCACCTCCGCCGCTTCGGTGCGCATCTTTGTCAGAGCCGCTGCCGCCGCTTTAAGCTGCTTATTTATCGCGCTAAGCTCCTCCTTCAGTCTTTCGGTCTGCTCTCCACTTGTCACAATATCATTCAGAGCTTCCTGCGCCCTTTCGCCGAATTTGATAACCTCCGCAACTGTGCCGCCGTATTTCCGCTTTAATTTATTTATCAGATCAAGTCTTTCCTGAACCTCGTCAAGCGCCTGAGCGTCAAACTCAATACCCTCGCTGAAGCTTTTCACCTCATGCGCTGCATCCTCAATGGCGTACATAGCCGATGAAATAGCGTCATATGCGTCCCGCAGCTCATTGCTCATCTCCGAAATCTCCGACATCGCGTCAACTGCTTCGCTTATCATATCATAAGCCGACTGACCATCGGGATAGTCATACAGATTAGCATATGCCCTCTCGGCGCACTCGTTGATCTGCTCCGCATTTTCCAGAAGCTTGCGCTGCGATAGAAGCTCATCTTCCTCCTCCGGCTCCAGCTTTGCCGAGCTTATTTCGTTCACCTGATATGACAGGAGGTCTATACGCTGCATCTTTGCCTGCTCATCCGTCTGCAACGCCTTCAGACGGCGCTCAATGGCGCGCATTCTGTCATACTTCTCTTTATATTCCCATAACGGCTGCGCAGTATGCGCATACGCGTCAAGAAAGGAAATATGCTTTTCCGGTGTCAGAAGCGCCTGATTATCGTGCTGGCCGTGAATATTTATAAGCATACCGGCAATTTCACGAAGCAGATTAAGATTTACAGCCGCTCCGTTTACCCTTGCGCTGCTTTTCCCCTCTTTCGTAACTATTCTGCGGATTATTACTCCGTCATCCTCCGTATCAATATCATTTTCCTCAAGAATACCGCGTACGCTGTCCGGCATTGAAAATACCGCCTGCACCTCCGCCTTATCGGTTCCGCGGCGAACAAGCTCCTTATTTGCGCGGCTGCCGAGTATCATGTTGATTGAATCTATTATGATAGACTTTCCGGCGCCTGTCTCGCCGGTAAGGACGCTGATGCCGCTTTTAAATGATACCTCAAGCTTATCAATTACCGCTACGTTTTTTATCGTTAACTGCTCTAACATAATTCACTCCGCCTTGAATGTGTTCTTAATCCTTTTCTCCAGCTCCGAGGCCCTTTCCGGTGACTCCGTTATTATAAACACGGCATCGTCTCCGGCAATCGAGCCGAGAATTGCGCTGTGGAATGAGCTGTCTATTGCCGCCGCTACGGCTGACGCCATACCCGGATATGTGTTTATTACAATCGTATGATATGCCGCAGTTACACGCTTTACCGAATCCGCAACCATTTCAACCCTTGTTATGTTTGGCTCCGATGAAGGCTCCGGAACCGAATATACGGAGCTGCCGTCCTGAGCAGGAACCTTTATAAGCCCAAGCTCCTTTATGTCCCTTGACACTGTTGCCTGGGTAACGTTAAAGCCCTCCGCTCTGAGCATTTCTATAAGCTCATCATGCGTATGTACCGGGGTGTTTTTAACTATTTTTATAATTTTATTCTGTCTCTTATATTTCATTTCTTTACCTCTCAGGAAAGCTTGCTGATAAGTGTGTTATAAAAGCTGCTCTTCCCTATTCTGATCAATTCAAATTGATAATCCGATTTCGTAATCCTTACCTCATCATCTGCCGATATAAACCGCTGTCGCTCGCCGTCGGTTGTTATTATCGCCGAGTTATCCACATAGTCGCTGCCCAGACGAAGGGTTATTTCCTTCTCTGCCGAAAGGATCGCGCTTCTTACAGAAAGCATATGCGCGCATATCGGCGTCGCGATATATAAACTCATTCCCGGGTCGACCACAGGTCCGCCCGCGGATATGGAATATCCGGTCGAACCCGTAGGCGTCGCGATTATCAGTCCGTCACCTATATAATGGTTTACAAGCTCCCCGTCAGTAAACAGGTCAAGACTTATGAGCTTCATTCCCTCCGGCTTTGACACAACAACATCATTTAAGGCATGATAGCCTACCTTCTCGCCGTTCACGCTTATCTTGAGAAGCATTCTTTTTTCTGTTATATATTCACCGTTCAGCAGCTTGTTTAATGAGGATTCCATTTCGGAAATTTCAACCTCTGTCAAAAAGCCGACCTTGCCGAGATTTATGCCCAGCGCCGGAATTTTATTCCTAGCGCATCTCGCCGCCACTCTCAGCAGCGTTCCGTCACCGCCGATTACAAGCATCACATCCGCCGCTGCCCACAGCGATTCATACGGAACATAGTTTATATCATAATCCTTAGGCAGTACACAGTCCTTACTCATATAAAGCTCTGCTCTTCCGCTTAAAAGCCTTGCGGCGTTCATTGCGGTCACAAGACCAATGTCCTTACTTACATTTGTAATAATTGCAATTTTCATAATACCTTCCGCCAATCACAATATAAAATATATTATTAATAATTATACACCATATTCAGATATTTTGCAAGTATATTCAGAGCTTTTATGCAAACAATTATTCATTCATCAAAAAGATTAGTTCTCATTTGAGGTGCAATATAGTTCTTGCTCATAATCTGACCTCCCTGCATATTATTACTTTGTTTCCCCAACCTGCTCCTGTGTCAGATCTGCATAGCTTGCATTTGCCGATACTGTTACATTACTCCCACCTAATCTAAAAAATATAAAAGAGCTATCTCAGCGCTGAATAATATATAAAATTTGTGTAAAAAACGTGTAAGGGCAAAAGAAAAAGCCTTGAAGTTCAGATAAGACAAAACTTCAAGGCTTTTGGTGGACCATCTAGGACTCGAACCTAGGGCCGTCCGGTTATGAGCCGGGAGCTCTAACCAACTGAGCTAATGGTCCATAATAAACAGCTTATACTGCTTATTATGGTTAATCGTTAATACGATTATGGTGACTCCAGCGGGAATCGAACCCGCGATACCGCCGTGAAAGGGCGGTGTCTTAACCGCTTGACCATGGAGCCATATTAATGCGGCAACGTTCTACTCTCCCGGACAGTCGCCCATCAAGTACCATCGACG
>JBJEIW010000121.1:0-11995 GCA_051877435.1 Candidatus Ornithomonoglobus sp.
TAGGCATGAAATATTTTTGTTATTTCATGTGTCTACTCTAAGGGGATTATATCAGCGCGCCATGCCGTTTTAATATATATCTGCTATTGTTTTATAGTTTCGTCTATATGCTGCATCGCAAATTCGATACACTGATTAATCAATTCATTTCTGCTTATTTTTATCTTTGCTGCTAAATTATCTACTTCAGCAAGCATATCACAATGTATTCTTATTGATATAACCTCTTTTTCTTGTTTTTTAGGTATAAATTGCTCCATTTTCATTTCCTCCGCTTGACATTATTATATACTATATGATAGAATATTGATATATTCTAAATAGTATTCTTTTTTCAAATACTATTTAGAATACCATATTAAATGATTAGTAGGTATTATCATGGAAATTTCAAATAAAATCAAAGAAGAAATAATAGACAGCATTTATAAAATCATGTATGATTTTCTGACTGAAACTAACGCCGATTTCAGAAAAGCTGTATCAGAATATGAATACAAATGTAACCGATTTTTAAATACGGTCACCACCGAAGAACAAAAAATCTGCGCTTCCGAAATAATTAATATTAACAAAAAACGTATCAGATGTACTATTGCCTGTATTACAATACCTGAAAGCTCGGTTAATGCTCTTATCAATGAATATGATCTGCTGAATAAGGAGATTGACATCAGAAAAGATATTTTTTCCGATACGGATAATCAGGAAAAAGCCTATGATGACATGAGAAATTCGCTTCTCGGTTTATTAGGCATATGCTTTAAAGCTGTGCTGCCGTCATCAAAGATAATAATTAAGGAAATGCAGAAGATTTATTATTGACAGCTTCCAAACCTTAAATTGTTTATTCTTTAAAATGTTACTTTGATATAACTTTTACAAATTTTTTCAATTTTATTCATTTTAAGCGAATAAAAATAAATTTTTTCGTAAAAAAAGGGCTTTTTGGCAATTTTTTTCTTGCATATTTAATCACATCGTGGTATAATACTGTTAGCTCTCAAAAACTTAGTTCACAAAAACTAACTTTGTTCTTCTGAACTAAGTTATAGGAGTATAGCAATAGGCAACAAACAATTATATAAATTTGCTGCTGTACAATAACCCTACAGCCCGTCATTTACGGAGGGCTGAAACAATATTTTTATTTAAAGGAGGTTTCTCCCAATGAAATATGGTGAGAAAGTATTAGAAGAATTAAAGAAGAACCACCCGGGTGAGCCGGAATTTATCCAGGCTGCCACAGAGGTTCTCGAAACAATCCAGCCCGCGCTTGACGCTCATCCCGAATTTGAACAGGCAGGACTTCTCGAAAGACTCGTTGAGCCGGAAAGAATCGTTATGTTCAGAGTTCCGTGGGTAGATGACAACGGCAAGGTACAGGTTAACCGCGGCTACAGAGTACAGTTCAACAGCGCTATAGGACCTTACAAGGGCGGTCTCAGACTTCACCCGACAGTAAACCTCAGCGTTATTAAGTTCCTCGGCTTTGAGCAGATCTTCAAGAACAGCCTTACAACCCTCCCGATCGGCGGCGGCAAGGGCGGTTCGGACTTTGACCCGAAGGGTAAGTCAGACATGGAGGTTATGCGCTTCTGCCAGAGCTTCATGACAGAGCTTTCAAGACACATCGGCGCTGATACAGACGTACCGGCAGGCGATATCGGCACCGGCGGCCGTGAGATTGGCTTCATGTTCGGTCAGTACAAGAGATTAAAGAACGTATATGAGGGTGTTCTCACAGGTAAGGGTCTCACATGGGGCGGTTCACTCGCTCGTACAGAGGCTACAGGCTACGGTCTTGTTTACCTTGCGGCAGAAATGCTCAAGGAGCTTGGTACATCATTTAAGGGTAAGACAGTCGCTATCTCAGGCGCGGGCAACGTTGCTATCTACGCTTGCCAGAAGGCTCAGCAGCTCGGCGCTAAGGTTATCACAATGTCAGACTCAAACGGCTACATCATTGATGAGAACGGCATTGATCTTCCGGCTGTTCAGGAAATCAAAGAAGTTAAGAGAGGCAGAATCAAGGAGTACGCTGATACTCATCCGTCGGCTCAGTACTTCGAGGGCGCAGGTCTCTGGCAGCACGTTAAGGTTGACGTTGCTCTTCCGTGCGCTACTCAGAACGAGCTTCTTATCGACGACGCTAAGGCTCTCGTTGCCAACGGCACACTCGTTGTTGCAGAGGGCGCTAACATGCCTACAACTCCGGACGCTACAGAGTATCTCCAGCAGAACGGCGTATACTTTGTTCCAGGCAAGGCTTCAAACGCAGGCGGCGTTGCTACATCAGCTCTCGAAATGAGCCAGAACTCACAGAGACTTTCATGGACCTTTGAAGAGGTTGACGAAAAGCTCCACGGTATCATGGTATCGATCTACAACGCGGCTACAGCGGCAGCTAAGGAATACAACCTTACAAAGGGCGGCAAGCTCGACCTCGTTGCAGGCGCTAACATCGCAGGCTTCATGAAGGTTGCTGAGGCTATGATGCAGCAGGGTATCTGCTAATAACAAATAAGATATATGAAACAGAGCGGCAAGTCACAAATTTGCCGCTCTGTTGTCTGTTATTCAAAAAGCGCTGTTTTAGGCGAAACCGACCGCATGCCGTCCCATACAAACAAGTATTGACTGCTGTAAGCTTTTTCAATCTCTACAGTGAGCCATTTGCGGGAATCTGCGTCTGCTGTGCGCTGTTTTATACCTGTCAGCACTCCGTTCTCATAGTCTGCTGTATATATATTCAATCCGTATATTGTATCCATGCTGTTGAATATATCGACGGCATACTTATTGTCAGCGGTAATATACGGTTCTCCTATTTCTATTGGATATGCCGAACTATGCTCAATCATATTCAGCACAATATTTTTGCCGCTGCCGTCAAGCACCGATGCTTGCGATATATCCTTTGCGCAGCTTGTATCATCAACATAATTTCCACCGTAATATAAGCCCTCTGTATTGTCATTGAGTACGTAACAAATGACTATACTTTCCGCATTCATATCGTTTAATAACGTAAAGCTGCATTCTCCGGCTTTATCGGAAAAATCAAAGTCACATATCGCACTCTCAAAGTACGGCGGCTCTGCCGACTGAAAAAATACGGCTCCGCTGACCTCGTTATCCTCAAAGCCCTCCGGCAGAAGTATTGTGCCGGTTATTTCGGGCGATTTCTCAAATGAATCGAAATTCAGCGCCATATTTCGGCTGTCCGAACGGATTTCCTTGTATTGACGCACAATTTCATGCTCCTCAAAGGATATGATCACAGTATAATCCTTATCAGGTCTTATGTTCAAAGAATATTCAGAAATGCCCGTTCCTGCCGATATTGTTCCGTAGAAAACATCAGCATAATCATAAACTATTATATTATCTTCAATTCTCCTGTTTTCTTCGGCATAAACCGTATAATATACATCCTTATCGGTATCTCCGAGATTGACGGCGCCGGATAATGTTATCTTTTCAACACATTCTATATTGAACGCGGCGCTGTTATTTCGTATATTCACAATTTTGCTGCCCATATATCTGTCGTCATTTATCAAATACTGCGCCCTCAAAGCTCCGCTTAATCTATCATTCTCCACATAAAATTCGGCAGTCTTTTCTGTTTCTCCTTCATTAAATGTAATTTCCATACTTTGTGATGCTCTGATTCTATTTCGATAGACAGCAGCGGGTATACCTTCATATATGCTGTTATAGCCTATATGTCCGTCTCCATAAGTCCTTATTCCACCGCCCCCCGCAGAGGGCATGCTGCCTATACTTACCGTCACTGTTATTCCGTCATCGGTATAATCGCAGCCCTCGGGCAGGCTCAGCGATACCGTTATCTTTGTTGTTTCCTCCTCCGTTCCGTCATCGTCAGCCGCATATGCCGGAGCAATCGTAAATACAGCCGTCAGCAGCATACAGAAAGCTGCCAAAAACCATTTTTTAAACTTTGTTTTTCTCATGTTCTGATACCTCCAAAAAATATCTTTCTGTTATTAACACGATTCAAAAGTCCAAATGGTTGCATTTTTTCCAAAAAAATTTAAAAAATCTGCACAGCAGTTTTTGCTGTGCAGACTGTTCTGAACTTTATTCAATATCCTCGCTGAAGATTTCCTCGCCGTTCTTGGTTATGTTAATATCCTTATACATACTCATACCTGTACCCGCAGGGATAAGCTTACCGATAATAACATTTTCCTTAAGACCAACCAGCGGGTCAATCTTGCCTCTGATTGCCGCCTCTGTGAGAACCTTTGTGGTCTCCTGGAAGGAAGCCGCCGAGAGGAAGGAGTCTGTTGCAAGCGATGCCTTTGTGATACCGAGAAGAACAGGTGAAGCCTTTGCCTCAACTCCGCCCTTAGCCTTAGCTGCCTCGTTTGCGTCCTCAAAATCAAGCTCGTCTGTGAGTGAGCCGATAAGGAGGTCTGTATCACCGACATCGTCTATTCTTACCTTGCGTAGCATCTGACGCGTGATAACCTCAACGTGCTTATCGTTAATATCAACACCCTGCATGCGGTATGTTCTCTGTACCTCACGGGTAATATACATCTGAACCGCATCGGGACCGTTGATCTTAAGAATATCATTCGGGTTGACTGAACCGGCTGTGATCTCGCCGCCCTTTTCAAGGTAGTCACCGTTATGAACCTTAATTGACGCGCCGTACGGGATCGCATAAGTCCTTGCCTCGCCGTCCTCGTCATTTGTGATTATGACCTCACGTCTCTGATTAGCATCATTGATTCTTACCGTACCTGCGATCTCCGAGATGATTGCGACACCCTTAGGTCTGCGCGCCTCAAACAACTCCTCGATACGCGGAAGACCCTGTGTAATATCGCTGCCCGAAGCAACGCCGCCGGCGTGGAAGGTTCTCATTGTAAGCTGTGTACCCGGCTCACCGATTGACTGAGCCGCAATGATACCAACCGCTTCACCGATATCAACAAGTGTTCCTGTCGCAAGGTTCTTACCGTAGCACTTAGCGCATACACCGACCTTTGACTTACATGTAAGAACTGAACGTATCTTGACCTTCTGAATGCCCACATCTACAAGCTTCTGAGCCTGACGCGGTGAAATCATATCGCCCGCCTTGACAATAAGCTCGCCTGTAGCCGGGTTCGGAATATCCTCCCATGCGATACGGCCTTCGATACGGTCGTACAACGGCTCGATAACCTCCTGACCGTCTCTGATGTCCTCAACCTCTGTGTACTTATTGGTACCGCAGTCGATCTCACGAACAATAACGTTCTGCGATACGTCAACAAGACGTCTTGTAAGATAACCTGAGTCGGCTGTACGCAGCGCGGTATCGGTAAGTCCCTTACGCGCGCCGTGCGATGATACGAAGTACTCCAGGACGTTAAGACCCTCACGGAAGTTAGCTCTGATAGGAATCTCAACTGTACGTCCCTGAGTATCCGCCATAAGTCCTCGCATAGCCGCAAGCTGTCTGATCTGGTTGATTGAACCACGGGCTCCCGAGTCAGCCATCATGTAGATCGGGTTGAACTCACCAAAGTGCTCAAGCATGGCGTCTGTGACCTCTGATGAAGCCTCTGCCCATATCTTGATTACCTGCTGATAACGCTCTTCATCATTGAGCAAACCGAAACGGTACTTAGCCGTGATTGCATCGACTCTCTTCTGGGCTGCCGCAAGTATTTCCGGCTTGCTGTCCGGAACGTTGATATCCGACACGGAAACTGTGAGAGCTGCAAGTGTTGAATATTTATAGCCTGTCGCTTTGATCTTATCAAGCATATCCGCTGTTATCGATGTTCCGTGCGCGTCGATACATCTTCCGATGATGTCTCCGAGCTGGCTCTTCTTAACAATAAATCCAATCTCAAAATCAAGAGCAGTCTCAGGATCTGTTCTGTCTACAAAACCGAGGTCCTGCGGAATGTTACCGTTGAAGATAAGACGACCGGCTGTTGTATCAACAAGCTTTGTCAAAGTCTGACCGTTTATCTCTCCTGTTACCTGTACCTTGATAAGCTCATGGTATGTGATCGATTTATTCGTGTTGGCAAGCAATGCTTCCTCAACCGATGTGAATACCTTTGTTGTAACCTTCTTCGCAAGTCCAAGGAAGCTCTGTACCGAAACGGTTACATCCTTCTGCGGAGTCTTTACGATTACCGGATTGACCTTGTCCGCCTTTGTTTCGTTGAGCTTGACCTTCTCAAGTGTGAGAATATACTCATAAGCTTCCTTCCATGACGGATAGGTTACAAGCTCCTTGTCCGCGTCTATAATTACAGGCTCTTCGTCTGTTTCCGCTAAAAGCGCCTCAAATGCTGCTGCCTTTGTATCATCTTCTGAGATCGTATCATAAATCTTCTTGTAATCCTCACGGATGATTGTCAGGTAATATGAACCGAGAATCATATCCTGTGTAGGAACGGTTACCGGGTGACCGTCCTGCGGCTTAAGAAGATTGTTGGCTGAAAGCATGAGGAAACGCGCCTCCGACTGAGCCTCCGGTGAAAGCGGCACATGAATAGCCATCTGGTCACCGTCGAAGTCTGCGTTATAAGCGGTACATACCAATGGGTGCAGCTTAAGAGCGCGGCCTTCAACAAGACGCGGCTCGAATGCCTGAATACCGAGACGGTGAAGCGTAGGCGCGCGGTTGAGAAGAACCGGATGCTCCTTAATTACATCCTCAAGCACATCCCATACCTCAGGACGTGTACGCTCAACCATACGCTTTGCGCTCTTTATATTGTGCGCGATACCGCGGGAAACAAGCTCCTTCATTACGAACGGCTTGAACAGCTCAATAGCCATTTCCTTAGGAAGTCCGCACTGGTAAATCTTCATTTCCGGACCTACTACGATAACCGAACGTCCCGAATAGTCAACTCGCTTACCGAGAAGGTTCTGACGGAAACGTCCCTGCTTACCCTTGAGCATATCCGAAAGCGACTTGAGTCCTCTGTTACCCGGACCCGTTACAAGTCTGCCGCGGCGGCCATTGTTGATAAGCGCGTCAACCGCCTCCTGGAGCATACGCTTCTCGTTGCGGATAATGATGTCCGGAGCGCCAAGCTCAAGAAGTCTTTTAAGTCTGTTGTTTCTGTTTATAACTCTTCTATACAAATCGTTAAGGTCGCTTGTAGCAAAGCGGCCGCCGTCCAGCTGTACCATAGGACGAAGCTCCGGCGGGATAACCGGCACGATCGTCAATATCATCCACTCGGGACGGTTGCCCGAAATTCTGAACGCTTCTACGATTTCAAGACGCTTGATTATACGCGCCTTTTTCTGTCCCTGCGCTTCTTCAAGCTCTGCCTTAAGCTCCTCCGCAAGCTCCTCAAGATCAATCTTTTCAAGAAGAAGCTTTATGGATTCGGCTCCCATGCCTGCCGAAAAGGCTTCTCTGCCGTACTTTTCGAGATATTCGTTATATTCCTTGTCCGAAAGTATCTGACCCTCTATAAGGTCGTTATTTACGAGATCAGTGTTTACGTCCGTTACAATGTATGATGCAAAGTAAAGAACCTTTTCAAGCTGTCTGGGGGACAAGTCAAGCATGAGACCGATCGACGACGGTACACCCTTGAAATACCAAATGTGCGATACCGGAGTTGCAAGCTCTATATGACCCATTCTTTCACGGCGCACCTTTGCCTTTGTAACCTCAACACCGCAGCGCTCGCATATCTTACCCTTATATCTTATCTTCTTGTATTTACCGCAATGACATTCCCAGTCCTTTGTCGGTCCGAATATTCTTTCGCAGAATAAACCATCCTTTTCGGGGCGGAGAGTACGGTAATTTATAGTTTCAGGCTTTGTTACCTCACCGTGTGACCATTTCAGAATAGTTTCCGGCGATGCAAGACCTATTTTAATTGCTTCAAAACTGTTAAACTCTAACATTCGAAAACCTCCATGTTATTTTGTCAAACCACATTAAAAGTCGCTCTCGTCTATAATATCTGACTGATCATCAAGCTCTAAGCCGTCATCATCATCATCAAAATCATCATCGAGCACCATATTGGCATCGTCAAGGTCATCCTCGCCGAGTCTTTCCTGCGGTATGTCGCCTTCCTCCATCGTTTCAACAATGTCGCTGCTTACAGGCTCGCTGTCGTCATCGTCAAATGACGCGTCAAGGTCGATCTCCTCCATATTATGGTTGAGAATCCTGATATCAAGTGCAAGCGACTGAAGCTCCTTGACCATAACCTTGAAGGATTCAGGTACGCCTGACTTAGGAATATTTTCACCCTTAACTATCGCCTCGTAGGTCTTTACACGTCCCACAATATCATCCGACTTAACCGTCAGGATTTCCTGGAGGGTATATGCCGCGCCGTAAGCCTCAAGCGCCCAGACCTCCATCTCACCGAATCTCTGACCGCCGAACTGCGCCTTACCGCCGAGCGGCTGCTGTGTTACGAGCGAGTACGGACCTGTTGAACGCGCATGGATCTTATCGTCTACAAGGTGATGCAGCTTGAGATAGTACATGACTCCGACCGTAACCGGGTTATCAAACTTCTCGCCTGTACGTCCGTCGTATACAACCGACTTATAGGTCTCGTTAAGACCTGCTTCTCTGAACGCTTCTTTAAGGTCCGCATCCTGAGCGCCGTCAAATACCGGAGTTGCAATCTTTATAAAGCGTCCCGGCCTTCTTGCGTCATAAGCCTCGAGAACTGCATTTCTGAAGGTATCGCTTGAAATCTTTTCAAGCTCTTCTCTTGTCTTAAGGCTGAGGTTTCTGTATGCGTAGCCGAGGTGCATTTCAAGCACCTGTCCTATATTCATTCGTGACGGAACGCCGAGCGGGTTAAGCACGATCTGGAGCGGAGTACCGTCCTCCAAAAACGGCATATCCTCCTGCGGCAGTACTCGTGAAACGACACCCTTGTTACCGTGGCGGCCCGCCATCTTGTCGCCGACGCTTATCTTTCTCTTCTGAGCAATGTAGCATACAACCGATTGGTTAACACCCGCCGAAAGCTCATCCTGGTTCTCACGCGAGAACTTCTTTACATCTACTATGATACCGCTTTCACCGTGCGGAACACGCAGCGAGGTATCACGAACCTCACGCGCCTTTTCGCCGAAGATCGCGCGGAGAAGTCTTTCCTCTGCGGTAAGCTCCGTTTCACCCTTAGGTGTAACCTTACCTACGAGGATATCACCCGCATGAACCTCTGCGCCTATTCTTATGATACCGTTTTCATCGAGATCCTTCAATGCGTCCTCCGATACGTTTGGTATATCTCTTGTTATCTCTTCCGCGCCGAGCTTTGTATCACGCGCCTCACACTCATATTCCTCCATGTGAATTGATGTGAATACATCGTTTTTAACAAGCTCCTCGCTTATGAGGACAGCGTCCTCGTAGTTGTAGCCCTCCCATGTCATGAAACCGATGAGGATGTTCTTACCGAGGGCAAGCTCACCGTTATCCATAGCCGGTCCGTCTACTATAATATCACCGCGTGACACTCTTTCGCCCTCTGAAACTATCGGGCGCTGATTTATACATGTACTCTGGTTTGAACGTGTAAATTTAATGAGCTTATGCTCATGACGCTTGCCGCTGTCGCCGAGAATTACGATTCTGTCCGAGTCAACCTTTTCAACCACACCGTCTTCCTTTGCGAGTACGGCTGAGCCTGAGTCCTTAGCCGCTTTATACTCGATACCTGTGCCGACGATAGGCGAGTCTGTTGTAAGAAGCGGCACCGACTGACACTGCATGTTTGAACCCATGAGGGCACGGTTAGCGTCATCGTTCTCAAGGAACGGGATACATGCCGATACAACCGATACGAGCTGTCTTGGTGATACGTCCATGTAGTCAATGTGCAGCGGGTCTGTTTCAAGGATGTCCTCACGGTGACGCGCCGATACTCTCTTTGAAAGGAAGGAGCCGTCCTCCGCGATAGGCTCGTTTGCCTGCGCGATCGTGTAGCCGTCCTCTACATCGGCTGTCATATACTCAATTATATCCGTTACCTTACCGTCAACAACCTTACGGTACGGAGCCTCGATAAATCCGTACTGGTTGATCTTTGCAAATGTCGCAAGCGATGTGATAAGGCCGATGTTAGGACCTTCCGGCGTCTCTATAGGACACATTCTTCCGTAATGAGAATAGTGGATATCACGAACCTCAAAGCCGGCTCTCTCTCTTGAAAGACCACCCGGTCCGAGGGCTGAAATTCTTCTCTTATGGCGAAGCTCCGCAAGCGGGTTTGGCTGGTCCATGAACTGTGAGAGCTGCGATGAACCGAAGAATTCATTTATTGTCGCAATTATAGGTCTTATATTTATAAGTGATGATGGAGTTATGATCTCAAGCTCCTGTGTCGACATTCTCTCACGGACCGTTCTTTCCATTCTTGAAAGACCGATTCTGAACTGGTTCTGGAGAAGCTCGCCGACACATCTTACACGACGGTTGCCGAGATGGTCGATATCATCGCATGAGCCTGTACCCTTTGCAAGGTTGAGCGCATAGTTGATTGAAGCGAATATATCGTCAACCGTGATGTGCTTCGGGCTGAGCTCTGCAATTCTCAGCTCGATCTGGCGCTTTGCTTCCTCTTCATCGCCGCCGGCATTTTCGAGTATATCCTCTAATACCTTACGTCTTACCTTGTCAACATGTACCTCAAGATCGTCAACATCAAAGTCAACATATTCCTTAAGATAAACCATGTCGTTTGAAAATACTCTTACAGGCTGCTCCTCAATTATAAGCTCTACTACGTTTACGCCTGCGCGGTCGATCTCCTCCGCCTTCTGCTTTGAGATAACGTCTCCCGACTCCGCCAGAATTTCGCCTGTTCTCGGGTCGATTACATCCTCCGCAAGCTTATGTCCCGCGATACGCGCCTTAATTTCAAGCTTCTTATTATATTTATATCTTCCGACACGGGCGAGGTCATAACGCTTCGGGTCGAAAAGCATATTGGTGATGAGTGATTCTGCATTCTCTACATTAAGCGGCTCACCAGGACGGAGCTTCTTGTATATCTCAAGCAGCGCTTCGTCTCTTGAGGTTGACGGATCCTTTTCAAGAGTTGCTGTGATCTTCGGATCATCGCCAAACATTTCAAGAATCTCACCGTTTGACTGAAGTCCCATCGCTCTTAAAAGAACAGTCATCGGGAGCTTTCTCGTTCTGTCAAGACGAACCGAGAAAACATCGTTTGAATCCGTTTCATATTCGAGCCACGCACCGCGGTACGGAATTACCGTCGCATTATAGAGCGGCTTACCGTTCTTATCGCGCTGCATCTCATAATATATACCCGGTGAACGCACAAGCTGGCTGACGATAACGCGCTCGGCACCGTTTATGATAAATGTGCCCTGCTCTGTCATCAGCGGAAAATCACCCATAAAGATTTCCTGCTCCTTGATTTCACCTGTTTCATTGTTAATAAGTCTTACACTTACCTTCAGCGGAGCCGCATACTTAACATCGCGCTCCTTACATTCCTCAACGGAGTACTTCGGATTATAATCAATATGATAATCGTAGAACTCAAGCGAGAGCTTTTCGGCATGATCCTTGATAGGGGATATGTCGTAAAAGACCTCCTTCAAGCCTTCCTCCAGAAACCATCTGTATGAATCCTTCTGGATTTCAATAAGATTAGGCATCTCCAAAGGCTCTTTGATTTTCGCGTAGCTGAGTCGAATGTTTTTACCGGCTTTAGTTGCGTGTAACATTTAGAAAATCACCTCATCAATTAGTATCTTTTATCCTCTGCCCTCATGACGAAAAACCGCACAAACACGCGGTTTCTGCCGTCCCGGAATATTTTTCCGGGTTTTTTCGGGCAAACCTCTGATTGTATTATCTTAACACAAATAATTATTATTGTCAAGGTGAAAATTCAAATTTACATAATTTTTTCGTGCTTCTTTGTTACTATTCAGCTATCAGCACCAAAACAAGACCTGTTACGCTGTAACAAGT
>JBJEIW010000122.1:0-11973 GCA_051877435.1 Candidatus Ornithomonoglobus sp.
GGTATCCAAAAATTTTTATTATTTAAAGTGTCTACTTGACGGGACCGGGTTCAAACCGCGTCCTCTTAAATTTAATATTATCCGCTTATTCGGCATCAGCCGGCTCCTCAGCAGGCAGGTCTGCCTGAACCTCAGGATCGGTTGAATATACGAGTGTTGATTCCGGCTGTACGTCGTCATCTTCCTCCTCCGGCTCCGGTTCCTCAGTCTTTTCCGGCTCCTCCTTCTGGATAAGAGCTCTGATTGAAAGACTGATCTTCTTCTCCTCCCAGTCAGCGTCGGTAACCTTAACCTGTACCTCCTGACCGATTGAAAGAACGTCCTCGGGCTTGCCGATACGTCTGTCTGCGATCTGTGAGATGTGGATAAGACCGTCTACTGACGGGATGATCTCGGCGAATGCGCCGAACGGCATCATTCTTACAATCTTAACTGTGATTACATCACCGACATTTATCTTATTCTGCGCGATTACCCACGGATTATCCTCAAGCTTCTTGAAGCCCAATGAAATCTTCTTTGTTTCTGTGTTGATATCCTTGATGTACACGTCCATAACATCGCCGACTGCACATACCTCTGACGGATGCTTGATCTTGTTCCATGAAAGCTCGCTGATGTGAACGAGACCGTCCACGCCGCCGATATCGACAAATGCACCGAATGATGTAAGCGACTTAACTGTGCCGCTGTAGTGCTTGCCTACTTCCGCAGCCGCCCAGAACGCTTCTTCCTTAGCCTTGCGCTCAGCCTCGAGAATAACGCGTACCGAACCTACAACTCTCTTTCTTCTCTCATCAAGCTCGATAAGCTTGAAATTAACAGTCGTTCCTACAAGACTCTGAAGGTCTGAAACATATCTCTCAGATGCCTGACGCGCCGGAATGAACACCTGCGAACCGTCAGCCAATGCGATCACGCCGCCCTTAACAGCCTTGATGATCTTGCCCTCAATAATCTCTCCCGATTCGTAAGCCGCTTTGATTTTGTTCCAGCTCTCCATAGCTACCAATTTCTTTCTTGATAAAACTACCTTTCCTTCAGCATCATTTACGCCAACAACGTAAACTCTGATTGTTTCGCCTTTCTTTACAACATCAGACGGCTCAAGTGACGGGTCATCCGTAATCTGGTCCATCGCAAGCACACCATTGTACTTGAAACCGTCCAGATCAACGATTACTTCTGTCTTGCGGATTTCGACAACAACGCCATCCACAATGTCCCCATTGTTGAGAGTCTTCTGCTCATAGTTTTCAAAAAGCTCGGCAAAGCTCTCTTCATTTTTTAAATTCTCACTCATAGCCTTTACTACCTCCTGGATAATACGCGCGGGCGTTGAGGCTCCCGCCGTAATTCCTATTTTATTATATTGTTTGTGCGGAAGCTCTTCCGCAGTTTCAACATGATAGGTTTCGGAACACAGCTTCTCGGATATTTCATAGAGCTTTCTCGTGTTGGAGCTCTTGCGCCCTCCGACCACAATCATACAGTCGGATTCCGCAGCTAAAGCCGCCGCTTCCTCCTGCCTATTCTTTGTTGCACTACATATTGTATCAAATTCTATGGTACTTTTGCAAGTGTTTTTTAAAATTTGTACGATTTGCACAAAATTATTTTTCTTAATTGTTGTTTGTGCCACAACGCAAAGCGGTTTTTTGGTAAAATCTGTATTAAATTCGCGTGCTTCGCTGTCAATTATCTCCGCTTCGTAATTACACCAGCCGTTTATGCCTATAACCTCGGGATGATTTCTGTCCCCGACAATCACAATTTTGTAACCGTCATTATGATGCTTTTCCACTATTCTGTGAATTTTTTCCACAAACGGGCAGGTCAGATCGGTGTACTCCCTGTCACCTATTTTTTCATAAACATCCTTGCCTACGCCGTGCGCGCGGATAACGATTTTATAATCCGCGGGAATATCCTCCACCCTTTCAAAGGAATAAACTCCCCTGCCTTTAAGGTCGTCAATAACCTGGCTGTTATGAATTATATCTCCGAGGGTCGCGATTTTCTCTCCTTTTTCGAGAGCCTCATACACTCCGTCAACGGCGCGCTTTACTCCGAAGCAGAAGCCCGCGGTTTTTGCAACTTTAACCGGCATTACGCTTTACCTCCCGGCAGCTTCTTTACCTCCGCCTGCTCATATATTTTTTCAAGAAGCTCATCGGCAAGCTCCTGCATTTTTTCACCCGACAGCTTCTGTCCCTTGTATTCCTCATAGGTAACAGGCTTGCCGTAGCGGACGGTTACTTTGCCCATCCATCTGTAGTCGCCGTCTATGAGAACCGGTATGACCGGAACCTGCGCCCGCTGCGCCATCATAACCACTCCGGGCTTTGCGCGAAGCTTTGGCGCCTTTTTTGTAATTCTTCCGCCCTCGGGAAAAATCAGCATTACGCCGTTGTCCTTAAAAATACCGAATGCCGCCTTTATCGCGCCTATATCGCCCTTGTTGCGGTGCACCGGGAACGCTCCGAGGCTTGATATAAGCCTTCCGAAAAGCTTATTGTTAAACAGCTCCGCCTTTGCCATAAATCGGATCTGTCTGGGGCAGGTTATACCTACCGCTACCGGATCAAGACCGCTCTTATGGTTAACAGCAAGGATAACCGGTCCTTGCTTCGGAATATTCTCAACCCCTGTTGTTCTCAATCTGAACATCACATGAGAAAGCCCGCCTGTAACCTTCTTACCGAATGTATAAAAATCCATCAGATACCTCCGTTTTTCTCTGTCTGTTTTGTACAGACATTTCATTTCTGTTCTGTTTCTTTAACCATTTCAAGTATTTTGTCAACCGTTTCCTCAAATGACAAATCCGATGAATCAAGCAGCACTGCATTCTCAGCCTTTCTGAGGGGTGATACGGCGCGGTTCATGTCATCATGGTCTCTTTTTATAACATCAGCCTTAATTGTCTCATAGTCGCATTCTGTGCCCTTTTCGATATATTCTCTATAGCGGCGCATCGCGCGCTCCTCAACAGATGCCGTGAGATATATTTTAAGCTCGGCATCCGGAAGAACAGCCGTCGCTATATCCCTGCCGTCCATCAGCACTCCGCCCCCCTTCGCCATCTCCTGCTGCATTGCTACAAGGCGCGTTCTGACCTCGGGGATCGCGGCAACAGCGGACGCTCCCATTGACGCGTCGTTCTCGCGTATTCTTGATGTGACATCGGCGCCGTTGAGATACATCTTCTGCATACCGTCAGCATATTCTATATCAATTTTTATATCGCCAAGCCGTGAAACAAGCTTTTCAGGCTCCGCCTTAATATCTATCCCGTTTTCGATCGCGTACACCGCAACGGTTCTGTACATAGCTCCCGTGTCTATGTAAACATAGCCAAGCCTTGCCGCTGCCGCTTTCGCGACAGAGCTTTTTCCGGCTCCGGCAGGTCCGTCTATCGCAACCGAAATCCTGTTCTCTGCTGCAATATCGGGGCGCAGCTTCTTCGCTCCGTTAAGATATACATGCTTCATCTCATTATTTCCCAAATCCGTATTAATATGCACGATAACCCTTATGCACATTTCAAGCGCGCCGTCAACATCAGGCGCCGCCATATCAAGCAGCGGAACCTCCGTTATTCCCATTTTCCGCACTGCCGCCGCCGGAAACATCGCCGTAATATCCGGCGTTACGGTGAACAGGATATCTATCATGTCCCCTGTATCAAGATTGTTTTTCTTTATAATTTTATCTATCATCTCAATGGATGCCTGTGTTATGCATTCCTTTGTGTTTTCCTTTACTGTTGTTGCTCCGCGTATAGCTCTTACCGCCATGCTGCTTTCCTCCTTAAATCGCTCTGTGTCCCAATCCGATAACAATATCATTCAGATTCAG
Source organism: Candidatus Ornithomonoglobus sp. (assembly GCA_051877435.1). Taxonomy (GTDB): domain Bacteria; phylum Bacillota; class Clostridia; order UBA1381; family UBA1381; genus Ornithomonoglobus. The sequence continues at coordinate 3,862 of JBJEIW010000122.1, forward strand.
TAAGCCCAGCGCAAAGAACAGGCACACCGAAAGATGCGCTCCGTTGCAGGCTATCCCGATCTTTCCGCCGAGATTAAGTCCTGCGCACTTGGTCTGTATCTGCTGTATTGCCTCATGGGCGGCGCCCGCTACGGCGCCCTCCTCCGAATGACTGTTTCCTATAACTCCCTCGCGCTTTGCGGCAACTACCGTACGTTCAAGGATTTTCGGAACCGCATTCAGAAAATCTCCGCCGAAATCCACTGCCGCCGCCTTAATACCGTACTTCATAAGCTCCGCCTTAACAGCAGCCTCATCCTCGCGCGTATCACTCATTGCCATACTGACCGCCGCCTTGCTTACCGCTCTTGAACCGTATTCAATATCTCCTGCCATACTGCCATATCTCCTTTTTTATTCCTGCTCTCCCGCGCACAATCCCGCAAGATAGCCCGTTGACCATGCCGCCTGAAGATTAAAGCCTCCGGTGTAACCGTCAACATCTATTATCTCTCCCGCAAAATACAGTCCCTTTACCTTTTTTGACTCCATTGTAGACGAATTGATCTCGCTCGTCTTAACGCCTCCCGAGGTCACGATCGCCTCCTCTATCGGACGGAAGCCCGTTATGTGAAGCGTAAGTCCCTTTATCGTATCCTTGAGCCTTTGTCTTTCCTGCTTTGTTATTTCGTTTACGCTCTTATGCGGCTCAATATCTGAAAGCTTAATTATAACCGGTATGAGATTTTTCGGAAGAAGCGCGTCGAGCGCGTTTATTATATGCTTGTTTTTCTGCTTTTCAAAATCACGCAGTATTCTCGCGTCAAGCTGCTGCTCAGACAGCGCCGGCTTGAGGTCAATTTTTATTGCGCAGCCCTCTTCCTTGACATTTTTTATATGCGCCGACAGGGAAAGTATCAGCGGACCCGATACTCCGAAATGGGTAAACAGCATTTCGCCGAAGCCGCTGCTGATTTTCTTTCCGTTTGCCTTATAGGCTGTAACCTCCACATTACGAAGTGAAAGTCCCATTATATCCTTTACCCATTTCTCAGCCGTAACGAGCGGTACAAGCGACGGCATCGGCTTTATTATTGTGTGTCCTGCCGCTTTTGCCAGTCTGTAGCCTGAGCCGTCAGAGCCCGTCTGAGGATAGGAAGCGCCTCCTGTACATAGGATCACCCTGTCGCCCATAATACGTCCTGTTGAGGTGCTTACACCCTTTATTTCACCGTCTGTGATAAGCAGTGACTTGACCTCCGCCTTTACAAACCTGACATTTTTTTGCAGAGCGTATTTCTTTAGCGCCTTAACAACATCGCTCGCGTCATCGCTAACAGGAAAGACGCGGTTTCCCCGCTCCACCTTAGTTTTTACTCCATAGCTTTCGAGAAGGCTTACTATATCGTCATTTGTAAAGGTATACAGCGCGGAATAGAGGAATTTTCCGTTTACCGGATACATCGCAATCATATCCTCGATCTCACACGCGTTTGTTATATTGCAGCGTCCCTTGCCGGTTATACGCACCTTGCGGCCCACCGCGTCATTTTTTTCTATAAGAACCACCTTATCGGCTGTCTTTGCGGCGGTACCGGCGGCGATAAGCCCCGCGGCGCCCGCGCCCACTACTATAACTGTCACCACGCAGCTCCTTTCTGACAAAAGCATTTTAATCCTCTATTCCGCCGCCTTACAGCGGCACAAAGCTTAACGTTAACATGGAAAAGAAGCAAGCAGATTGCCGCCCGAAGCGACGCCGATGTATGTGTATACTTGGGGTCGCTGAGGGCGGTGAGATGCGCCGCTTATTTTTCACGTTAATTTACACTCCAGTTTTCAGTTTCCCTCACAAATCCCTGTATCGACGGGTTAAAGCCGCTCTTTATCTTTGCGCCTGTGACAAGGCTCTTTTTAAGAAAGCATATCGGCGCAAACGGCACCTCTGTATGGATAAGCTCATAAAGCCTGTTTGATACCGACTGCACATCCGACTCGAGCTGAACCGTTCCGAGCTGCCACAGAAGCGTGTCCATCTCAGTATTGGCATAATTGAAATAGTTGCCCGCCGAGCCTGCAAGATTTGTCATATCATTATTGGGCAGAAGCTCCGTCTCACCTACAAACATATCATAATTATGCGCCGCGATCATAGCATTGAACTGAGTGTAATCACAGGAATTGACCTTGGCGATTATGCCGTTATTGTTAAGCCACTGCGCAAGCTGATCCGCAACGGCAACACGCTGCTCACTGTCAGAATTTACAAGAATGGTGAGAGTAAGATAGGTCAGCTTACCGCCTATCTGCTTATAATATATACCTCTTGAATCCGCGGTCCAGCCGTCCTGCGCAAGAAGCTGCGTCGCAGACCACGCATCCGCGCGCAGCTTGGTTCTTGTTTCAAAGCTGAGCCATGACTGCGGATTTATCGCATAGTCCGACGCGACAGCGCGTGAATAATATATATTCGTAGCTATTGCGTCTCTGTCTATAAGCAGTGAGATTGCCTGTCTTGTACGAGCTCCCGAAAGCTTCGGATTTGACGTGTTAAAGCCGGCAAAAACCATTGTGTTTGACGTATAATCCGTTACGTTGGAGTTGCTTTTCGGCATAAATGTCGACATATCAAGCATCTCCGAATCCGCCATGTCAAGCTCATTGGCATTGAACAGCGATCGGTATTTGCCCAGGTCGGACAGAAACTCAATATTAACTCTGTCCAGCTTTGCCCTGCCGTCATGATGCTCCTCAAAGGCTTCAAGATATGCCGTGCCTCCCGAATACACATATCTGAACGGACCTGTACCCACCGGAATAAAATCCTTTTTACCGGAATAAAGAGACTTGTTTTTTACTATCGGGAAGGTGAAAAGCGATACCGAATCCGGCACCGAACGCGAAAACGTAACGCACACCGTATAATTATCGTTTTTCCATATACCCGTTACCGGCTCCATAAAAGCCGTATAAAGAGTATTTCCCTCTTTTATTGTGTTGACAGTGTAAATCACATCATCGGCGTTAAATTCCGTGCCGTCATGCCACATAACGCCCTGCTTCAGATTTATTGTAATGCTTGCGCCGTCGGCGCCTATTATATAGCTGTCTGCAAGCACACCCGTCGTCCTCATCGTCGAATCTATTCCGAATAACGGCTCATAAATAAATCCGCATACATCTCTTACCGTCTGGGAGGCTGTCCACAGAGGGTTAAAGGTGTCATAATCTATTACGCCTACGGTTATGTCATTGGAAATCTCTTTTGTTTCAGCTTCCGCGGTCTCCTCTGCGGCGGTATTCCCGGAATCCTCCTCTGTTGACGTCAGTCTGCCGACCGCGCCGCTGATATAATCAGCGACAGTACAGGAGCAAAGCCCCGCCGCAAGCGACAGGACAATAAGAACGGAAATAATTTTTGATGCTTTATCCTTTATCATCTGACACCGCTCCTAAGCTCTATGAACGCTCCGAAATTACCGCGGCGCCCGTTTGTTTTTCTGTGGGAGAACAGCAGCTCGCTATTGCAATAGGTGCAGATTCCGCAGTTATCTATATTCTCCGGCGGAATGCCCTCCTCCGTAAGCTGCTTTATTATTGCGCGCTGCATATCCACATGGTATCTGTCACCGTACTTAACCGCGGTGTCAGCGCCGAATTTGTCAATGAAAAGCTGCGCGACATCATCGCCGACCTCAAAGTGGTCGACCTGTATTGACGGACCTATAGCGCACAAAATGTCCTCAGGACGCGAGCCGTAATCCTCTGCCATTTTTCTCACGGTCTTTGCTCCGATACGCTTAACCGTGCCCTTCCACCCTGAATGGGAGGTTGCGATTACCGCCTTTTCCCTGTCAAGAAACATAAGCGGAACACAATCGGCATAAAGCGTCACAAGTCCCACGCCCTTCTTATCGGTTATAAGCCCATCCGCGCTTTGGAATTTATTTTCAAACACAATACCGTTTCCGATATCGCTGTCCTCTATCGTATGAACAATGTCCTCATGAACCTGCCTTGAAAGCACAAGCCTTCTGCTGTTCATTCCTGCCGCTTCGGATATCCTTCTGAAATTCTCCAGCACATTTTCCCTTGCGTCATCACAGTTAAAGCGCAGGTTCATGCTGCTGTAGCAGCCGCCGCTGACGCCGCCCTCGCGGGTGGAGATACAGTGGTTCACAAGTCCTGTTTCCTCAAATGAGGATATTGTATAATAAGCTGTACCGCCTTTATGATTAAGCTTAAACATTCTTTTTTCCTCTGAAATAATAATATACTGCCTCTGCCGATTTCATATCCATTGAGTCCGTATCGGCAAGGTCTTCAATTTCCGCATTCTTTATTTTATCAATATTTCCGTATTTAGTCAATAGGGCAACGCGTCTTTTTTCACCGATACCCGGAATTTTGTTCAATTCCGAGTCGATTTTCTCATGAAGCTTTCTGAAATATGAGATTGCCGCGTCATGTACCTCGTCCTGAATATGGGTTATCAGCTTAAACACAGGACTTGACGGGCTTATTTCAAGCTCGCCGTTTGCGCCTACAAGACCTCTTGTGCGGTGACGGTCGTTCTTTACCATTCCGAACAGCGGCGTGTCGTTATCCATCATCTCCATAAGCTCTGATATAGCGTTAAGATGCCCCTTGCCGCCGTCAAGAAGAATCAGATCGGGATACGGCAGAAACTTTGCGTCACGCGGGTTTAACGCGCCCGCCTTAATCTGCTCCTCCTCCTCCATGCCGTGGCGGAAACGGCGGTAGATCACCTCGCTCATTGAAGCGTAATCGTCCGCGCCCTCAACCGTCTGCACCTTAAATCGGCGGTACTTCCTCTTTGCCGGTCTGCCGTATTCAAACACAGCCATCGCCGCGACATTATCCGCGCCCTGAATATTTGAAATATCATACGCCTCTATTCTGTTGGGCATTTTATCAAGTCCGAGAAGCTCCTGCATTGCCTCAAGAACACCGCTCTTTTCCTTCTCCTTTAAAAGCCTCAGCTTATGGTTTGACACCGCCTTTTCCGCGTTCATCTTAACCATTGAAACAAGCTTCACCTTTTCGCCGCGCTTTGGAGCTGTAAGCTGTACCTTTTTCCCCTTACGCTCACGCAGCCATTCCGAAATAAGCTCCGTGTCATGCGGCTCCGCTTCGGTTATAATCTCATCGGGAATGAAATCGCAGTCCGCATAGAACTGCTTTATAAAATCCGTTATCATGTCCGCGCTGTCCGCGCCGCCCGTGTGCTCGATCCTGTAGTGCTCGCGCCCTATAACGCGGCCGCCGCGTATAAAAAACACCTCAATATACGCAATCTCACCGTCAGCGGCGGCGGCTATTACGTCCGCGTTATTCTGCTTTGACGTGCTTGTGATCTTCTGCCTGTCCATGACCTCTTTAATGGATTTTATTTTATCGCGGCACGCCGCGGCGCGCTCATACTGCATTGCCGCGGACGCGTCATACATTTCTTTTGTAAGCTCATTTACAAGATCGCCGTGCTTTCCGTCAAGAAAACGGCATATTTCAAAAAATACCTTTCGGTATTCCTCTTTTGTAACCTGTCCCGTACACGGCGCAAAGCAGGTGTTTATGTGATAATTAAGGCACGGTCTGCCCTTTTTTATATCCCTCGGGAATTTTCTTGTGCAGGTGGGGGGCTTGAAAAGCTTCTGTATTATATCAAGGGTGTTCTTTATCGTTCCCCTGCCCATATACGGTCCGTAATATTTTGCGCCGTCATTGCTCATTCTGTGCGCCATAAACACGCGCGGATACGGCTCGTTTATTGATACCTTGATATACGGGTACTGCCTGTCATCCTTGAGCAGGATGTTATAATGCGGTCTGTATTTCTTTATGAGATTACATTCCAGAACAAGCGCCTCGCGCTCGGAATCCGTTATGATGTACTCAAAATATGCCACATGTCTTACCATCGCCAGAACCTTCGGAGTATGGCTTGAATTTTTTCTGAAATACTGCGTAACGCGGTTTTTAAGGATTTTTGCCTTGCCGACATATATCACAGCGCCGTCCTCATCGTGCATGAGATAAACTCCCGGCTGCTCGGGAAGCTTTGCAATTTCGTCCTCAAAATCAAACATATCCTCACCCTTACGTCACATTGTTTCAAATACCTTAATCAAAAATAACTCTGCATGGCCTGTGCCGCAGAGTTATTTTCACGAAACAGTATAGCTTACGCACATCAACTGCTTCTGATTCTCATGAGAATTAAACGGTAATTATTCTGTGAAATTTGACTCAATAATACCAACGAGCGTCTTTACAGCGTCCTCCTCGTCAATACCGTCTGCTACAATTGTAATGCTTGTACCCTTAACGATACCGAGTGACAAAACGCCGAGCAGGCTCTTTGCATTTACACGTCTGTCATCCTTCTCAACCCATACGCTTGACTTGAACGAATTAGCGCGCTGAATGAAGAATGTTGCCGGTCTTGCATGAAGTCCTACTGAATTGTTGACTGTTACCTCACTTGAAACCATGATAATGCCCCCTAAGCTATAATTTATTTAATAATAGAATACCCTAAATTTCTGTTTTCGTCAATAATTTTTTTCTATTTCATGAAATTTTCATCTGATTTGACGAAATCTTACTCGATATTTTCGGGAATTTCGTTAATATTTTTTTCCTCGGAAATATTGACATCAAAATCATCTTCCGTTTCATTCTTGGGGGCTTCCACAACAACTCTCTCCCTGTCGGGGGTCATTTTATCGCGCACCTGCTGCTCTATCATCTTACAGAACTCCGGATTTTCCTTGAGATACTTTCTTGTATTCTCTCTGCCCTGTCCGATCTTTGCGCCGTCATAGCTGAACCATGCGCCGCTCTTCTTTATTATTTCAAGCTCAACAGCCATATCGAGAATATTGCCCTCACTTGAAATACCCTCGCCGTAGATAATATCAAACTCCGCCTCTCGAAACGGCGGCGCGACCTTATTCTTAACTACCTTTACTCTTGTGTGGTTTCCTATAACCTCACCGCCGTTTTTAAGCTGCTCCTGACGGCGCACATCAAGTCTTACCGACGAGAAGAATTTAAGCGCTCTTCCGCCCGGTGTTGTCTCGGGGTTGCCGTACATAACGCCGACCTTTTCGCGTATCTGGTTAATAAATATAACAACCGTGCCCGACTTTGCGATTATCGCTGTGAGTTTTCTCAGCGCCTGCGACATAAGACGCGCAAGCAGTCCCACATGGACATCGCCCATTTCGCCCTCGATCTCAGCCTTAGGAACAAGCGCCGCGACCGAGTCGATCACAATTACATCAAGCGCGCCCGAACGAACAAGAGCCTCGCATATATCAAGCGCCTGCTCGCCGGTATCGGGCTGCGCTACTATGAGGTTGTCAATATCTACACCGAGCTTTTCGGCATATACCGGGTCAAGCGCGTGCTCCGCGTCTATGAACGCAGCCTCGCCGCCCATCTTCTGAGCCTCCGCCACCACATGGAGCGCGACCGTTGTCTTACCCGAGGATTCGGGTCCGTATATCTCTATAATTCTGCCTCTGGGCATACCGCCCACTCCGAGCGCCATATCAAGCATCAATGAGCCTGTGGGGATCGAATCCACGCTTGAAACGTGGGTATCTCCGAGCTTCATAATCGAGCCTGTGCCGTATTCCTTCTCTATAACCTTAAAAACCGCGTCAAGAGCCTTCTTCTTTTCCTCATTTTCAAGACGGCTTACAGACGGTTTTGTATTCTTATCAGCCTTTGCCATTTCTGTTATCCTCCTTCGCCGGTATTAAAAGCGAACATTTGTTTGTCTTTATACCGTTATTATACAGTATACTTCCTCGTTTGTCAATAGTTTTGCGGAAAATTTTATCGTGTGGGACGTTTATGGTATTCCCATTTGCAGCTAACCGTATATATAAATTATTGTTTAGCTGCCAACCCCCCTTCCGAAAATCGCTTTGCGATTTTCTCCCTCCCCCCTTTTTGATAATTGCCTGCGGCAATTCTAAAAAAGGGGGGCAAGGCGCGGCACCCACCAATCTCTTGTCCCCCTTTTTTAGAACCGCGTCAGCGGTTATCAAAAAGGGGGAAGGGAGGAGCGTAAGCGACGGAAAGGGGGTTTAAATGCCG
>JBJEIW010000123.1:0-2724 GCA_051877435.1 Candidatus Ornithomonoglobus sp.
CAAACTTGTTACAGCGTAACAGGTCTTATTTGGGTGCTGATAGCTGAATAGTAACTATTTTTATTGCCGTGTCAACATTGAAAACAAGCATTGTATTGATTTCCCTGATGTTTTATGGTATAATAAACCATGGTGATTAACTATGGATAAAAAAATAATAGGTGTTGAGCTGGAGCTTTCAAACGGTGATTACAGAATAATCTATGGCAATAGGTTTGAAGTGAGCAGTGATGTCCCTTTTTTGCACTATACGGAAAATAATATATGGCATGTTGTAAGCGATCCGGAGAGGAAGAACGGCTCTGATGCGGTTGTGATGCTTCCTAAAGACCTTGAGCTTGAGTTTATAAAAATAAAAGCCGGAAATGCAGGTATTTATTCGGCAGGGCTCTGCGCCGGGACTGCGGAGCTTGAGCTGAAGCGGTGCAGAACAAGGTTCAGGCATATAACGGCCAGACGCGTGATAATATCTGCCGTGCACGGGAATAACGATATTTCCCTCGAGCCGTCAATCGGCGCGGATATAAGCTGCGGGTTCGGGTACTTAAAAGCGGAGCTGCGCAAAAATATCCGTGGGTATTACATAGAATCCCTCTGCGGCGCCGGAAGCCTTGTTATTGACGGTGTGAGAACCGGCAGAAACTACAAAACAGGTAACGCTGACGGAATAAGGATTAATGCAAGGTGCGGGCTGGGCAATATGATTATAAACAGAAGCAAAGCGTGAGGGTTATACAACAGTAATGATTTTTTCTGATTTAATACAGATTTTTCATATTATATCTTGAAATTTCACCAAATTGGGTGTATAATTATATTATCTTAATATTATTAAAGGAGAGTTTTTACAAATGGGAAAGTTTATTGACAGTGTAAAAGCAAAGGCAAAGGCAGACCTTAAAACAATTGTTCTCGCTGAGGGCGAAGAACTGAGAACCATTCAGGCAGCGGCAATTGTTAAGGCTGAGGGGTATGCTAAGAACGTTCTTTTGGGTGACCCCGAAAAGATTAAGAAGATCGCCGCAGACGAGGGTCTTGATATTGACGGTATTGAAATCATTGATCCGGCTGAGGGCAATGAGGAATTTGCCGAGCTGTTTGCAGAGCTCAGAAAGAAGAAGGGTGTTACAATCGAGCAGGCAAGAGAAACCGTTAAGGATCCGCTTTATTACGGCGTAATGATGGTTAAGACAGGTAAGGTTGACGGCATGGTTGCGGGCGCAATCAATTCCTCCGCTAACGTTATCAGACCGTCACTCCAGATTCTTAAGACTGCTCCCGGTACAAAGCTGGTTTCGGCATTCTTTGTAATCAATGTTCCTGACTGCGAATTCGGCGAGAACGGCACCTTCGTATTTGGTGATTCAGGGCTTAACATGAACCCGTCCGCTGATGATGTTGCGGAAATCGCGCTTTCATCTGCTGCATCCTTCAAACAGCTTGTAGGCGCTGAGCCGAAGGTTGCACTGCTTTCATTCTCTACATACGGCAGCGCTAAGGACCCGCTTGTTGATAAGATGCAGGAGGCAACAAGACTTGCTAAGGAAAAGATTGCAGAGCGCGGACTTGACCTCGCTCTTGACGGCGAGCTGCAGTTTGACGCAGCTATCGTTCCGAGTGTCGGCGCATCAAAGGCTCCGGGTTCAGATGTTGCAGGTAAGGCTAACGTAGTTATATTCCCGGATCTTAACGCGGGTAACATTGGCTACAAAATTGCTCAGAGACTCGGTAAGGCAGAGGCTTACGGTCCGGTTCTTCAGGGTATCGCAGCTCCTGTCAATGACCTCTCACGCGGCTGTGTAGCTGAGGATATAGCAGGAGTAGTTGCTATAACGGCAGTTCAGGCACAGGCTGCTAAATAATGAAAAAAAGGAAAGGATAAAAACAACATGAAGATATTAGTTATTAATGCCGGAAGCTCATCACTTAAGTATCAGCTCATCAATATGGATGACAAGAGCGTAATGGCAAAGGGTCTCTGTGAGAGAATAGGCATTGACGGTTCAAACCTCCAGCACACATGCGTATTGAAGGGACTTGACAAGAAGAAGATCGAAAAGCCGATGAAGGATCACGGCGACGCTATTCAGATGGTTATTGACGCGCTTGTTGATCCGGAGATCGGAGTTATCTCGTCAATGGACGAAATCGGCGCTGTCGGCCACAGAATCGTACACGGAGCTGAGGAGTTCACAGACTCAACAATTATCACAGAAGCGGTTCTTAAGGCGATTGACAAGTGCACACCGCTTGCTCCGCTTCACAATCCGCCGAATATTATAGGTATCAACGCTTGCAAGAAGATTATGCCGAATACTCCGATGGTCGGCGTATTCGATACCGCGTTCCATCAGACAATGCCGGCAAAGGCGTTTATGTACGCGCTCCCGTATGAGCTGTACGAAAATGACGGTATCAGAAAGTACGGCTTCCACGGAACATCACATAAGTATGTTTCCCAGCAGGCTGTTAAGTACTTCGGCAAGGATGCGAAGGAGCTTAAGATCATCACCTGCCATCTCGGTAACGGCTCGTCAATCAGCGCTGTAGACGGAGGCAAGTGCGTGGATACATCAATGGGCTTCACTCCGCTTGACGGTGTTCCTATGGGAACAAGAACCGGTTCAATGGACCCGGCTGTTATGACCTTCCTTATGAACAAGGGTATGACAGCGGCAGAGATTGACAATCTCGTAAACAAAAAGAGCGGCGTAGCCGGAGTTT
>JBJEIW010000124.1:0-11875 GCA_051877435.1 Candidatus Ornithomonoglobus sp.
AAGGTCTATAGACCAAATCAGGCTCTTTTGACGTGGGTTTATTGATCGGATACGATATGAGTTTGTCTATCGGGCAAAATCCGGGATATATTAATAATATTGAAAGCGGAAAAGCCTTTCCTTCTATGACAGGTTTTTTCTATATCTGTGAATATCTGAATATAACACCAAGTGAATTTTTCGACACAAACGCAAAAAACCCCAAAAAAATAAATACATTGGTTGATGATCTAAAAAAACTAAATGATTCACAATTAGATAATATCGCAGCTATTGTTAAAGGACTTTTAAGGTAATATATCTGTACTTATCTGTCTTAACGCGGTTAAGAGGGCGATTCTGTTGTCTTGTTATTTTGTACTATATCCAAAAGTTCACTAAGACAACAGAACTATCTCTCTTCCCTTAATCAAAACAAATCGCTGTGAGTTCCAGTTCTGGTAATACCTAATACAAGTATATCTTTTTCGATCTTGTAGATTAAAAGCCAATCAGGCGTTATATGACATTCCCTGTGCCCCGCATAATTTCCCTTCAAATCATGGTCATAGTATTTTTCAGGCAGCTTTTCCCCATTGGCAAGCATAGTGACAACCTGTCTTAACAGCGATATATCATATCCTCGTTTTTTGATAAGCTTATAATCTTTTTTAAATCTCGATGAATATTCAATCGTATATTTCATGAATCCAAATCCTTAAACAACTCATCTATATCAGAAAATTTTTTTGCCGGGATTTTTCCGCTCAGCATATCATCGACCTCCTGCATGGCGGCTATTGTCTCAGAATTAGGTTTATCTACGGCAAGCTCAAACGGGATTTTTCCCTGTCGCACTGCCTGACGGCAGAAAACACCTATTGCAGTTGACAGATTTAAGCCCAAGGCACTAAAAAGCTCCTCTGACTGTTGTTTCAATACTTTATCCATTCGTATAGTTACATTGGTTGTAGCCATAAAATCAACTCCTTTACTCTATTATATTCATTGTAGCATATTTTATGTGCAAAGTCAATGTTTTGCACGTGTTTTGCAATGATATGATAAACAGTTTTTATACTGTTTCTCCTATATCAAACAGATACAGCACGCCTTCCTTTACCCTTCTGCCGGTAAGGCTCTCTATCGCCGTTTTGTAAAGCTCAAGCTGCTTATCGTATTTTCTGCGGATTTCCTCCTTGTTATTTCTGACCTTATCGGTCTTATAATCGAGAAGCACATAGCCGTCCGCCTCCTTGAAATAACAGTCGATTATTCCCTGAAGTATCAGCTTTTCCTCCGCGTACTCCGCAGGGAGCGACGGGTCGTATTCCGTTGCCGGAATATTTATCTGGAACGGCTGCTCGCGGTGAATTTCAGTCGAACTCAACAGGCGTTTTCCTGTATCGCTCTCATAAAATCCCTTTATTTTTTCAATGTCAATATATTTAACATCCTCCTCTGCGATTTTTTCCTCGCGCACAAGCCTTTCTATTCCGTCCTTTACGCATTCCGCGCCTTTTTTGCGGATAATGTCAAGATTTAGCTCCGACATGACAAGATGATAAAGGGTGCCTATTTCGTTTGCCGGCTTGTCCCCCTTTTCGCGCATAAACGCAGGCTTGGGATGAAGCGGTGAAAACATCAGATCCGCCATATCATTTGCATCCGCGGTTCTTCTGCTGTCCGGCTCATACACCGGAGCGTCAGGCGCATTATCCTCCCCGCTCATACGCTCAATTGTAAGCTCCTTCAGCTGGGTTACCGAGGTCCTTGACGGAATGGTGCTGCTCTCACTATACGGATATCTGTAATCAAGTATCTCATACACCGCTCTGCGAAGCTCGGGACTGTCTTCAAAGGTTTCCTGCTCCTCGTCCTCCTTCGGCTCCTCGTCCTGTGATGCCGCTGTTATATCATGATATACAAGCTTCCAGGTTTCGGGTGACGCGTACGCGGCAGGACACATCCAATCGTAAAAGCCTCTTGCGGTCAATGCGACAGACGGCAGCATTTTCTCGTACGACAGCTTGCTTTTCCATATATTATTCAGCGCTTCTTCCGTTACATCCTCTCCTGTATTAACGCTTGCGATAACATACAGCTTTTCCCTCGCGCGTGTCAGCGCGACATACAGCAGCCGCATTCTTTCGGCTGTAAGCTCCTTCTTATTTATCTGCGCTATGGTCTCCTTGACTTTAGTGTCCCTCGTGTAATGCTCATCATAATAAATATACGGCAGACCAATTCCAAGCTCCTTATGCAGCCTTATTATTGACACGTCCTCCGCAGTTCTGAATTTCTTTCCCGCGCCGCACACAAACACATACGGAAATTCAAGCCCCTTACTCTTATGGATAGTCATGATCCTTACCACATCATGGTTCTCGCCGATAAGCTTTGCGCCTCCGAGGTCCTCGTCACTGCCCTCTATCTGCTCAATATATTTTATAAAATTGAACAGACCTTTAAAGCCCGCATTCTCATACTGCCTTGCTCTTTCATAGAGAAGCCGCAGATTGAACTGCGCCTCCTCACCCTGCTCTATCGCGCCCATCATATCATAAAAATACGTTTCCTCATAAATTGTCCAGATAAGCTGCGCGACGGACTTGCTGCGGACATAGCCTCTCCAGCGTCTCAGGTTTTCAATAAACGCACAGCATTTCTTTGCCAAGGTCCTGCGGTCACGCTTTTTTAAATCAGTGTTGGTTTTCTGTCCCCTATAAATATATTTTGCCTTGTTTAACCGCAGTCCGCCTATTGCGGCAAAGGAACGCACCGCGCTGATAAAATTATCAAACTCCTGTCCGCTGAGGTGTATACGCGCAAGCTCATCCTCTGTAAACCCGCCTATAGGCGAGCGCATAACCGCAAGAAGAGGAATATCCTGACGCGCATTATTTATAACCGAAATCAATGAAAGCATCACGTTGATTTCACGGCGGCCAAAAAAGGTTTCTGTTTCAGTAAACGCCTCAATACCTCTGTCCGAAAGCGCCTTAACAAAATCCTCACCGTTGCTTTTTACAGAGTTCTGTAAGATTACAATATCCTTTTTTCTGATCGGGCGCAGCTGTCCGCTGTCCTTATCGTATACCTTCACTCCCGATTCAAGCAGCTCCTTGATCTTATCCGCCGTAAAGCGTATTTCCTCCATGCCCTTGTCCGTTTCTGCGCTGTTTCTCACCATTAAGTAATGCAGCTCGGATTTGAGGTCGGTTTCCGGCTCCGGATAATAGTCCTTTAATCTCACTATTCTTTCGGTGCCGGTGTATTCAACATCGCCCGCCTCACGGCTCATTATACACCCGAAAACATCATTTACGCTGTTAAGTATTTCCCTGCGGCTTCTGAAATTCTGGGAAAGCACAAGCTTTTTGTCCTCTGATTCACCCATCATATATTTATCGCTTTTATCTCTGAAAATATAGGGATCTCCTCCGCGGAACCGATAAATACTCTGCTTCAGATCGCCGACCATGAATATGTTATTATGGGAAATCATATTGAATATGGCATCCTGCAAGCCGTTTGTGTCCTGATATTCGTCTATTAGAATTTCATCGTATTTATCGGCATAAATGCCTCTTATATCCTCATGGTCGCGGAACAGCTCATATGTCATATGCTCAATATCGGAAAACTCGCGTACACTGTTCTTATCCTTCAGCGCGGCATATTCCTTCATAAATTCCTTTACGATCCACACAAGATCGCTCGCTTCCTCATAAAGCAAGCCGCTGTCGCAGGCTTCTTCAAACGCGCCGCGGCTTACTGTTATTCCGTCATTAAGGCTGTCAATAAGCTCCTGCCGTATAAATCTTAGCCGCTCCTCTTCTTCTACATTCTCCGGCGCCTTTGCCTCGGGCTGTGTCTGAACAATGCTTACAATTTTAGGCTTGCCCTTCTTCTTTTTAAAAAGCCTGTCGTATATATCGTAAATATCATCCCAGTCCTCCGCATCCCTGATTGAAGCAGCGACCGATTCAAGCTCCTTAGCATATGCAAGCAAAGCCTCATCTTTTATGTCCCCAATAAATACGTCAAGCTTTGCGGCGCACCTTGCGGCAGCATCCCTTGAAACCTCCTCATAGTATAAGGCGACAGGCATTTCCGACACAGGCATATTATAATTTTCCGCGGCATTATCCAGCCAGCCCACAGGGTCGGCAAAGGACATTACAAATTTATATACAAAGTGAATTATCTTTGCCAGACCTTCGTCGTCACGGTTGGACGCGTAGACGTCAATGAGCCTTTCAAACGAGGCGCGCTCCTCTGTATTCTGGTTTTTATACATTCTCGCAAACAAGCTTTCCATCGCCTCATCACGCAAAAGCTCCTCCATTGCCGAATCTATTATGCTTACATCCGGGTCTGCGCCGAGCATATGGAAATTATTCTGAACCACACGGTTACAGAACGCGTCTATTGTCATTATATCCGCAGTCTGAGCAAGCTGCACCTGATGCTTCAGAAGCTTTATCTGTCCCTCACTGTTTAACTGATTATCCATTTCCTTTGTAAGACGCTTTATGATTTTTTCGCGCATCTCCGCCGCCGCAGCCTCGGTAAAGGTCACAACAAGCAGCCGATCTATTGCCGCTTCGTTTCTGATTATTTTTTGCAGAATACGCTCAACCAAAACCGCGGTTTTTCCCGAACCCGCAGCAGCTGAAACAAGTATGTTTCCCGTCCCCGTAGGTGTGTGTATCGCGCGTTCCTGTTCTTGTGTCCATTCCATTTACTCATCCCCCTTCAACAGCTTCCATACCTCGTTGTCCTTTTCCTTGATAGGACGCTTTTCCGAAAGCTTTTCGTCAAATTTGCATACCGCGCTGTAGGCGCAGTATGTGCAGGCATTATGCCGGCTATCCATAACAAGCGGTGAAATTCCGATATTTCCGTCTCTTATTTCCTTATCCATAGAAATCACATTATCATGAACAAGCTCGATCAGTCTTTCCCCCGCTTCCCTGTCCTGAATATTATTTCCGATTTCGGGATTTTTGCCGAAGAAAAGACTTCCGTCCATTCTCGCAAATTCGGATTCAACTCTGTCAAGGGATTCCTGTTTTATGTCCCCATTGACATCAGTGTCAACAAAGGTCACTCCGTTAAGCTCCGTATTCTTTTTCAGCTTCGTCCGGGCGGTCGAATTATAGCCTGTTGATTTTATATTGGCATAATCATTGCGTACCCTGCTGTAATACATACCCGATATCATCGCCTCATCATCAAGCATCCGCATTACCATTGCGTATATTACAGGCTGCATATCGTATCTATTGTATATCTCCGACACCTTAAATTCCTGTTTGCCTGTCTTATAATCTATTATCCTATATTCGTTCACACCGTCATGACGGCACACATCAAGCCTGTCTATTATGCCCGTTACTCCCACCTTATCCGTCACCGGAGTGTTTATCCTCTTTTCATATGCCGCAATTTCAAAATCTCCCGCGGCAATACTTCTCCGTACGGTTTTTGCCGCCTCTCTGACGGTTCTTCCCATGCGTCTGAAAATATCCGCTGTGCGCTCCTTGTCCTTGATTTCAGCGCCGTTTATGCGCTCCAGAGTTTCCTTTACAATCCCGTCAACTATTTGGGTACAGGTATCATCATCAACACTGCTCCAGTCAAGACCTTCATCATTATCTATACGCTCACAGAAGCGGCGTATTATTTCATGGGCATAGCTGCCGGTATCAGCGGCGTTAAGCTCCCATTCCTCCCGCTCCTTTGCGCAAAGTCCGTACTGCAGAAAGTATCTGAACGGACATTCGGCATAGGAATTCAGCCTTGTAGCGCTGTACATTATCTGTCCCCTATAAAGCTCATGTGACAAATCGGGATTTAATGATATAATTCTGTCCGTATAATTATATCGCGTCCTGTTGACTGTAAACAGCTTGTTTCTCCATTCTCCGTGCTCGTTAAACCATTCGTTGACGTGCGTCCAGAGCGGATGCGCCTTTGGATGTATAAGCAGTTTATGAAGCGTTGCCTTCGGTGAAGAAATAAACATCCGTTTCTCCTCCTCCGGCGGCACAAGAATATCATCATATACGCGTATTCCCGTCAGCTTTTCCCGTATATCAATAACTGTCTGAGCCGCGCGGCAGCCCTTGCCGTCCGAGGTCTGAACCGGGTAGCTTATACAGAGCTTATCGGTAACGGCGCTGAGAACCTTGTACACGCTGTTATGAAGCTTTGAGTTTCTCTTTGTAGTTACAGGCGCGAGATTAATATTATTCTCCGCAAGATATTCCCTGTCCGCGTTTGACAGAAAGCCCTCAATCGCGCTTTCTGACGGGAACGTCCCCGAAACGGCTCCCGCCATAAAAATAATCTTCGGATTCACGGACTGATTCTTTTCAACCGAGCCTATGAAAACACGGTCAACTCCCGACGGTACAGTCCTTATCTGGCACTGCGTCATAGCGGCGCGTATATATCCGCAGAACTCCTCATGCGTGACTTTGTATGTCCCCAAGGCGGTATTAACCTGATCGAGAACGTCCAGCACAAGGTTCCATATCTGCCCGAAGCGCTGCGCGTCCGCCGTTGCGCGGTTCATTGCCATTGCGAGCAGCTCCGCCTTAAGACCGTTATATAAATTAATGTCCTCAAGGAACCGGTACAGTGCGCAGCAGTAATCCGTAACGGTTTCCGCCCCTTTTACGGCGTCACAATAAGCAACTACAGGCTTTATGAGCACCTCGCGGAGAGCGTCCATTTCCGTATCAGCCGCTTTTGCTTTTTTCTCCCCCTCACCGAAGGCCTCGTTTACAACATTTTTCTGTCCCTCTGCCCATGAACGGCACCACATGCTTTTGCCGCGTATGCCGTATTTGAGAACATAGTTTTCAAGTATATCTATTTTATCCGATGGCACCCTTCTGTATCGTCTGCCGCCGTTTTTACCCTTTACAGCCGTATAAACAAAGCCTGCGCGCAGATATTCAAACATGGAGCTGTAGCTCCAGTTGTTCTCTATCACATCAAACAGTGAAAGTATCTGCATAGCAATAGGATGCTCCGCGATTGAAAGCCTTTCATCAGAATAATACGGAATTTCATACTCTTCAAATATCGCCTCTATTATATGGCTGTAGCTGTCCGGTCTGCCGCATATAACGGAAATATCTCTAAAACGGTATTTGTCCTCGCGCACAAAATCAAGTATGCGGCAGGCAATATGCTCGATTTCCGTATACGCGTCCCTTGCCTCAAATATCTCGGCATTTTCCACGGCTCCGCCATACCTTGCTCTGTCAAACCAGTTTGAAAACAGGAATTTCAGATCGGGCGCATTTTTTAGATGCGCCATTCCTCCGTCAAGATGTATTGTTTTTGTATCAGCATATCCGGCAATTGCCGATATTGCCGCCCTTGTTCCGTAATAGGTGTCCTCCTCATTGTCACAGGTGTTGAAGGTTATTGTTATATCCGCCCCGCCGTCTATAAGGGACATTAAAACCTGCAGCTGCTGCGGCAGAAGCTCATCGAATTTATCCATCCAGATGCTTGTGTTTTCATTAACGCTTTTTTCCGCAACCTTTGCCAACCGCAGCAAATCCTCATCACTGTCGACATAATCTGTCGCGTTAAGAAGCGCGTCATAATTATCCGAGATCATAGCGGTAATTTCAAGCTTCTGCTTTAGGATTCCTTCCTCTGTCCGCTCAGCGCGCACTCTTATATCTTTTCCCGTCACAACATAGCGGTGCAGCTCGCTTATAAGCGACTGCGCAACCTCCAGAAAGCCCTGCTTGCTTACTGCCGCGATAAGCTTTGCATCAAATTCATCTCTCCGCTTTTCAAGCTCGCTAAGACACTGCTCCACCGCGCGGCAGATAAGCGACTGCTTTCCCGGAGCAGAGAGTCTGTTTTCTATCCCCGAAAGCAGCTCCCTCGCCATCTTCTCAAAGGATGTCACTTCTATATTATTAAGACCCGTTCCGCCAAACTCATCTATCAGCATTTTTTCCGTTTCATGCGAATAATGCGACGGAATCAGCATAATACATTTTCGTTCTGGCTGCGCCGCGCGCGTTTTTCTCATTTCATCAATGCAGTATGCGGTCTTTCCCGACCCGATATTGCCCGTTACTATTTTTACCGGCATTTTACTCTCCTTCCACGCCATTTGCTGCTTTTCAACATGGCTGTTGAATGATTTTCAATCATTCGATTTGTCTCGCTGATATAATTATACACGAACCCGCGCCCGCCTGTCAACAGCATTTTATTTTCTGTACAGTTTATAGTCCATAAAGCGGCTGTCGCAACTTATTATTTTTAACATTGTTATAATATTTTATTTGAAAAAGCTATTGACAATCAAATAAAATTGTAATATAATGTTTTCGAAAATCAAATCAAAAGCGCAGACGAAGACAGTAGGCGGGTATGAAAGCGCTAAGCGAGTCGGTGACGGTGCAAGACCGGACGCAAGTAAAATCCGTTGAAAATCACTTCCGAGCTGCAAGGCTGAAAGCATTGTGCAATTAAGCCGCGCCGGGATCTCCGCCGTTACGGGAGCGCGTATGACGGTACGCAGATTAAACAAGTGGTATAACAAAGCATTTTAACGCCTTGTCTTGGTTAATCCCGGACAAGGCTTATTTTTTACAGGAGGGAAATACCAATGAGCACTTATCAGAAGGTTGACGCCAATCTTAATTTTGTTGAGCGCGAAAAGAAGATTGAGCAGTTCTGGAAGGATCACAGCATATTCCAGAAAAGTATTGACACAAGAGCGAAGGGACCCGTTTACACATTCTATGACGGTCCTCCGACCGCGAACGGCAAGCCGCATATCGGTCATGTACTTACAAGAGTTATCAAGGATATGATCCCGCGTTACCATACAATGAAGGGCGCGAAGATCATAAGAAAGGCAGGCTGGGACACTCACGGACTTCCGGTTGAGCTTGAGGTTGAAAAGAAGCTCGGCATCAACGGCAAGGAGCAGATTGAGGAATACGGTCTTGAGCCGTTCATCCATGAGTGTAAGGAAAGCGTATGGAAGTACAAGGGCATGTGGGAGGACTTCTCCTCAACAGTCGGCTTCTGGGCCGATATGGATGACCCGTACATCACATATGACAACAACTTTATAGAATCGGAATGGTGGGCGCTAAAGCAGATATGGGAAAAGGGGCTCCTTTACAAGGGCCACAAGATCGTGCCTTACTGCCCGCGCTGCGGAACTCCGCTCTCATCGCACGAGGTTGCTCAGGGCTATAAGGATGTCAAGGAGCGTTCGGCTACGGCTAAGTTTGCCGTTGAGGGCGAGGAGAACACATACTTCCTCGCATGGACAACAACTCCGTGGACGCTTCCGTCAAACGTTGCGCTCTGCGTAAATCCGGTTGAAACCTATGTAAAGATCAAGGTTAATGATGAATATTTCATTCTCGCCGAGGCTCTTGTTGAGTCAAACTTCAAGGATGCCGAGATTGAGGTGGTAGAAACCTATGTCGGCACAGACCTTGAAGGAAAGAAGTACACAGGTCTTTATGAGCAGGAGAGCATTAAGGAAAAGGCTTACTATGTGACCTGCGACAGCTATGTAACGCTTACTGACGGTACAGGTATCGTTCATATCGCGCCCGCCTTCGGTGAGGACGACTCAAAGGTCGGCAGAAAGTATGACCTTCCGTTCTTACAGCTCGTTGACGGCAAGGGCTGTCTTACAGAGGGAACAAAGTGGCCGGGCGTATTCTGCAAGGACGCTGATAAGCTTGTTTTGCAGGACCTTGACGAAAGAGGACTTCTCTTCAACGCGCCTAAGTTTGAGCACAGCTATCCGTTCTGCTGGCGCTGTGACACGCCGCTTATCTACTATGCGCGCGACACATGGTTCATCAAGATGACTGCCGTTAAGGACGATATGATAAGAAACAACAAGACCATCAACTGGATCCCTAAGACGATCGGAGAGGGACGCTTCGGCTCATGGCTTGAAAATATTCAGGACTGGGGTATCAGCCGTAACCGTTACTGGGGCACGCCGCTTAACGTATGGGAATGCTCCTGCGGAAAGCGTCATGTTGTAGGCTCAATAGCTGAGCTAAAGGAAATGTCGGACAACTGTCCTGACGATATAGAGCTTCACCGTCCGTTTGTTGACGCTGTTACAATCAAGTGTCCGGACTGCGGCGGTGAAATGCACAGAGTACCGGAGGTTATAGACTGTTGGTTCGACTCGGGCGCAATGCCGTTTGCTCAGTGGCACTATCCGTTCGAGAATGAGGATATATTTAAGGAGAACTTCCCCGCTGACTTCATCAGTGAGGCGGTTGACCAGACAAGAGGCTGGTTCTATTCACTCCTTGCGGAATCGACAATTCTCTTTAATCAGGCGCCGTACAAGAACGTAATCGTTCTCGGTCTTGTTCAGGATGAAAACGGACAGAAGATGTCAAAGTCAAAGGGCAACGCGGTTGACCCGTTTGAAGCGCTTGAAAAACACGGCGCGGACGCGGTTCGCTGGTACTTCTATTCCAACTCGGCTCCGTGGCTGCCGAACCGTTTCTATGACAAGGCGGTTACAGAGGGTCAGAGAAAGTTCATGGGTACACTCTGGAACACATACGCGTTCTTCGTGCTCTACGCTAATATTGACAGCTTTGACGCTACAAAGTATGAGCTTGAATATGACAAGCTTTCGGTAATGGATAAATGGATGCTCTCACGCGTCAACTCGGCTGTTAAGGAGGTTGACAACAATCTCGCCAACTACAAGATCACAGAGACAACAAAGGTTCTCGACAAGCTTGTTGACGATATGTCAAACTGGTATGTGCGTCTTTCGCGTCAGCGCTTCTGGACAAAGGAAATGACGCAGGATAAGATCAACGCGTACATGACGCTTTACACCTCGCTCGTAACACTGTGTAAGGCGGCGGCTCCGATGATACCGTTTATGACGGAGGATATTTATCAGAATCTTGTTAAGTCAATCGATCCGTCAGCTCCGGAAAGTATTCACCTCTGTGACTTCCCTGAGGCTGATGAAAAGCTCATTGACAAGGAGCTTGAGGACAGCATGGCGGAGGTTCTTGATATAGTTGTATTGGGACGCGCGTGCAGAAACACATCGGGACTTAAGAGCCGTCAGCCGCTTAACGCTATCTATGTTAAGGCTGATACAGAGCTTAAGGAGTTCTATAAGGATATTATAAAGACAGAGCTTAACGTCAAGAATGTTGAATTTGTTGACGATGTTTCGCAGTTCGCCTCCTACAGCTTCAAGCCGCAGCTGAGAACTCTCGGCCGCCGCTTCGGCAAGAACATTAACGAGGTTCGTGAAATTCTCGCAAATATTGACGGCGCAAAGGCTATGGCTGAAATCAACAAAAAGGGCACGCTTACAATTGAGGTTGCAGGAAACGCGGAGGAGCTTTCAACGGAGGATCTTCTCATTGAAACCGTTAAATCAGATGACTATGTGACCGATCAGGACGGCGCGATCACGGTTGTGCTTGAAACAAAGCTTAACGAGGAGCTTATCGAGGAAGGCTTTGTAAGAGAGCTTGTTTCAAAGCTTCAGAACATGAGAAAGGACAGCGGCTTTGAGGTTATGGATCATATCCGCGTATACCTTTCGGGCAACGCTAGGATAAGCGGCATATTCACCCGCAACGGCGAATATATAAGAAGTCAGGTATTGGCGGATGATCTTGTGTTTGACACAGACTGCGCTAATTCCAAGGAATGGAACATCAACGGCGAAAATGTAAATCTCGGCGTTGAGAAGGTATAACATAAACATTAAAATGCGTATAACACTTATAAATTAAATCATTTGTGTTATACGCATTTTGATATAATCCCCTTAGAGTAGACACATGAAATAACAAAAATATTTCATGCCTAC
>JBJEIW010000125.1:0-11776 GCA_051877435.1 Candidatus Ornithomonoglobus sp.
CCTCCCTTCCCCCTTTTTGATACCGCCTTTGGCGGTCTAAAAAAGGGGGACAAGGTATTTGGGGGCGCACCGAGGATTAAGCCTACAAACAATAATTTATGATATTGTTTTATTCATCATTACAGATTGCCGGAGGCATAAACACATGAAACACAAAACATTAAAAATAACATTAACAATTATCGCGGCACTAACGGTTCTGCTTACTACTGCATGGTTCACGGTTCCCGTATGCAAAACCACAAATAACGTACAGCAGACCTATGAGGAAATTTGCAGCAAATATACTCAAGCCAATTACACTGTTTCCATTCTCAATTACGGAGGTAATACCGGCGCCTGCTGGAATGTTGAGGACAGCACCGACAGCACTCTTATCGGCAAATGCGCCGCACTCAAGGCCTTTATAAATCCAAGATTCCAGAAGGCTAACAGGACTTGTTACATAAAGCCCGGGAATTATTTCTATCTTGACACAGATATGAAATATATTATTGTTTCAGATAACCCGGTACAAACTGTCGATATTGACGGCGAAGAGGCTCCGCTTCTCAACGCCAGAAAAACAATTATCGGCTATGATAATGCCGAAAACGGTTCGTCATTTAAAATGAAGGATTTCGGTATTGACGCTCTGCTCGCTGCAATACTGAACCCTTGGGGATATTGGTTTTAAGGAGATAATCATGATAAAGCTTAATCATCTTACAAAGCTATACAAAAACAAGCGCGGAATACGCAACATTTCGCTTGAAATACCTGACGGGGAAATACTTGGTCTGTTGGGTCCAAACGGTTCGGGCAAGACCACGATCATGAAGGCAATGCTTGGGCTTGTCATACCCGACAGCGGCACAATAACCGTAAACGGCAAAGAGCTGCGCGAGGATTTTGAAAGCATTATGTCGCGTACCGGCGCGCTTATCGAAGCGCCGGCAATCTATAAGGATATGACGGCATATAAGAATCTTCAGCTTATGGCTCGCAGCCGTGAGGATATTAAGGATATTGACCGCATATTAAGGGTCGTACACCTTGAGCAGTACAAAAACGATAAGGCGGGACGCTTTTCTCTGGGCATGAAGCAGCGTCTGGGGCTTGCCGCGGCGCTTATGGGACAGCCGGAGCTTGTAATTCTTGACGAGCCGGTAAACGGTCTTGACATTGAGGGCGTTGTCGAAATCCGTGAATACATAAAGCAGATGAACCGAGAATCCGGCACTACATTTGTTATTTCAAGCCATATTGCCTCCGAGATCGAAAAGCTCTGCACCACAGCGGCTGTTATATATGACGGTGAAATAATAGCGAAGGACAGCACAGAGCATATAACGGAGCTGTATCCGTCAATGGAGGATTATTTTTTGGAGAAGGTACACGAAAGGAGAGGCGGAATATGAAACGGTTTATATTCGCATTGCACAAGGAGCTTATAAAGCTTGCGCATCACAAAAAATACATAGTGCTTCTCGCGCTCGGTATTCTTGTGAGCATTATCCGCCGCGGCGGCGCGGCGCTTGTTACAAGGCTTTCAGGCGGAATTGTATCTGTTAAGGCAAATATGCCGCTTGAAATGCTCCCGTTTGCGGTTGAAATTCTCGTTCCGGTTATGATGTTTATCGCGGTAAGCGATTTATTCACACGTGAGTACAGTGAGGACACATTAAAGGCAAGCCTTATGCAGCCAGTAAGCCGATTTAAGCTGCTGAGCGCAAAGGCAGCGGCGGTTGTTATTCTGGGAGCGGTGTCGCTTATGGTGATGTATATCGCAAACACGCTGATACATCTTGCTTCCGGAGGAACAAGCTCCGGAGCGGCTTCCGCTCTTGCCGCATACTTAATAGACATAATTCCGCTTATCGGTATCGCTTTTTTGGGAATATTTATAAACGTCAGCCTTAAAGGGCCGACCTCTGCGACACTTCTGTCGCTTGCCGTCTACGCGCTTATGAAGTACATGGGACTCTATGTTGCAGGCTCGGAGAGCTTTCTGTTCACCGCAGGCGCAAAGCTTCATGTTATGCTTCTTGGCAGCGCGCTCCCCCTGCACGTTCTTCTTAACAAAACAGGAATTTTACTCGGTAGCATCTTGATTTTATACTCGTTATCGTATATAATATTTGACAAGAAAAACGTTTAGGAGAACGGCATGAAGATACGGCAGAGATTTGAATCGTACAACTTCATACTTCTTACAGCGCCTATTGCGATAATAGGCGTTGTTTCCGTGCTGTTTCTTATCATATTTGTAATGAAATTTCCGGTTGAGGAAATGCAGATAACACGCGCATCTCTTATCAATCCCGTGACGCTTACCCGCGCAGTCGGAGCGTTTTTCACAAATCATCCCGCGGCGGTCACATACATATTAATCTATGCGCTTATATGTATCGCCGTATGCGCCCTCACAAGCACTATCCTCACCCGCCGCCTTTCGCAGAGCCTTGAAAAGCCGATTCGGGAGCTGCGGGATAATGTGGATAAAATACGCGAGGGCTCTCTGAGCTTTGAGGTCATGGGCAGCGATTATGACGAGCTTGACGATTTATGCGAGGGCTTTGACTCAATGCGGCGGGAGCTGCTGCTTGCCCGCGAGCGTGAGGACCAGCTGAAGCACGAAAGGAATATGCTTATAGCAAACATTTCACATGATTTAAAAACACCCGTCACCTCAATAAAAGGCTATATAGACGGCATAAATGACGGCATAGCCGACACTCCCGAAAAGCTTGAACGTTATCTCAATACAATAAAATCAAAGGCGGACACTATCGACGAGCTTGTTTCAAATCTTTCCACCTTTGCAAAGCTGGAGGTTTCGGGACTGGAGTTCAGCATGAGCCGCGGCGACCTGCGCGACCTTGTGCTTGATGTGATGGACGGCTACCGTCTTGATATGGAGCGCAGCGGGATAGAAACGCATATTGACTTGGGTACAAAAGCCTTATGGGTGGACATTGACGGTGAGAAAATGCGGCGCGTGCTCACAAATCTGATTGACAATTCAATCAAATACAGAAACCCAAAAAGCTGCCGGATTGAAGTGCGGTGCTTTGCGGACGAGGGCAGTGCTTACGTTACAGTTAAGGACAACGGTCTGGGCATTGAGCCGAAGGAGCTTTCAAGGGTATTTGACAGCTTCTACCGCACCGACAGCTCACGTTCCTCGCAGATAAAGGGCAACGGTCTGGGGCTTGGAATTGCAAAGCAGATTACGGAAAAGCATCACGGTAGGCTTTGGCTCAGAAGTGACGGAATCAACAAAGGAACAACGGCAACAATAAGTCTGCCGCTTGCGGAGGATATAAACCAATGAAAAAAATACTTATAATTGAGGACGACAGAGAAATCGCAGAGCTTGAGCGCGATTACCTTGAAGCAAACGGCTTTTGCTGCGATATTGAAACATGGGGCACAACAGGACTTGATACCGCGCTAAACGGTGACTATGATTTGTTCATAGTTGACGTTATGCTCCCCGGCATGGACGGCTTCGAGATCGTCCGCCGAATCCGCGAAAAAAAGCAGACACCAATTATTTTTCTTTCCGCGCGCGGTGACGATATAGATAAAATCCGCGGTCTCGGCTTGGGCGCGGACGATTACATGACAAAGCCCTTCAGCCCGAATGAGCTTACAGCGCGCGTTAAAGCGCACCTTTCACGCTTTGAAGCGCTGACCTCCTCACCGTCAAAGCGCATTGAAATCCGTTCGCTCTCCATTGACCCGCAGGCGCGAACAATTTCCGTAAACGGCAAAAATATCGCAACAACCGCAAAGGAATTTGATCTGCTGTATTATCTCGCCTCAAACCCGAACAGGGCATTCTCAAAGGAGCAGCTTTTTGACCGCATCTGGGGCATGGACGCGCTGGGCGATGTGAATACTGTCGCGGTACATATACAGAGAATACGTGAAAAGCTTTCGGTGAGCGGTGAAAAGTTCATTGATACAATATGGGGTGTTGGATATAAGCTTTCAAAATAAGGAGTTATAAAATGATTAAAGACATACTAAGTACAGGGCTTATATTAGCAGGTTGTGGGATAATCTGGATGTTTAAGCATCCATATATTTCATTATTGTTTTTTATTATATTCTGGAGTCTCGTATTTATATTAATACACAGACTTAGCAAAAAACACCGGCGAACCGGATTATTTCTGACGCTGCCCGGAGCTTTTATTTTTGGTATAGGTGTCCTATTTCTTGTATTCGCATTCCATTCGGAATATGAGAATCCCCGAATAACAGACCCGGATTATAATCATCATGCCTCATCTATAGTTTTCTACAACACCACTAATGATATTATAAACGGTATGCAGGTATTATACAAAGAAAATGATGCGATAATTCTCTATGCCACTGCGGACAATATTCAGCCGGGCGAATACCGAAAGATTAAGGTAGAATTTACACCCGCTGAATACCATAGCATATATGTAAATATTCCAAACGGAAATGACGATACTCTCAGATATGAGGGCAACAATACAATGGATGATAGCAGATTTCATGTGCTTGCCATCATCGGAACAGCTGAAAAGCCAGAAATAAAAGAAGTCAGTTCTTCCAGCAGGGAATATCATAAGTCTGTTAAGCATGATCATAAGGATCAGGATTTGCTGAGCTGGTATTAAATAAATCATGAAGGTGAATTGACACAGTAAATTCTCGTTTGATAGACTAAATTCTACATTTTATGATTTAAAAAAGTGCAATACAGAAAAACACATGATTTTTTCTGTACTGCTCTTGCATTCTATATGCTTTATATTTACAGCTCAATCCCTTCCCGTGCGGCTATGCCTTTATCGTAGGGGTGCTTTATTTTTTTCATTTCGGTGACATAATCCGCAAGCTCACAAAGCCGTTCCGAAGGCTCGCGTCCTGTCATTACAATTTCCGTTTTTTCCGGCTTGCTCTTCAGAAATGCAATAAGCTCCTCCTCCGTTACAAACTCATATTTTAATGCCGGAATAATTTCGTCAAAAACTATCATATCGTATTCCCCGGCTTTTTTTATCATAGCATTAAAAATTTGTTGATATTGCCCGCGTGTTTCTTCCTTTTCCCGCTCAGTCATATTCCATACGAATTTCATACCTTCAAGCCCGTCAATAACATCTATGTTATCTATCCCGCTGAGAATATTTCTTTCACTTGACGAATTATCCTTTAGGAACTGAAAGAACATCACTTGTCCGCCCGCGCCCGCGCATCTTATTGCAAGTCCAACGGCGGCGGTGGTTTTACCCTTGCCGCCGCCGCAGTATATGTGAATTAAACCTCTCTTCATCACTTAAAATATTCCTCCGCGTCCGCAATGAATTTATCAATATCCGCCTCAGTATGCGTGCCGGATATGAATACCGCCTCAAACTGGCTCGGTCCGATGTAGTTTCCGCAATTCAGCATATGTCTGAAATATTTCGCAAATTCCACTGTGTCAGCCGCCCTGGCGGTTGCGTAATCATAAACAGGCTTATCTGAGAAATACAGGCAGGTGAGCGAGCCTGTACCGTTTACCGTATACGGCAATCCGGCTTTTTCTATCACGCCGCGCAGTCCGGCTCTGAGCCTTTCACCAAGCGCGTTTATTCTGTCGTAAAGCTGCGGCTCGTTCCTTAAAATATTAAGCTGTGTAATTCCGGCGCGCATCGCTATGGGATTTCCGCTCAGAGTTCCCGCCTGATATACCTTTCCGAGGGGCGAAACAACGCTCATTATATCACGTCTGCCGCCGTAAGCGCCGACAGGCATACCGCCGCCTATGATTTTGCCGTATGTTACAAGGTCTGGCGTCACTCCGAAATGTCCGATTGCTCCATCAATTCCGAGACGAAAGCCTGTTATTACCTCGTCAAGAATAAGAAGCGCGCCGTTTTTGTCGCATATATGGCGAAGTCCCTGTAAAAAGCCCTCCGCCGGAGTAACAACACCCATGTTTGCCGCAACAGGCTCAACTATTATACAGGCGATTTCTCCCGGATAGCCTGCAAACAAATCCTCAACGCTTTTGAGATTGTTGTATTCCGCCGTCAGAGTATCCCTTGCGCAGCCCTCCGGCACTCCGGCAGAATCCGGCACTCCGGCAGTCATTACACCCGAACCCGCCTTGACAAGCATAGCGTCCGCATGACCGTGATAGCAGCCTTCAAATTTAATTATCTTGTCCCGTCCGGTAAAGCCTCTCGCCGCTCTTATCGCGCTCATAACTGCCTCCGTTCCGGAGTTTACCATTCTTATCATCTCAACACACGGAACAAGCTCACCTATAAGCTCCGCCATTTCCACCTCAATGCCCGTAGCCGCACCGAAGCTGAGACCGTTTTCCATCTGCTTCATAACAGCCTCAAGCACACGTTCATCATTGTGACCGAGAATCATAGGACCCCATGAGCCGATATAATCCGTGTATTCGTTTCCGTCTATATCATAGAGCCTTGCGCCCTTTGCGCGCTCAATAAACCTCGGCGAGCCGCCCACCGAGCCGAAAGCACGGACAGGTGAATTTACGCCGCCCGGCATAACCCTTACCGCCCTTTCAAAAAGCTTTTCCGAAATCTCCGTCCTCATCAGCCTATCAGTCCTTCCTTTATATACTCCGCGATTTCCTTTGCAAAGTAGGTTATAAGTATATCCGCGCCCGCTCTGTACATACAGATTGCCGATTCGCATATCATCTTCTTTTCGTCTATATATCCCAGCCTTGCGCCCGCCTTTATCATTGAGTATTCACCGCTTACGGAATAAAGCGCCATCGGCTTGTTAAAGCGCGCCTTTACCTCGCGCAGAACATCAAGATAT
The DNA here is from genome assembly GCA_051877435.1 of Candidatus Ornithomonoglobus sp. GTDB lineage: Bacteria > Bacillota > Clostridia > UBA1381 > UBA1381 > Ornithomonoglobus. The sequence goes on from JBJEIW010000125.1 coordinate 6,814, forward strand.
GCCATGCCCGGCTTTACCATAAGAATGTCCGCGCCCTCCTCATAATCAAGCTCCGCTTCAATTATTGCCTCACGGATATTATGCGGATCCATCTGGTAGCTCTTTCTGTCGCCGAATGCCGGAGCCGAGCCTGCCGCGTCACGGAAAGGGCCGTAGAACGCTGAAGCGTATTTCACCGAATACGTCATAATCGGTACATTTATAAATCCGTTTTCGTCAAGAGCCTTGCGGAGAGCAGCAATGTGCCCGTCCATCATGTCTGACGGCGCCACCATATCCGCGCCCGCCTTTGCGTGCGACACAGCGATTTTTGCAAGCATTTCAAGTGTTTTGTCATTATCCACATAATCGCCGTCAAGTATTCCGCAGTGTCCGTGCGAGGTGTATTCGCACATACACACATCGGTTATATAATAAAGCTGCGGATAATTCTCCTTTGCGTATCTGAGCGCGCGCTGAATAATTCCGCTATCGCTGTATGCCTCGCTTCCGCATTCATCCTTATGCTCCGGTATTCCGAACAGCATAACGGATTTTACTCCCGCGCCAAGCATTTCCTGCAATATTTCTCCCATGCGGTCAATGCTCCATCGGTACTGTCCCGGCATGGTTTCAATTTCCTCTTTTATATTTTTTCCTTCCGTTACGAACATGGGGTATATAAGCGAATCAGCGCTCACTCTTGTTTCCCGTACCATGCCCCGCAGCTCCGGTGTTGTTCTCAATCTTCTTAGTCTGTGTATCATTTTTTCTGACTTCCTTTTTATATTATTCCTTTTTCTATTATATCATAAACCGCCTTCATGTCAAGGCTGCTTCTTACCGTATCGGCAAGTATATCATACTGCCGCTCCTTGTATTCCTTTATATCAAAAGCCGTAAGCTCCGAGGGGTCAAGCCCCTTGCGCCCCATAAGCGCGCCGATTATCGTCTTAACCACCGCCTCATTATCAAAGATACCGTGAACATAGGTTCCGTATACATTTCCGCTGCACAAGCCGTCAGGCTTTATATTTCCGTTGTTATCCGTTATTTCCGCAAGCGGCGCGCCGTTTACCGCGGTATCTCCCATGTGTATTTCATAGCCGTCTATGCGTATGCCGTTAAGCTCCTTAAATAACCCTTGGGCGCCTGTTATTTTCCCCGATACTCTGGTTGTGGTTTTCCCGCTTCTGAAAAGCGTTTGGGCGTCAAGAAGTCCCATTCCGCGCATAGCTCCGCCGCCCTCGGTGTTTTCCGGGTCGCTTATCGTCTTTCCAAGCATCTGATAACCTCCGCATATTCCTATTATGGGCGTAGCCTTACCGGCTCTGCGGCATATCGCGGCTTCAAGCCCGCTTTCCCTCAGCCACTTCAGATCTCCCATAGTGTTCTTTGTCCCCGGAAGGATTATCAGATCGGGCTCCCCAAGCTCATGCACCCGGCTTACATACCTCAGCGACACGCCCGGAGCGCATTCAAGGGGAGTAAAATCCGTAAAGTTTGATATTCTCGGAAGTCTTATGACCGCTATGTCCGCTCCTTCTTTTATGTCCCTGCGGTCAAAACGCTCCGTGAGCGAATCCTCATCGTCAATATCGGCATTCGTATAAGGCACCACTCCCAGAACAGGCTTTTTTGTAAGGTTATAAAGCATATCAAGCCCGTTCTGCAATATCGACACATCGCCGCGGAATTTGTTTATTATAAGTCCCTTTGTGATTTCCTGCTCCCTCTTTTCAAGCAGCGCGATTGTTCCGTAAAGCTGCGCGAACACGCCGCCGCGGTCTATATCGCCCACAAGCAGCACCGGCGATTTTGCAAGCCTTGCCATACCCATATTTACAATATCGTTTGTTTTCAGATTTATTTCAGCCGGACTTCCCGCGCCCTCAAGCACGATTATATCATTTTCCTCAGACAAGGAATTGTATGCCTGCATTATCTGCGGAATAAATTCAGTCTTTTTCTTAAAATATTCCTTAGCAGGCATATTCCCTATCGGCTCCCCGTTTATAATAACCTGCGAGCCGACATCGCTTGTAGGCTTTAAAAGTATAGGATTCATCCTGACATCCGGCTCCCTCATTGCCGCCTCCGCCTGCATTACCTGCGCGCGTCCCATTTCAAGGCCGTCCGCCGTTACAAAGGAGTTAAGAGCCATATTTTGCGATTTAAACGGCGCTGTTTTATAACCGTCCTGTGTAAATATTCTGCACAGTGCTCCGGCAATAAGACTTTTGCCCGCGCCGGACATTGTGCCCTGTATCATTATCGCCCTTGCCATCCTGTCGCCTCCTCCAGAGCCTTTATAAGCCTTTTGTTGTCCTCATGCTTTTTTATCCCTATTCTGTAGCTGCCGTCATTAAGTCCGTCATAATCGGAGCAGTCACGGATAAGAATATTTTTTTCAAGCAGCCGCGCTTGCAGTCCCGGTATGCTTTTAAAGAATATAAAATTTGCCGAGGGCTTTATATACTCAATCCCGAGCCTTTCAAGCTCCCTCTCAAAATATTCCTTTTCTTTTCTTATATATTCTCTTGTTTTTACCGGTGTTTCTCTGTCCCTGCAAGCCGCAAAACCTGCCGCCTGCGCCAAGACCGAAACGCTCCACGGCTGCCGCGCTTTGTATATCTTCTCAATAAGCTCCGTGTCGGAGGTCATAAGATACCCCAGCCTTATCCCAGGCATGGCGTACATCTTGGTAAAAGACTTTAATATGACAAGGCTTTTGTATTCGGAAAGCAGACTGACGCATGAATATTTTTCCGGCTCGTCAAGAAAATCATTGAAGCATTCATCCACAACAATAAGCCTGTCCGTAGTTTCAAGCCTTTGTATTATTTCCGCTCTTTCCGTCAGCGCGCCCGTGGGATTGTTGGGATTGCAGATAAACTCAATTTCTCCGTCCTCCTCGCAGACAGCTCCGCCCGCCGCGCGGACCGCGTCCGCATACTCTGCAAAAGCCGGCTTATGCACGACCGCCATTTTCGGCTTTACCGCATATGCAAAGCTGTATATAAGCTCCGCCGCGCCGTTGCCGCATATTATACATTCAGACGGTACACCCTCGCGCTCCGCGATTTCCTCCCGCAGGAGCGCGCATTTATAATCAGGGTATTCCGATATATTATCCAGTTCGGATATAACAGCATCCTTTACAGTCTTTGGTGTTCCGAGAGGATTAATATTTGCCGAAAAATCCAATATTCCTTTTCCGTATTCAAAGGCGTTACCGCCGTGTTTATATTTCATGAACATTCTCCGTTTAAACTATTACTGCCGCCGCAAGAATCGCAAGCTCACATATCTGCAAAAAGCAGCCTGCAAGGTCGCCTGTTATTCCGCCGAAATGCTTACGGCATACATGGTAATGACATATAAAAGCAGCAACAGCCGCTATTGCTGCCGCCGCCGCGTATTTTACACCTATAACAATAAGCGCAGCCGCCTCTATTACAAGCCATACCGCAAGCGCGGCTCTTACCCGCTTTTTCTGCGCCGTCTCATTGAACATATATGCAAGACCCGTGCCCTTTGCGGTTTTAAAGCACACCACGGAAAGACCGCTGAGCGTTCTTGACACCGCATATCCGATTCCAATCACCGGCATATCCGATATTTTTACGGCGCTCCACAAGCCAATGCAGAGTATAAAATACACCGCCGTCCATATTATCGCAAAGGCTCCCGTATGGGGGTCCTTCATAATCTCAAGCTTCTTCTCCTTATCGCCGTAGGAGGATAAAGCGTCCGCCGTATCAATAAACCCGTCCATATGTATTCCGCCTGTAATCACAATCGGAATCACACTCATAACCGCCGCAAACAGAAGTGAGCTTACATTACGGTCAAGCATAAGCCTTCCTGCAATGTAAACAACCGCGCCTATAATTACACCGATAAGCGGGAAAAAGCACATAACATATTTCATGCTTTCCTCCCTCCACTCGACACGCGGCATCGGTATTCTTGAGTACATTGAAAATGCTATAATAAGTGAATTTATCATCTTTTGCTTCCTTTTATTTTATAATGTTCGGGATTGACGCCGTAACCTCCGTAACCCTGTCCGCCTTTTCGGCATAAACCTTATTCAGCTCGGCAAGGGCGCTTTTATACTTTTCCGTTTCGCCGCCGTACTCTATGCCGTCCGAGAAAACATCATCCGACACAAGCACAAAATTCTTGCAGCTAAATCTCAGCCTTTCAATTCCCAATATAATTCTCTTTACATAATATCCGCCCGCGTCAAACATCTCATTCGCAAGAATATTTGACATACATTCAAGCAGCACGGTCGAATTTTCCGGCACCTGCAGGGACAATAAATCAGATGGCCTTTCTATCGTCAGAAACCCCTTCCCCTCTCTCTGCCTGCGGTGTCGCTGAATACGCTCCTCCGCCGCTTCACTGCCGCGCTTCATCGTCGCTATATACAACAGAGGCTCGCCCTCTGCGCAAAGCTCTCTTGCGCGGTTTTCGGCATACTCCGATTTTCCGCTGCCGCTGCCGCCTATTATAAATTCAAACATTCCCTTCTCCTTTCATACTCCCTGCATCTGTCCGTAAACAGCCTTACAAAATTTTCGTTTGATCGGTAGTAAAGATGCGGAAAGCCTGCAAACAGATTACCGTCCGCATGTATACATTCCCACCAACGCTTTCCGCTTGGCTTGACAGCCATACAGGAGCCGCCGTTGTCCGTACTGTCCCAGTAGTGAAACTCATGCGCCTTTACCGTCCCCGGTATACCGCCGCCGCTTATGTCAGCATAGCCGAAGCGTACAAGCTTATCCGTCTTAAACGCCCTTGCCCTTATTATGTCCGCCATTTTATATATTACGCCGTCCTCTCCCTCAAGCTCGGAATGAAGATACATAAATCCTCCGCATTCGGCAAGACACGGCATATTGTTATTCAGTTTGTTTTTTATGTCCCTTAAAAGCTGTGTATTTTTACTGAGCTCCTTTGCGTATACCTC
>JBJEIW010000126.1:0-11703 GCA_051877435.1 Candidatus Ornithomonoglobus sp.
TTTCTCATATTATATAACGTCATATATTATATCACAAGTTTTTTTCTTTGTCAACAATACATCTGTTCAAATTTTAAGGCTTAGTGTATGAAAGTCAATGATGGGTTACACATTCTGTTCAAATTTTAAGGCTTAGTGTATGATTTGTTATAATTTTCAACAAAAAGAGCCATACAATCTATGTACGGCCCTTCACAATTAATCATCAATATCATTATCGTTATCATCCTCGTCATCAACATCAAACTCAAGCTCAATGCTCTCATGACAATTAGGACATACGATACTGTTTTCGTCATCAAGCATATCGAAATCAACAATCACATCCTCACCGCATTCGGGACACTGGATCTCAAACAAATCCTCGCTGTCATCGTCATACATATCGAAAAGATCATCGTCATCATCCATATCCTCATAATCTTCATCATCCCATGACTCATAGTCATCCTCTGAAGCATCCTCCAGTGCGTCATAGAACTCATCAAGATCTGCAGCAATATCTTCCGTATCCTCTTCCAGTTCATCAACACGAGCCTCAAGCTCATCATTACGATCCCAAAGCGTTTCAATTTCATCAGCCGCATCTGACAAAGCTTCAATGAGCTTCGTTATAAGCTTGCCTTCATCTGACTTTTCGGAAATTTTCATTCCGTCAGCCAGACCTTTAAGATAGGATATATTATTTGCTAATTCACTCATGGTATTGTCCTCCTTTCTGATGGGAGAATAAAAGCTTATTTTGTAACTCTTTCCATGTATTCGCCTGTTCTTGTGTCAACACGGATAATATCCGAACCGTCAACAAACAGCGGAACCTGAATTACTGCGCCGGTTTCAAGAGTAGCCGGCTTTGTAGCTCCTGTTGCAGTGTTGCCCGCGAAGCCGGGCTCTGTTTCTGCGATAGCAAGCTCAACGAAGGTCGGCGGCTCAATATCGAATACCTTACCCTTGTATGAAAGGATCTTACAGATGTCATTTTCCTTAACGAACTTCATCTTGTCGGCAATCTCGTTCATAGCGATCGGAAGCATATCAAATGTTTCCTGATCCATGAAGTAATAAAGATCACCGTCATTGTATGAATACTGCATATCCTTTCTCTCAACGAATGCGTTCTCAAACTTTTCTGTCGGTCTGAATGACTTTTCAACAACGCTGCCGTTGATTACGTTCTTCATCTTTGTTCTTACAAAAGCGGCTCCCTTACCCGGCTTTACATGCTGGAATTCAACTACCTGCCAAACTCCACCGTCCATCTCGAAGGTTACACCGTTTCTGAAATCACCTGCTGTTACCATAGTATTTCATTCCTTTCCACCCGCTTCTCTAATAAAACGGGGCTTTTATCTTGTTTTCTGAAATTAACAGCTTTTGCTGTATACATATATAACTATTTTACCAAAAAACTCAGTAAAATGCAAGTCTTTTTTAAGAAATAGCGCGTATTTTTAAAAAAATATCTTAAATGACAATCAGATTTTTGGGAGAATGAGCAAAATTTACAATCTTACCGTCAATAACTGCGATAAGGTCCTCAATTCTGACACCGCCCCAGCCGTCTATATAAATTCCCGGCTCAACGCTTAACACGTTGCCCTCTGAAAGCTTATCCTTGCTCTTTGGTGAGAAGCACGGCATTTCATGTATCTCAATTCCCACACTGTGTCCGAGAGAATGTCCGAAATTTTCGCCGTAGCCGGTCTCTTTTATAACATCACGCGCAAGCCTGTCCGCCGCCGCGCACAGAATGCCCTCATGTATTCCGTCAAGGGCTGTCTGCTGAGCTTTAAGAACTGTATCATATATCTCCTTCTGTTTTCCGTCAGGCTCTCCGAATACAACTGTTCTTGTCATATCCGAGCAGTAGCCCTTGTATACGCAGCCGAAATCAAGCGTCAGAAGCTCTCCCTTTTTAACGACCTTATCAGTCGCGATGCCGTGCGGCATTGCCGACCGCTCACCTGATGCCGCTATTGTGGGAAAAGACAAGCCGCTTGCTCCAAGCTTTTTCATCGTCATTTCAAGCTCAAGAGCTATTTCACGCTCCGTCATGCCCGCCTTCATAAATTCAAGCATATGCGAAAATGCCCTGTCGCCTATCGCTTCCGCTTCCTCTATGATTTTAAGCTCATGTCTGTCCTTGGTATATCTCTGTGCGTCAATCAGCTTCTGCGCCTTAAAAAATCTCTTGCCGCGTGATTTTGCCTGAAGCTTTTCAAAAAATGCAAAGGTTATCCGCTCCTCTTCGAAACAGATTTTATCCTCCTCGACCCTTTCAAAAATCTTCTCCCAGCCCTGCTCAATATCAAGCACGTCAAAATCCGGTGCCTGCTCCTTTGCCTGCACAAAATATCTCGAATCCGTTATAAGATACCTTTCATTCTTCGATATTATAAGCCAACCGTCCTCCGAGGCAAAACCGCTGTAATAGAAAATATTCGGATAGCCCGATATAAAAACCGCTCTGTCCTCCTCAATATTTTCAAGCAGCCTGTCAATCCTTGACATCATCACAAAGCGCCTCCAATGCAAGCTCATAGCCCTTGAAGCCCAGACCGCATATCTGACCGATACACTCCGGCACGGTAACGGAATGATGCCGGAACTCCTCGCGCTTATGAATATTTGAAATATGCACCTCTATAGCCGGAAGCTTTACAGAGCCGAGCGCATCCCGGATCGCATATGAATAGTGAGTAAACGCGCCGGGATTCATGATGATTCCGTCAAACACGCCGAGCGCCTGCTGTATCTTTTCGCAGATCGCGCCCTCATAATTGCTCTGAAAAAATTCGACCTCAACACCAAGCTCCTCCGCTTTTTTGGAGATCTGCTTTTCGAGTCCGACAAGCGTGTTTGTGCCGTAAATTCCCGGCTCCCGTATTCCGAGCATATTCAGATTTACTCCGTTTATAATCAGAAATTTCTTCATATTTTGTCTATCTCCTTGATTAATTCATCTACTATCTGATCTTCGGGAACCTTTCGCAGAATTTCGCCTTTTTTAAATATCATTCCGACACCCTTTCCGCCGGCAATGCCGATGTCAGCGTCGCGCGCCTCGCCGGGGCCGTTTACTATGCAGCCCATAACGGCAACCTTGATATTTTTATCTATTCCCTCAAGTCTCTTTTCAACCTCTGATGCTATGCCTATAAGATCAATTTCCGTTCTTCCGCAGGTCGGGCAGGAAACAAATTCAATTCCGTCCTTGCGCAGGCCACACACGCGCAGAATGTCCTTTGCCGCGTATACCTCCCGCACCGGATCAGCGGTAAGAGATACGCGCAGAGTATCACCTATGCCCTCATTGAGCAGAGTGCCTATTCCGATGCTTGACTTTATTGTACCCATTCTCTCCGTTCCCGATTCGGTCACGCCTATATGGAGCGGAATGTCACATTTTTCGGAGAATTTACGGTAAGCGTCAAGCATAACGGGAACATTTGAAATCTTTATTGATACCACCATATCGGTAAAGCTCACATCGTCAAGAATTTCTATATGCCCCATCGCACTCTCAACAAGAGCGTCGGCAGTCGCTCCGCCATACTTTTCAAGCAGCCGCTTTTCAAGGGAGCCGCCGTTTACGCCTATTCTTATAGGAATACCCTTTGCCTTTGCCGCGTCCGCGACAAGCTTAACCTTATCGTGGCTGCCGATATTACCCGGATTTATTCTCACCTTGTCAATTCCGTTTTCAATGCACTTCAAGGCAAGGTGATAATCAAAATGAATATCTGCGACAAGCGGAATATGGATCTGTTTTTTAATGTCCGATATCGCCTCCGCCGCCTCCATATCCGGCACAGCCACGCGGATTATCTCACAGCCCGCCTCCTCAAGGCGCAGTATCTGAGCCGCTGTTGCCGCCGCATCGCGCGTATCGGTGTTGCACATCGACTGTATCACCACCGGATTTCCTCCGCCGATTTTTACCCCGCCGACATTTACTTCTCTTGTAGGTCTTCTGTTCATAATATCACCCTTTAATTAACTTTACTATGTCATTATACGAAACAAACACTATCAGCGCTATCAGCAGTATAAAGCCGATAGCGTGAACGATCCCTTCTTTTTCCGGCGGTATCCTTCTGCGGCTTATAAGCTCTATTATCATAAAGAACAGTCTTCCGCCGTCCAGCGCCGGAATCGGCAGCAGATTGAATACTCCGAGATTTATCGTAAGCAGCGCCGTAAGCTCCAGAACATACAGCCAGCTGTAGCTTCCGCTGTTCACGGCGGTATTTACCTCCGTTACAACGCCCACCGGTCCGCTCATCTGATCCATGCCGATTTTCCGCGTTACCATCTGCCATAAAGAATTGTATACAAGCTTTACAACAAACTTGGTTTCATGCCATGCCTGCGGAATGATATTTGCTATCGTTATATCCTCACGCACAGGGTAAAAGCCTATAATAAGCTGTTTTACCGTCTCGGTTGTTCCGACCTTTTCCTCATCCTTTAAGAACTTATCGCTGTACGGAACGAACTCCTCATAATCCTCTCTGCCGTTTACAACGCTTACCGCCTTCATGCCCTCCTCGGTATACTCATAGGTAACAACATTTTCCGACGGGCGGAATACAGTGTGTATTTTCTCACCGTCACGCTTTACGACCAGCTCATATTCCTCACCCGCTTCAAAATCATCCTTGTACAGTGATATATCCGAATAAAAGCTCACATGCTTTCCGTTTATTTCAATTATTTTGTCTCCCGGCATAAGTCCGGCATCCTCAATATAGCTGCCCGGCACAACGCTGTCTATAACGTTTGTGCTGATGGGCGACATAAACGGAATTATAACCAAAAACAGCAAAAATCCCAATATTATATTAAATATTCCTCCCGCGGCGACAACAATAATTCTCTGCCAGCACGGACGGTTTGAAAATGCTCTCGGATCCTCCGACGCCTCATCCTCACCCTCAAACTTGCAGTAGCCGCCGAACGGAATACACCTTAACGAATACTGTATCTCGGATTTTTTGCTGTGCCATATCGCAGGTCCGAAGCCTATTGAGTATTCAAGAATTTTGAAATTCATAAGCTTCGCTGTTATAAAGTGTCCGAACTCGTGAAGTGAAATCATCACAAGGAACATTAATATTGTTACAATAGCAGTAACCACTACAATATCCTCCTTAACCGGCAAATTTACTCTTTACAATCTCCCTTGCCTCTTTATCGGCATTATAAATATCCTCCAACGCAGGATTAATTATTGTCTTATGTTGCTCCATTGCATATGAGATCGCATCCGTTATACCGAGATATGAAAGCTTACCCTGCATAAACAGCTTTACAGCCTCCTCGTCCGCGCTGTTAAACACTGTTGCAAGCGTACTGCCGCCGAACTCTCCGGCGCGCCCCGCCTGCTTTGCAAGCTCCAGAGCATAAAAGGTCTCCGTGTCCGGCTCGTCAAAGGTCAGCATGCCGCAGCCGATTAAATCAAGCTCGTTGTCCGGTATTGAGAGTCTTTGGGGATACGTCAGCGCAAACTGAATCGGCAGCCGCATATCCGGCGCTCCCAGCTGCGCGATAACAGCGTTATCCGTGAACTCCACCGCGGAATGCAGTATGCTCTGGCGGTGTATCAGAACCTTTATTTTATCCACCGGCACACCGAAAAGCCATTTTGCCTCGATCACCTCAAGACCCTTGTTTACAAGCGTTGACGAGTCTATCGTCACCTTCGCACCCATATCCCAGTTGGGGTTATGCAGCGCCTGCTCCGGGGTTATGTCCTTTAAGTCCTCACGCTTTTTGCCGTAGAACGTTCCGCCGGACGCTGTGAGAAGTATACGCTTTATCTCTTTTTTATCATGCGCTCCGAGCAGCGACTGGAATATTGCGGAATGCTCGCTGTCAACCGGTATTATGGATTTTTTGTATTCCTCCTCATACCGCTTTATTATATGTCCTGCCGCCACAAGCGTTTCTTTGTTTGCAAGCGCGACGCGCTTGCCGCTCTTTATCGCCGCAATGGTAGGCTCAATACCCGCCATGCCTACAACAGAAACAACCGTTGTGTCCGCCTCACTGTACTGCGCCGCCTCAACAATGCTTTCTTTTCCGCCGAGAACCCTGATATCCGTATCGGCAAGCCTTATTTTCAGCTCTGCTGCCGCCGTCTCGTCCGCCGCGCAGACAAGCGAGGGATGAAATTCTCTCGCCTGCTCCTCAAGCAGCTTTATATTTCTGTTGCCTGCGATTGCAGCAGCCTCAAAGCATTCCGGGTGGTCGCGCACACATTCAAGCGTCTGCGTTCCTATTGAGCCTGTTGAGCCTAATATTGAAATTTTCATCTGTAAAATCCTCTTTATGTTATTTAAGATATGCAATTATCGCCGGAAAATACCGCACAACGTAGTATACAACAGGCGCTATCAGAATTACGCTGTCGAACCTATCCATAAATCCGCCGTGTCCCGGGAAAATCTTTCCGTAATCCTTAATTCCGCAGTCGCGCTTAATTGCCGATGCAGCAAGATCACCGAACTGGGATAACGCTGATGCAATAATTCCTATCACGGGAGCCATAATATACTCCACTGTTCCGATAGGTCCCTCGCCAAAGCTTCCGCCGCACTTGTCAACAATAAATACATAGAGCAGACAGAGCAGAGCAACGCATACCACCGCTCCCGCCGAGCCTTCAACGGTTTTTTTCGGGCTTACCTTAGGAATAAGCTTATGCTTTCCGAAAAATGTTCCGCAGAAATATGCCGCTGTATCGCTGCCCCATGCGATTATAAATATAAACGCCATAGCCGCAAGTCCGTTGCGGATTCTCAGAAGCGGGATATATCCCATAAACAAAGTGATATATATTGTAATAAGCACCACACCGAAAAGCTCACGGTAATCGACCTTGCCGTGCAGGAATACCGCAAACAGCATAGTAATGATCAGAGCCTGGACAACGCCGAAGCCGGTCTGTCTGAAAAAGAAAGCGACCATAAGAAGCAGAGCGCAGACATATCCGCACACCTTAACGGGAACGGATTTTGTAACCGCGCTGTACACCTCATACAGCATTGCAAGTATTACAAGACCAACCGTCGCCAGCAGCGGGATCACACCCGCAAATATAACGGCAAAAAATATCATTAACGCAACTATTGAAGTTATAACTCTTGTCAGCATTTCAAATACCTCCGAATCTTCTGCCTCGGCCCTGGAACGCCAGAATGCACTCTCTGAGATCTGCGGGCTTAAAATCAGGCCACGCCTTCTTTACAAATATCATTTCAGCATAGCTTACCTGCCACAGCATGAAATTTGACAGTCTCTGCTCGCCGCTTGTGCGTATCAACAGATCCACATCCGGCTGTCCGGCTGTATAAAGCTCTCTGTCAATATCCTCCTCGCTAAGCCTGTCGGGATCAAGCTCTCCCGCCGCCGCTTTTTTGCAAAGCTCGCCCGCGGCGTGAACCAGCTCCTCGCGTCCGCCGTAATTGAGGGCGATATTCATTGTAATGCCGGTTCTGTCCTTAGTGAAATTCTCAGTTTTTATAATCTGTTTCTGCATCTCCTCCGAAAGCTCCTTTCGTGAACCGATCGCGCGTATCCTGACATTCTCGTTTGCAAGAGTTTTCTCGGCATTAATAAGATAATCCATAAGCAGATTCATAAGATAATCCACCTCAGCCTGAGGTCTTTTCCAATTTTCGGTCGAAAAGGCATATACGGTTATGTATTTAATACCCATATTGTTTGCCTCTGTAACCACCTTTTTAAGGCTTTCCGCGCCCGCCTTATGTCCGGCGCTTCTTGGCAGTCCGCGTTTTTTTGCCCATCTTCCGTTGCCGTCCATGATAACGCCGATGTGCTGCGGCAGATTATTCATATCTATTTCGTGATTTATTCTTTTCTTTTTAAAAAGCATAATTGATAATCCTTTCAATTATTATGCACTGTCATATGAAAACAGTATTGCGTTTGGCGCAATACTGTTTTTACTTTTATATGCTTTTCACTAAGTTTTCTATAGTCAATGCAATGAAGAAAACTTAGTGAAAAGAGACCTTAACCGCTTGCATTAAGTACGATTAAAATACAGAGTACTTAATGCAAGCTATATATCAGATTTCTGTAATTTCTTTTTCCTTATCTGCGGTTACAGAATCGATTTCCTTGATATACTTATCCGTAAGATTCTGAATATCCTTCTCTATCTTCTTCATATCGTCCTCTGTGATCTCGCCGTCCTTCTTCTGCTTCTTATACATTTCTATACCGTCACGGCGTGCGTTGCGTATCTGCACCTTAGCCTCCTCGGCATACTTCTTGACCTGCTTAACAAGCTCCTTTCTTCTCTCCTCTGTGAGCGGGGGGAATGAAAGTCTTATTACCTTGCCGTCATTCTGCGGTGAAATTCCAAGCTCAGACTTGTTGATCGCCTTCTCGATCTCCTTGAGAAGCGTGGTGTCCCACGGCTGGATCACAAGTAGTCTCGGCTCCGGTGATGAGATTGAACCGACCTGATTGATAGGGGTGAGTGATCCGTAATATTCTACTGAGATCTTATCAAGAACCGATGCGTTCGCGCGTCCTGCACGGATGGTCTTGAATTCGCTGAGCAGACCTGCTACTCGCTTCTCCATCTTGCTTTCAACTTCGGGATATTTTGCCATAATTATTTCCTCCTCTTTATTTGCCTTCGTAATTTACAAGTGTGCCTATTTTTTCGCCCTTTACAGCTCTTACGATATTTTCCGGATCATTAAGACCGAATACAAGGATCGGCATCTTATTATCACGGCAGAGCGAAGCTGCTGTTGAGTCCATAACGCCGAGATTCTTTGAAAGAATATCGCTGAATGAAAGGTTTGTATAGCGCTTTGCATTCGGATTTATGTTCGGATCACTGTCATAAACAGCATCTACCTTCTTTGCAAGAAGAATGACGTCTACCTCCATTTCAACAGCGCGCAGAGCCGCCGCCGTATCTGTTGACATAAACGGATTTCCCGTTCCGCAGCCGAAGATTACAGCCCTGCCCTTATCAAGATGGCGCATTGCCTTTCCTCTTATATACGGCTCGGCAACCTGGCGCATCTCAATCGCCGTCTGCACTCTTGTTTCGACCCCCTGCGCCTCAAGTCCGCTGCACAGTGCAAGAGAGTTAATCGCCGTTGCAAGCATTCCCATATGGTCAGCTCTTGTTCTGTCCATATCATTGCTCGAACGTCCGCGCCAGATATTTCCGCCGCCTACAACGATTGAGACCTCACAGCCCATATCCACAATTTTTCTGATATTCTTTGATATTTCACTAACGGTTTCTTCATCAATGCCGAAGCCTTTCGGTCCGGCAAGAGCCTCACCGCTGATTTTTAAGAGTACGCGTTTATACTTTATTCTCATCTTAAATCCTCCTGTCCGGGAATAATGTATTATTTACTATTATACCTTAGTTTTGTCTAAAATGCAATATCAAATTTTATATTTTCGGATTTTTTTGTTGAATTGTTGATACTGTATTCAAACAGACATTAAAAAAACAAAAAAGGCGCAGCAAAACCCACTCTGAGTTTTGCTGCAGCCCCCGGATAATCCGAATTAACCCAATGAAAGTGCTACAAGACTGTTCTTAACACCATTGAAAAACTCTATGCTTGCTGATGAAGCATTAAGATATACATATGGTGCTCCGACTCTTACATCATAATATGTACCTTCGATCGATACATATGATTCATCGGGAAGAACCTGACCGTTTTGATTTGTCTGTGGTGTCTTATCTTTACCGCCGAGAACTAATGTCACACCATTTACAGTTGAATTAACTACCTTACAGCCTTCCTCATCAACACCATATGTGATAATAAGGTTGTGTGATGTGTTAAGTCCGTCAATTGTAACACCACCGCACCTTACCATTGTGAGTCCGTCAGGAAGATTTGTATATGTACCCGGCTCGTCGATATATGTTGTAACAATCCTATCCATAAGAATTGCAAATTCACCGCGTGTTATTGAAGATGTAGGTTTAAGCTTGCCGTCTATACCGTTCCAACCGCCGTTGCCTACTATGTACTTAGCATAATTCTTTGCCCATGACGCAACCTCATCCTTATCGCTGAACGTGTTAAGAACACTCTCGTCACAATCACTTACCATGCCCTTGGATGACTTGTACGCTTCAAAGCCGAACATTCTTGAAAGAACAATATATGTCTCCTGGAATGTAATATTGTTTTCCGGATTGAAGTTGTTGTCATCATCACCCTCAAAAGCGCCCATTGCCGAAGCCTTTGAAACGTAATCCGCATACCATGCGTCCGCTGCAACGTCATTAAACTTAGTTGATGAACTATCAGTTGCGTTGAAGGCTCTTACAATAATTGTTGCCATCTGCGCTCTTGTTATATTGTCATTCGGCGCAATGAGATCGGTTGTTACACCGTCCATAAGACCGACATCAACAGCACGCTGCAAAGCCTCGCCCATTTCGCCGTCCGGCATATCTGAGAAAGCCGAAGCTGATACACCGATTCCCATACACAGCGCCATTGCCGCCGCGAATGATAATACTTTTGTTAATTTTTTCATAATTTTAATTCCTTTCCGAATTGTATTTTTTTGATGTCTGCATTCTGATAGCTATATTATACTACATTTTTTTGAAATTGTCTACATTTTTTATAAAACTTCTCAAAATAACTTGCTTTTTTCCTTTGTTTTGTGTATAATGTTTTATGGATAGGAGGAAACTCCTCAGAAAACATATGGCAGAAAGGAATTTTAAATGAGATATAATATTGCCGGTATAATTGTGGATATGAATGTACGCTATCCCCGTCTGAGAAATCAAAGCAGGGCTTATGAATATCACGGTGACCGTGAAACTAACGTTCAGATAAGGCTCGACGATGAATTTTATCAGCAGAGACTTATTGAAAATCCGCATCTTGACTATGAGATGATCGAATACATATGGATGGGATCGGAATTTTATAATGCTCTCGTTCATTTTAACGGAATGCTTCTTCATTCCTCATGTGTTGTTTACAATGGCGAGGCATATCTTTTCAGCGCGCCCTGCGGAACCGGAAAATCCACGCATACGCAGATATGGCTTAAGCGTTTTCCGGGGGCTTATATATTAAATGATGATAAGCCGGCAATACGTCTTACCGATAAGGGCGTGTACGCATTCGGAACTCCGTTTTCCGGCAAAACAAGCCAGAATGTAAACGCATACGCGCCGATCAAGGGAATATGCGTTATCGGGCGTGACACGACGAACCATATCGAGCCTATTGAGTCGGACGACGCGCTGTTTAATATCATGAATCAGACAGTCCGTCCCGTCGGTGAGGAGGAAATGGGAAAGATGCTCACAACGCTTGACACCGTTTTAAAGCAAGTACCGGTATACCGCCTGTACTGCAATATGGAGCTTGAGGCCGCTGAGGTTTCATATAACGGAATGAATAAGTAAGCGGTATAGCAGACACAAAATTATAATAGCAAAGGGGTTAATTAACATGATAAAAACAAAGAAGGGCTTTATGCTCCGCTCGGTGGCAGGCAGACACGTAGTTGTCGCTGTAGGCAAGGCATCAGTCGACTTCAACGGACTTATAACACTTAATGAAACGGGTTCATATATATGGGAGAAGCTTGCAAAGGGGACAACTTATGACGAGCTTCTCTCTGATATGCTTGCAGATTATGAGGTAG
>JBJEIW010000127.1:0-2679 GCA_051877435.1 Candidatus Ornithomonoglobus sp.
GATTTACAGCAGCGTTCCGGACGAATAATACGTCAGGGGAACGAAAATCCGGAGGTTGATATATTCAGATATGTTACCAACGGCACGTTCGACAGCTATCTTTGGCAGACTCTTGAGAACAAGCAGAGATTCATATCTCAGATTATGACGAGTAAATCTCCCGTGCGTTCCTGCGAGGATGCCGACGAAGCAACGCTCTCTTATGCTGAGGTAAAGGCGCTTTGCGCCGGAGATCCGAGAATCAAAGAGAAGATGGACTTGGATATTGACGTTGCAAAGCTCAGAATGTTAAAGGCGAGCCATACAAATACGGAATATGCATTACAGGACAGTATTCATCAGCATTTTCCCACGCGTATTGCAGAAACAAAGGAATTTATAGAGAAGTATGCAAAGGATGTTGCATTTCTCAAATCACAGGAGTCGGCTGAAGGTAAGTTTGCGCCTATGACGATAATGGAGCATGAGTATACCGATAGAGCGGAAGCCGGAAAGGCGTTATTGTCAGCCTGCGCATTGATGAAAGACCGCAGCAAAGCGAATATCGGAAAGTATAAAGGCTTTGATATGTCAGTAAAGTATGATGCATACTATAACAAGTTCAAACTGACTTTGAAACGTAATATGGAGTACACAACGGAGCTGGGTAAGGACGAGAGCGGAAATATTACGAGAATAAACAATGCTCTGAACAATGCCGCAGTACAGCTTGATAACAGCCGCGCAACTCTTGAAAATCTTGAAATTCAGCTTGAGAACGCAAAGAAGGAGGTAGGAAAGCCGTTTCCGCAGGAGGAAGAATTACAGCAAAAGACCGCAAGGCTGGCAGAGCTTGAAAAGCTGCTTGCTTTAGACGGTGAGGAACAGACAGTTGAGCAGACAGTTGAAGTGCCTGAGCCTGTTGAGGTAGAATTTCGCTCTCCGCAGGTGCAGACGGCGGCGTTTATGGCAGATAATAAACCGATAAAAAACAATATTCAGCCTGCACAAGGGAAAAATAACCTATCACAAAGACCATCATTATTAGGAAGAATTAATATGCGCAAGGCTGCGCTTGCACAGCAGAGAGGGAAGCCTCCGCAAAAGGAAAGGAATAAGGAAATATGATACGAAAAATTATATCGGGCATAGCAGCATTAACGCTGTTATGCCGGGCAGTATGCCATGCAGAGGATTTGTCACAGTACCTGAACGGCAGAGCGGTGAATGTCATTGAAAGCAATGATAGCATTGATATTTATGCAAGATACAGCATGGAGGGTAAGGCATCAGAATATGTCATTCCGAATACTCAGATTACATATGAAGAAGCGTTCCCGCGAGGTATAAAGGATATGTGGGAGGGCGAATATCATGCTAAGCCCGTTAAGGTTCATCTGGAGAAGGTGGATGCGGCAGATGAAAACGAGAAAATAAAGGTAAAGTTTGATATAGTACACGGTACAGAGAGCTTTTCCTGTGCATCGGTCGGACATGATAAAAATATATGGATATATTCGGGTGACGGACGGGATGTGACAAACATTTTCTACAGCTATTCATGGTATACCTATGCAGCAGGGCATGAGTTCGGTCATGCGGCACTGTCATTGCCGGATGTGTATGCGGATGATAAACTAAAGGATTGTCTGGCAACACCGATGAACAACCATGATACGCTTCGTGCGCAGGAGGTGGATTATTATATGCTGCTCACTCACCGAACATGGGAGCTTGACGGATTATATCAGTACAGCGATGATATGGAGGGCATATCGAAGTATATCTCATATTGAAAGTATATTTTTTGATGATAGATGGAAACCGTTAATTTAATTATATATACAATTAAAAAAGCCTGCTCAAGTGCAACATTTCTAAGCTTTGAAAAGTGTTATATATAGAAAGTATTAATTTTGCAATGGGAGGTTTTCACTATGAAGGAATCAAAAAAAGTTGTCGCATTTATTCTTACAACTGTATTATCGGCATCAATGACAACAAATGTATTTGCCGCAGAAATCCCGCGTGAATCCGCACCGCTTGACGCAACGGAGGAGCAGATAGTTATAGTTGAGAACATAATAGGAGATATTCTTGATGAGGTTGAGTCGGGCAATGTAGGCTATGGTATGGCGGCAAGCGAGGCTTCTGTAAGAATACGCAAGGCGGTAACCGCAGGAGAAACAAACGGACACGGATACGGAATACTTTCAGGTATTATGCGTAATGCAATACGAAGTGTTAGGGATATGTATCTCAGACCGGAGGTATATCAAGAGGCAGAGGAATGGATGAGGGTCCTGCTTGCCGATACCATTGCAGAGGTTGAGAACGGATTGGATTTGGTCACTGCGACTAAGGAAGCGCATATAAAAATCTATCAGTCAATCAATCCTGCATTTGATCCGGAAGTACAATTTTCTATTGATACCTGTTATCGGGATATACCTGCCGTTGATATGGCTGTTTACAACAGAACAAGAAAATTACTCGATGACGCACATAAGGTATATATCCAAAAGACAGCAGAATAAAATTTAATACCGATACCAAAAGACGGGAGATGTTTTTGACGCATCTCCCGTTTGATTTTTTCAGATAGTGTTCGATTATATGACACATCGGCAATATTCCGAAAATACCGATAAAATCATGGTTTTTAGGGATTTGCCTATGCACATATTCACAAAAATATTA
>JBJEIW010000128.1:0-11513 GCA_051877435.1 Candidatus Ornithomonoglobus sp.
TTAGTGTATTTCTACACCTTCAAGAACTCACACTGTTCATTTTTCAATGTTCAAATCACTGTCTCATCGACAGCTTAATTATTTTAACACATATCTCAGACTTTGTCAAGTAATATTTTTAAATTTTTTAATATTTTTTGACTTATAAGTTATGCGTTCTGTTTTCGGCTTCGCACCGTCAACAGTTAGGTATTTTAGCATATCAAAAGACATTTGTCAACACCTTTTTACAAAAAAATTTGACTTTGTGTATTTTATATTCATTCTCGTTTGTTTTTCTTTTATGTATAGTCCTATTTATACAAAAAGCCCGCCGGAGTTTTTCCGACAGGCTTTTATATCATCATAACGCAGCAAACATTGAAATACCGCCAGCTACAAGCGTGAGAACCATAATTCCCGCTACCACTAAGCATGTGATTTTTACAGTCTTTTTACTCATCATCACTAATCACCTTCTTACTTATTAATGACTCTCAGAATCACGGTTGCCGCCTGCGCTCTTGTGGTTGAGCTTTTCGGAGAGAAAATGTTATTTTCCATTCCCTCTATAAATCCGTTTGAAACGGCAAGCTTTACAGAGTTCTCTGCCCATTCGCTTATGCTAAGCTGATCATCAAAATCCTCTATTCCGCTTATGTCATTTTTCACGGTTGTCTTTACCGTTCTTGTATACTGATAAAAGTATTGTGTAAGCACTGCCATTTCCTCTCTTGAAATAGGCAGTCCGCCGTTAAAAGCTCCGGAATATACAACCTTTGACGAGGTGGCTTTTCCGTTTTCATCAACCTCATATTCGACATTCTGCTTAAAGCCCGCAATCATCGCCTCCGGGATAAGTCCGCAGTCGAGAGCCTTCTGCAGATACGGCGCGTACCAGTCGTTTGCCGTTGCCTCAAGGCATTCTCCGTCTCTGTATTGCGCGGTTTCCATGCCCGTTGCCTCCATTATCATTTTCAGATACTGGGCGCGCGTTACCTCACCGTCAGGATTAAATTCGGTGTCAGTTATACCGTCAACAATCCCTTTTTCTGCAAGACTGCTTATTGCCTCCTCCGCCCAGTGTCCTTTTGTGTCACTAAAATCAGCCGCAAATGCCGTGCTTACCGTAAGCATTGCCGCCGCAAGTATTATTGTTATTATTTTTTTCATAGTATATCTCCCTTATTACTGTAATGTCTTTATTAATCTTCCTGCCACTGTTACCGCTTCTGCCCTTGTCAAATTTGATTGAGGGGCAAATAAATTGTCATCCCCCTCAACAATTCCATATGACTGAGCAGCCTCTACAGAATTTCTGTAAGCCTCAGAAATACTATCAACATCAGAGAAACTGTTCTCAACTGTCACGCTCGCAAGAGCAGCCTTGCCCTGCTTTGCAGTATAAGATGCACAGTTTATTGCAATTGCCGCCATTTCCTCTCTGGTTATTGGTGTATTACCCTCAAATATGCCTGTATAAGCATTTATATCCGCAGTTATCGCTTCTGCTGTTTCCGTAGCTTCTGCCAGAGTCTTTGTTACCGCTTCTTTTTTGCAGGTTTTAATCATCGCTTCCGGAATCAAGTCCTTATCCAAAGCTCCCTGCAAATAATAGCAGTACCAGTCGTCATTTGCCGCGTCAAGACATTCGCCCTCTCGGTATGCGTGACCGACAATACCCGCAGCTTCCATAGCCATTTTCAAGAACTCTGCCCGTGTTACATTGCGGTCCGGCTCAAACTTGTCTGAATCCACACCCGTAACATATCCGGCTGCCTGCATATCGTTAATTGTCTGCTCTGCCCAATGTCCGCTTATATCCACAAAAGAAACAGGCTGCTTTACATACATGCAGAGATTATCAATATTGTCCGCAACCTCATCAGCAACCATCCTCGCGATCGCTTCAGCTCCCGCCGCCTTTAAATGCGTATGGTCATCTGTTCCGGTCGGATATGCCTTGCTTTCAAGCGGTTCGCATATAAAATACAGACTCAGCACCTCATCCTTATCATTCTTATTCCACGTATCGGTCATAATTTCATTTATATCAATGAACTCAACACCTGTTTCCTCTGCAAGCTCCCTTGTAGGCTCCGCGTATTCCTGACGCGACTCCATGAAGCAGTTATTTTCCTCGTCCCACCATGATGCAGCTGTAGGGGTTAGCAGCACGGGTATGCCGCCGCGCTTTTTCACCTCTCCGATGTATCTATCGGTAATAAGCTTTTTATAGTCCTCAACGCTTATATACCGCTCCGGCTTAGCCACTGCGCCGTCATTTATTCCGAACTGGATAAACACATAGTCGCCCGGGTGCATTTCCGTAAGAATTTTGTCAAGTCTGCCGTCATTGTCATAGCTCTTTGAGCTTCTTCCCGCCATTGCCCTGTTTTCAACGACAACATCATCGGTGAAATAATCGCCGAACACCTGACCCCATCCGGTCTGCGGATATGCCTTAGTATAGTCATAGGTCTGCGCAGTTGAATCTCCGGCTATATATATAGTAGTTTTTTCGCCCGGCTCGGTACGTTCTGGAAGCTGCTCTATATCAATTTCGGTAACATTCGGATTTTCGCCCAGAACCTGAACGGTGATTTTGCCGTCCTTAGGCACTACAGGCTGCTCGTTATCCTGCGTCTGTCCCGCCTCAAGAGTGTACGCTCTTACGCGCTCGCCGCCGTTAATATAGATGTTGGCGTTTGTTTCGGTATCTCCTCCGGTTCTGACCGTTACGGTATAGTCACCGTCCGGCACCGCCTGTTCAAGGACAACTCCGTTTTCCTTATCAATTTTTAAATCCTCAGCGTTGTAGGCTGCGCTGAACAGTTCAGCCGCATATACCCCCGGAATAACCGGCATAGCCACAGCCGCCAGAACACAGGCTAATATTTTTCTAAGTTTCATTTCTTGTCCCTCCTTAAGCTCCGAAAGAACTCCTTAATTATCATTGAACACTCCTCACCGAGAATACCGCCCTCGGCAGTGAGTGAATAATTGCACAAATTCATGTCAAGCAGATTTATTCTTGACCCGGCGCAGCCGGATTTACTGTCAGAGGCTCCGTAATAGACGCGCTCGACCCTTGAGTTCAGAACAGCGCCGGCGCACATCGGACACGGCTCAAGAGTGACATACAGCTCACACCCAGGCAGCCGCCAGCCGCCCAGCTTTTTGCACGCTCTTTCAATTGCTATAAGCTCCGCATGAAGAAGCGCATTCTTTTTTGTTTCGCGTTTGTTATAGCCGCGTGATATTATCTCACCGCCGCGCACCACTACCGCTCCCACCGGCATTTCACCGATTGCCGCAGCCTTTTTTGCCTGACGCAGCGCCTCGCGCATGAATTTATTATGATCTGTAGTCGCCATTAATCTTTACATAGTCATATGTGAGGTCACAGCCCCATGCCTTAGCCTGCGCATTGCCGAGATTGAGGTTTACATCAATAAATATCTCGTCCTCGCCAAGAACGACCTTTGCAAACTCCTCGGAAAACGGAATACCCGCGCCGTTACGGCATACCGGCAGAACTCCGGCAGCGGAACGGAAATCCACATCAACCTTGTCAATGTCAAAATCAGCCTCCGCGTAGCCTATGGCGCACAGAGCGCGCCCCCAGTTGGCATCCTCACCGAACATTGCGCACTTTAAAAGCGGTGAGCGTATCACGCTCTTCGCTACAATAATAGCGGTATCCTGATCCGGCGCTGTTGAAACTGTGCACTCCAGAAGCTTTGTGGCGCCCTCGCCGTCCTTTGCAAGCATTTTTGTCAGTTCGCTCAGTACAACATAGAGCGCTTCTTTAAATACATTGTAGTCCTCATTTTCCTCTGTTATTTCAGCGTTACCCGCAAGGCCGTTTGCCTGAATTAAAAGCGTGTCATTTGTTGAGGTGTCGCCGTCAACACTGAGACAGTTATATGTAACCTTTACAATTTCCGAAAGCGCCTTCTGCAGCAGCTCACAGGATATTGCCGCATCCGTTGTAACAAAATTCAGCGTTGTTGCCATATTCGGGTGAATCATACCGCTGCCCTTTGCCATACCGCCGATGTGACATACCCTGCCGCCCAGCTTTATTTCAAGCGCGTACTCCTTCTTAACGGTATCTGTTGTCATGATCGCGGTTGCAGCGCTCTCGTTTCCGTCATAGGAAAGACCCTTTACAAGCTCGGCTATATTATTCTCGATCGGCTCTATCGGCAGAATCTGTCCTATAACGCCTGTGGAGGCAACAAGCACCTCTTTAGGATCAAGACCAAGCTGCTCTGCGGCAAGCTCACACATTCTCTCCGCCTTTTCTATGCCGTCGGCATTGCAGGTGTTGGCATTCTTTGAATTCATAATAACTGCGCGCGTTTTCCCGCCCGCTGCCGCGATATGATTTTTTGTAACCGTTACCGGAGCGCCCTTAACCTTATTCTGAGTATATACTCCTGCTGTATTGCACGGCACATCCGAAACAAGCAGACCCAGATCATTCTTTTCTTTATCCAGATTAAGACCACAGTTCAACCCGTTAGCCTTAAACCCCTCAGCGGCGCAAACACCGCCGTCTATAACCTTAAACATTTTTATGTACATTCCTCTCTGTATAATTGATTGTCAACTCTTATTTTAATACAAACCTTCAATAATGTCAACAAAAAACTATTGACTTTTTACGTTAAATGTATTAATATATCTTTAAAGTTTTTTGAAAGAAGTGGTATGAAATGAAATGTCCGCATTGCGGCGAAGAGCTTCCGGAAGGATTTGTTTATATTCCCCCGAAGCGCGAGGATGAATTCAATACACAGGACGCAAAGTTGCCGGAGCAATCCACAGAGCCTGTAACAGACAACACAGAAACTATTGATGATATACAAAATCCCGTAACGGAACCGGCATATCCGATTGCCGAATCGGCTATTACTGACAGTCTTACCCGATTCACCGGTACAGCACCCATAAAAAAGCAGTATAATTACAGGCTCATAGGCTTAATCGCGGCTGTAATTGCAGTTATTGTCGGTGTTTTTATAGGCTTCAGTATTCACGGCACCGCGTCGCTTAAAACAAAAATGACAGGTACATGGGCATCTGCCGGAAACATCGTGACCACAGGCAAGCTCACCGTCACCGAAGATACTATTGCTTACAGCGAAACCTTCGGATTTATGGAGATGAACGGTCAGACAGTGCCTTACAAAGCGCTATCAAAGGATACTATTGAAATACGAGGCATAAAGCACAAGGTAAGCTTTGACTCATCAAACAGCACAATGACAATCACTCCGGGAATTACAACAAACGGAACAGAAGTATGGTATTCAACATCCATGCAGAGCATCCCGGAACAAAATGATGATCAGTATCAGGATAACGGCGGTTCTGATTCTGATGATGTTCTGTAATATATGGCTTTTTACTGACACCGCCATTTTAATGTACGACTAAACCCGAAGGAGGAATACCTATGAAATACAGGAAATTAGCAGGCGAGGACGTTTCAGTGCTCGGCTTCGGACTTATGCGTCTTCCCGTGCTTGACGGTGACGCAGGAAAAATAGATAAAGAAAAAACCTATGAAATGATGAAATATGCCATTGATAACGGCATCAATTATTTTGATACGGCATATGTCTATCATAACGAAAAGAGCGAGGTCATTGCCGGAGAAATACTTGAAGAACACGCTCTGAGAGATAAAATCAAAATTGCCACAAAGCTCCCTACATGGCATGTTAAAAGTGAAGAAGATGTTACAAGAATGCTTGATGAGCAGCTTGCAAGACTGCGCACAGACCATATTGACTTCTACCTCTGCCACGCGCTCGACAAGGATCGCTTTGACAATATCATTATAAAACACAATGTTCTTCCTCAGCTCGAAAAGGCAAAGGCGGAGGGCAAAATCAGACATATAGGCTTTTCCTTCCATGATGACTGCAAAACCTTTAAGCGCATACTCGACTCATATGACGGATGGGAATTCTGCCAGATTCAGCTTAACTATATAAACACCGAATATCAGGCAGGACTTGAAGGTCTTGAATATGCGGCAAAGGAAAAGGGCATCGGTGTTATTATCATGGAGCCGCTCTACGGAGGCAAGCTTGCCAATCCGTCCGTGCAGATCATCAAGGAGCTCCCGGCGGGCAAAACCCCTGTCGAAAGCGCATTTGATTTTCTCTGGAATCGTCCTGAGGTGCGTATTACACTTTCGGGCATGGGCGCTATGGGTCAGGTCAGCGAAAACATTGAATATGCCTCTCGTGCAGATGTTGGCATGATGAGCGATACTGAGCTCGAATGTATGAAAAAGGCAAAGCATGTCTTTGACACAATGGCGCTTGTTCCGTGTACCAAATGCGCGTACTGTATGCCGTGTCCGTTCGGCGTTGATATTCCGGCAGTATATGAAGCATACAATAAAATCCCCGTTGCAAATATCGATAAAGCAAAAGAAATATATGCCGGCATTAACGGCAAGGCTGACAAATGCAAAAAGTGCGGCGCATGCCAGAGAGTGTGTCCGCAGAATATCATGACACCTGTGCTTATGGGTCAGATTTCGGAAAAATTAGGATAAAAGGCTGTTTCAAAACTATATGCTTTTCACTAAGTTTTCTATAGTCAATGTAATGAAGAAAACTTAGTGAAAAGAGAGCTTAACCGCATGCATTAAGCATTTTTACAAAATTTTATGCGGTTTTCAGGTTTCTTTATTTATTATTTCAAGAGCCTCGGCATATGTCATTCCATGTTCACGCGCCGCATTTGCAACATCAGCTGCCACGGGTCTTACATCCAAAACACCGAAGCCGCTTATTTTTATTATGCCGATCTCTCCAATTGATGTTGATACCGGTGTTATGGTCCGCTCCGTCTCATACGCCGCAGCGGAAATACGTCTTACGCTCTGGGCAGATGTATTTCTGAGAATTTCACCGGCCACCATATCTGCCTCGTCCGCGGGACATACGCATTTTAAAACAAAACCGCTTCCGCCCGTAAGCGATGCTATCGGCATCGTATATGCCTCGGTAACCCCTGTCTCAGCAAGCCGTTCCGAAGCAAGAAAAAGCGACTGTGCATTATCATTGTAAAGAACTGACTCAAGCACCGCAACCGCCTTGTTCGCCGCAGACTTAACAACTTTACCGAGATACACCCTTACACAGTTCACACCGGACTTGAATTCTCTTTGCCCCAGTCCGTTTCCCGATCGCTTAACAGTAAGCTCCGGCATATCCTCAAAGGAATCGGCAAAATATTTAAGTATCGCCGCACCTTCAAGAGTACATATCTCGCCTTCCTCTGAACCGTTTGAAAACGGAATTCCGTCAAGTAAAAGCTGCAATGGCGGTATCGGTATCGGAAGTCTTCCCCTCGAAGTCTCTGCATAGCCTGTTCCTACCGCAACCGGTGAGACAAGAATCTGGTCATATTCCAGCTCCTCCAGAAGCATACATACACCTATAACCGACGCTATAACGTCCCGTCCGCCTGTTCTGTGCAACGAAAGCGTTTGTGGATCCTTTCCGTAGGCCTTTGCGGCAGTCTGCGCAATACTGTCATATATAGCGGCTGCCTGCTTTCTTACTTTGCCTGTAAGCGGCAAATCATCTATTATAGCTTTAACATCGCCAAGCTTTCTGTATACTGCTTTATGATGTCTTCCCGAACGCTGCGGACTTTCCTCAGCATCCAACTCATCATCATACATATTTATATTTCTACTGTGACGCCTGAACTCAATAATTGAACCGGCTATTCCTTTTCTCGCGTCAGTTGAACGCTCAGCTTTTATGCCATTTATACCAAGCTCATTAAATTTTCTTATAAATGCCTCCGGCGCATCAAGCATATCTACTAATGCTGCAAAAAGTTTTTCGCCCGATACCCCCATACGGCTGTCAATGTATAATGTTTCCATTTCCTTTTCTCCTTTTCTTCAGTTTTGTTATGAATTAAATTGCTATACAAGTATTTTATAAGCTTCATTGTCCGTCCAGTCATCAAAGGTCTGCATATCCCGGTATACATCCGATGCCATATCAATAAGCGGCATAAGCGCCACAGCGCCGCTGCCCTCGCCCAGAAACATTCCGCAGTCAATATACGGCGCAAATCCCAGAGCGTCAAGCACCATCCTTCCGGCAGGTTCTTTCGAGACATGAGACGGAATCATATAATCCCTTGCTGCTTTGCACAGTCTGAATGCGCATAATGCTGCCGATGCTGAAATAAATCCGTCAATTATGACCGGAACGCCATAGAGCGCTCCCCCTAAAAACACACCGCACAGACCTGCTATATCAAGACCTCCGACACGGCTGATAACCTCAACAACATCCTCCTTCTCCGGCGCATTTACCTCAATCGCCCGCTTTACCGCCGCAATTTTTCTTTCAAGCCCCTCAGAGGAAAGACCCGCTCCGCGCCCTGTTACTCTTTCAGGGGACTCATCAAGCAGTATGGCTGTAACAGCGGCCGAGGTCGTGGTATTTCCGATACCCATTTCACCGGTAGCAATGAGCTTATAGCCCTTGTTCTTAAGCTCTGAAACCATATTTATCCCGACTTCAACCGCCGCGATACACTCCTCACGCGTCATTGCCGGCCCACGGACTATATTACCGGTTCCGTATCTCACCTTCTTTGAAGCATCCGTCACTCCCGGAACATCTACAGAAACTCCTATATCTACAGGAAAAAGGTCGCAGCCTGCACGTTCTGCCATTATGCTCACGCTTGCCCTGCGCTTTGTAAAGTTTTCCGTGACCATTGCTGTTATGCTCTCGTCACACTGTGTAACGCCCTCACGGACAACTCCGTTATCTGCGCACATTATCACCAAAGCCTTTTTTTCAACCGCTGCTTTTATGTCGCCGGATATTGCCGCGATCTGTGAAACAAGCTCCTCCAGCCTTCCGAGACTGAACAGAGGCTTAGCTACAGTAAGCCACTTCTGACGTGATCTTTCAAGCATTAAATTGTCAACAGGCTTTATTTCAGCCAGACAGTCAGACAGAGTCACAAGAGTCACTTCCTACTCAAAATAAAATACTTTTATTTTACAAATACCTTTATATTATAACATATATCGTTAAGCTTTTCAATATTTTTCTTAAAAATGTTTTACTCACAAATACCTTTTAAGCAACATAATATACACAAAACTGTAACGTAAAAAGGAGTGAATCGCATGGAACAAAATGTTATGACAGCAATGATACTTACCCTGCTTGCGGGACTTGCAACAGGTGTCGGAAGTGTCATTGCGCTATTCACAAAGCGGACAAATAAAAAGTTTCTGTCAACCGCGCTTGGTTTTTCGGCGGGAGTTATGCTGTACATATCATTTGTGGAGATGCTTGCCAAAGCTCAGGATTATCTGAGCGCCGGCTACGGAAGCGTGAAGGGTGTATGGATCTCCTGCGCCGCATTCTTTGGCGGTATGGTACTCATAATGCTTATTGATAATCTTATTCCGTCACCGGAAAGCGATCTTACAGCCGCAAAAGCAGGTCAGCATGACGCCGTTCTTCAGAGAATGGGTGTTCTTATGGCGCTTGCAATCGCAATACATAATTTTCCCGAGGGAATGGCAACCTTTACGTCAACCCTTGACGATGTGTCATTAGGCACAGCAATTGCCGTCGCAATCGCGATTCACAATATCCCGGATGTGTTTAAAGTCTAAGTGATAAAAAATTTGTCGATTATTTTTGAGTGATTTTAAATAAAAATTAAGGTGTTATTTTTGCAGATTTTTGTATAATATTGCTATTTTTAAT
The DNA here is from genome assembly GCA_051877435.1 of Candidatus Ornithomonoglobus sp. Lineage (GTDB taxonomy): Bacteria > Bacillota > Clostridia > UBA1381 > UBA1381 > Ornithomonoglobus. The sequence goes on from JBJEIW010000128.1 coordinate 9,774, forward strand.
GAATTATATTTCCCCACGGCGCTTTTTGAACGAACAGCAGTCCACCTTCGTTATACAGCTTTCCGAACTGCTCCTCACAAATTCCGTATTCTTCCTTTACTGCTTCAGTGATTTCTCCCGGCTCATACACGATGATTTCATTAAACAGAACCGCCAGACCCTCAGGCGAAATTCCGTCATCATGTATTTTCTTCATAAGCTTTTCATACTCCGAGACGCTGTCAAGCTTCTTTACGTGAGCAAGCTCATTTTTCAGCATTTCAGTCTGATTATGCATTCTCTCAAGCTCAGCCTTAACAGGCTGCGCCTTTTCAACAAACATAAAATCTGGAAGTATCCCGCTGAGCTTATCCTCATAGAGAATATCAAATCTCTTTTTAAGAGCATCCTCTCTTTTTTTGAGATTGTCAATCTGCTGCTGTATTTTTGAGTCCTGTGCATTCTGGTTTATCGCATCAAGAACACTCTGCCTGAAAAGCTTATCATCAAGGAAATGACCTACATACCCGGAAATAGTTCCGCATAAGTCCTCATAATAAACCTCATGCGGATTACAGCCCCAATTTTCTCTTACATTGTCCTTAATGCCGCCTTCACGATTATACTTTCCGCACATATATTTGTACGGCTTCCCTCCGCGTCTGCTTCTCACAAGCACACTCTTGCCGCAGCGTCCGCAGCGAAGCAAGGCCGAAAACGGATTATTCGCAGGCTTACGGCTCGGAATCTTAAATGAACGTATACTAAGCTGCACATAATCAAATACGTCTTTGCTTATCAGAGCTTCATGGTGATTTTCTATGTAAATACGTTCCTCCTCCGGAACCTCTGTATATCGCTTGCTCTTAAAGCTTACCTTTCGTCTTTTGCACGACACCTGAAGCCCCGTGTAACTGGGATTCTGAAGAATACGCCTCACATTATCGGCAGTCCATATCGGATTTATAACCGTGTTAAAGCTTTTATTCCCCTTGGACGGACTCGGCGCGCGAATGATATTCAGATAATCCGAAATCTGCGGTGGTGTGCTTCCGTTGCAGCTCATATCAAAGATTTTTCTCACAACAGGCGCGGTATCCTCGTCAGGAACAAGCTGTCCTTCTTTCTTTACATACCCGTACGGCGCGCTGATTACAAGACCATTTTCAAGCTTATGGCGAAGCACATGTCTGATTTTATCGCTGTCATCCTTTGCGCGCCGTTCATTAAACCACGCAATAAGCGGAAACAGCTCCGGATTGAACTCCTCGCTTTCAAACAGGATTGTTACATCGTTATCCTCCGCAAACTGGATAAATTTCAGACTTTCAAGAAGATTTCGTCCCAGACGCGACGCATCCTTACATATGAAAATATCAATCTCACCGTCAGCCATACGCCGTTTTATATCATCCAGTCGCTTGAAAGAGGTTCCTGTCACATTATCGTCCATAATCACGTCAACAATGTTTGTCAGTCCCTGCCTTTTGCAATACGATAAAAGAATATCTCTCTGAGTTTCTATACGCTCATATTTCTCACCGTAATCATCACGGCTTTCTCTGCAATAAACTAATACCTTCTTATTTGTTTGATATTTGGTGTTCATCAATCATTCCTCCGATAAAAAAAACAGAAGATTGATTACTGACCCTTCAACCTTCTGTTATTATATCACAAAACACAGCATTTTTCAACACTATTCCGATTTGAGTTTCCCCATTTTTTCAGCACCAACCAAAACCAACATCAGTAAACAAG
>JBJEIW010000129.1:0-2623 GCA_051877435.1 Candidatus Ornithomonoglobus sp.
ACTCCTCTGGCTCCACACGATATTGGAATACAGCTTATTTATAAGCTCATCAGAGCATTCAAAGCTGCCGATTATTCTGTCAACGTTTGACAGCACAATGCCCGTGACCTCCTCAATCACAATACTTGTATCTGAAAGCTCACAGCCGTGTCCGCTTATCCGGACATATCTGAAGCCGTGCGCTGTAAGGTCGGGACAGAACACCTCCCCCTCCGGCGTTCCCTTTAAAATATAAACATCAGTATTTGCTGCGGAGCGGAGATTTGCGGTGTACAGCCCGCCGTCTTTGCGAAGCATCTCGCCGTAGCGGACCTTGATTGATTCTCCGTGCCGTCCTCGCAGCCTTATTTTTACCGTCCCCACCATATTCTGACCCATATCATAAATTATGTCTCCCTCAGGTGCACCTCCGCACAGCTTTCCGGCAAGGCGCATTACCTCATGCGCGCCTGTATAATCCTGCTCCTCCATAGAAAATTCAAGATCATCTGCTTCACCGTTTGTCGGAATGGGCGCGCCCGGATCCGGCACTATACTGCATTTATCCCACGGAACACCGGCATTTTCAAGCCGCGCGTCATAGTATTCACCCTGGAGATAATCTGCGAAAATAACCGGCTCACATTCGGCAAGCTCCCAGCTTTCGTCCGTAACAATGACCTCCGATGTGCCGTCGGCATATTCAATTTCTATTCTTGCGATAAACGAATTCTGACTGCCGTACACGCAGCCGTTATAATTATAGCCCGCAAAGCCCGAATAATAGCCCTGCCCCACAATAGCGCTGACGATATTTTCACCGCTTGCAAGCATATTCGTTATGTCATATTTCTGATATTGAATCCTGAGCCTGTAATCCGTAAAGCCCGGAGCAAAATATTCGTTTCCCGCTTTCCTTCCGTTCACAAAAGCGTTGTAAAAGCCTCTTGCAGAGGCATAAAGGACTGCCGACCTTATTTCCTTATCAATATTTATTCGCTTCCGCACGCTTACACAGGGAACATTTGAAAACACCTCAAAGCCGTTATGTATTTCAAGCTGCTCCACACCATAGGATTTAAATGGGATTCCGTCAATAACCGCAATTGGATTATGAATTACAATACACCCATCATTCTGATCCGCTCCCGCGAGCATAAGCATATTTTTACGCGGTATAAAAGGACTGCTTTCGGGCAGAATTTTCTCGTTTCCAATCACCGCTCTGCCGTTGAGCTTAACGCTTATCGCGTCACGACACACCGATATTTCTATTTCGTTCAGCTTCCGCAGAGCATACGCAGGATAACCGTCGGGATTTCCGCACACTGTTTTGGACGACACACCGTTCTCCCACGCATTGTCGCAGATGTCATAAATCGTCAGTCTGTCAGTTCCATGGTCGATTTCAAGAAGTAGATAGTTATCTTTGTTTCTTGCCCCTATAACGATTCCCGCCTTGCCGCCCTCACGCAGTCTGTAGCTGTATGAGTATGTATATGTATCAGCGGTCATGGGATAGGCGCCGCTGCTGCCGCCTATCCAGTATGACTCGCTTAGCTTACCGTAATTATCCCTTTTCATGCCGCGCCTCCGAAAATAGTATGTTAATGGTAATTTTATCATAATTATATACAATTTTCAACATATTTTCCTAAATTATTTTTTCGGCTTCGACTTGAAAATGAGCGCAACAAGGAAGCCGAACAGCAGCGCGGCTGATACTCCCGCGGCGGCGGCGGTAAGTCCTCCGGTTATAACGCCTAAAAATCCTTTTTCATTTATGGCTTTTATAACACCCTTACATAGATTCGAGCCGAAGCCCGTAAGCGGAACCGACGCGCCCGCTCCGGCAAACTCCGAAAGCGGCTTGTATATCCCGAACAGTTCGAGAAAGGCTCCCGCAACAACATAGATTACAAGTATCCTAGCGGGTGTAAGCTTTGTTTTATCTATCAGTATCTGACCTATTACGCATATAAATCCGCCTATTATAAATGCTTTTACATAATCCATCTGTACTACCTCATTTCTATTGCCACGGCATGTGAGATCGAAGGAATGCTCTCCCCCTGCTCAACCGTCAGCGGATTCATAAGCGCACCCGTTGCCGCCACCAGAATGCGGCGGTATTTTCCGCGCTCCATCTTCTTTAATATATGACCGCACAGCACAGCCGCGCAGCAGCCGCAGCCGCTTGCTCCGGCATGAACATCCTGTTCCTCAATGTCATATATCATCTTTCCGCAATCCCTGTGACGTCCCTCCAGATCATAGCCCTCTTTCTTTATAAGCTCGCAGAGTATTTCCGAGCCTATTGTGCCTAAATCTCCTGTGAGAATAAGATCATAATCGGAGGGCTTAAAGCCTGTATCCCGAAAATGTGAAACAAGAGTATCTATAGCCGCCGGCGCCATTGCCGCTCCCATGTTGCTTATATCTGTCACTCCTCTGTCTATTATACGTCCTGTTGTTACATGCGTTATAACGGGACCCTTTCCTGCCGATGAAAGAATGACCGCGCCGCTTCCCGTAACCGTCCACTGCGCCGATGGTGTTCTCTGTCCTCCGTATTCAAGCGGATTTCTGTACTGCTTTTCGGCGCTGCAAAAATGGCTTGAGGTAAGACACAGCGTTTTTTTCG
>JBJEIW010000130.1:0-2605 GCA_051877435.1 Candidatus Ornithomonoglobus sp.
TTTCCTTTTTATTCGCTTCAGATGCTCCTTCAAAGAGTCCTTCAGCGAAAGCTCCGAACGGAACTGGAGCAGGAAGTTAAGAAAGTTTTTCTGCCCCTCCATTGCTCGTGAATTGATCTCGGACTTGAGATTTTCATACTTTATTATAACCTTATTCTCCTCTGCGAATTTACGGATTTTTACCGTCAGATTGAGCGAATAGCTTACGTCTATTATAAACACTCCGAAAAACAGTCCTATAAAGAACGAAAACGCGAGATTTTCAGAAAGCCAGCGTATTCCGTCAAGAACATGGGGATGAATAAGGAAATAATACAGCGCGCTCAGCACCGCCCAGAAAAACGAAAATCTCGGACATATTATCCCCTGAATATTGCCCCATTCCTCCGAATAGTCCCAGAGCTTGATTTTCATTCTCTTTATAAATATTATTCCGGCTATGTATTCGATAGCGGTCATTGCCGCCGCCATCATTATAAACAATATAATTTTCTGAAGAACAGCATTATCAACATATATAAATTCTTCAAGCATTGTCATAGCGTACAGCGCGCATAAGCCGAAGCCGTATATCGGAAGATAGGTTCCGTTAAGAAATCCGGGATTCACCCACTTTTTTGACGGATTGTTCTTTGAAAAGAACCGTCTGAAAAGCAGCTCAAGGCACCAGCCGCATACGCTCCCCGCAAAGAATAAAAACGCGAAAATCAAAAATATATTCATCTGTCCATACCCTCCTTTTATCTGTTGTTTTTATATGCTTCTATCTCCTCAGCCTTTTCATTGAGATATATCCACCGCTCCGTTTTTTCTTCAAGCCGCGCTTCAAGCTCCGCCTTTTCATTAGCAAGCTCATTGAGCCTTGTGAAATCTGTCGCGCATTTTTCCATTTCCTTCTCTGCCGCCGATATTTTTTCCTCAAGCGCCGCAATATCGTCATCTATCGTTTCATACTCGCGCTGCTCCTTAAATGTAAATTTCGGCTTGCTTTCTCTTACGGTACGCGCGGTTTTCTCCTTTGGCTTTGCCGCTTCTCTGCTGTACTCCACGCGCTTTTCCTCATAATCTGAGTAATTACCCGGATAACGCTTAATTTCACCGTACGGCGTAAGCTCAAATATCTGAGCCGATATTTTGTCAAGGAAATACCTGTCATGCGACACGGCGATTACCGCTCCGGCAAAGCCTTCTATATATTCCTCCAGAATACACAACGTTTCTATATCAAGATCATTTGTCGGCTCGTCAAGCAGCAGAATATTCGGCGCCGTCATAAGCACCCGCATAAGCTCCAGCCGTCTGCGCTCGCCGCCGGATAAGCGCCCTATTGTGCTCCACTGCGCCTCGCCGTCAAACAAAAAGCGCTCCAGAAGCTTTGCCGCCGATATTGTGCCCTCTGGAGTTTCTATATACTCTCCCGCCTCCTTCACATAGTCGATAACGCGCATGGATAAATCCATAGCTTCGCTTTCCTGTGAAAAATAACCTATCTTTACCGTTTCTCCGCGGTCAATACTGCCCTTGTCCGGCTCTGTCATTCCGGCAATCATTTTTAAAAGCGTTGATTTTCCCGTTCCGTTTGAGCCGACAACACCGATCCTGTCATTTCTCAGCATATTATATGAAAAATTGCTGATTAAGGTGTTTCCATCATAGGACTTTGAGATGCCGTTAATTTCAATTATCTTTTTGCCAAGACGTGAATTCATAGAGGATAGTTCAAGCTTCTGCCGCTCATGCAGTCCCTCCTGATTTTTTATCCGCTCATAATTGTCAAGCCTCACCTTGCTCTTTGTTCCTCTTGCAAGAACGCCGCGGCGCACCCATTCAACCTCCCTGCGCAGGAATGCCTGACGCTTTTTCTCAGCCGACCTTGCAGCTTCAAGCCTTGCGTTTTTCTCCTCAATAAATCCCGAATAGTTCGTTTCATACAGATACAACTCCCCGCGGTCAACCTCCGCGATCCTGTTTGTTACCCTGTCGAGGAAATATCTGTCATGGGTAATCATTATAATAGCGCCCTTATATGCTTTAAGAAAATTTTCAAGCCATATTATCATTTCGCTGTCAAGATGATTTGTAGGCTCGTCAAGAATCAGAAGATTTGATTCGCCCGAAAGCGCGCGGGCTATCGCCACCCGCTTTCTCTGACCTCCCGACAGCAGCTCCGTTTTCCTGTCAAAATCATTTATTCCAAGCTTTGTAAGTATCCGCTTCGCCTCAAACACATCCGCGCCGTTTTCATCACATTCCATGGCTTCAATCACGGTTGAACCCTCTTTAAATACCGGAGTCTGCGGCAGATATGCGATCCTAAGATTCCTCGCCGGGGTTATTTCGCCGCCGTCACAGTCCAGCTCACCCGCCAGAATTTTAAGCAAGGTTGATTTGCCCTCACCGTTTATCCCGACAATTCCTATTTTGTCAGTGTCATTGACATACAGTGATACATCCTTGAGGATTGCTCTTTCTCCGTACGCTTTTTTTATATTTTCCGCTGTCAAAAGTACCATTTCCGACTTACCTCTGTAATATTATATTCGGAATATATTTTATCACATAAGCGCCTTATATTCAAGCGGTAATTTTATTTGCATAAACGATT
>JBJEIW010000131.1:0-11238 GCA_051877435.1 Candidatus Ornithomonoglobus sp.
AAACGGTTGTTGAGTCGGACATTAACGGTACACCGCATTGTCTTGCCTATATTTATGCCGAGGGGTATTACATTATCGGAGCCATGCCAAAGAGCGAGGCGCTGTTTATGCGGGATGTTTCGGTGTACTTAAATGTTTTTATGGAAATTCTCGTTTTTGCTGTTCTGTTTGTTCTGATTTACTTTTTAATCAAGAAGGTTATTATAGATAATCTGTACAAGATAAACGGAACGCTTGCAGAGATTACCGGAGGAAATCTGAAGGTGACGGTTGATGTGCGCACCAATGAGGAATTTGCCTCGCTGTCGGATGATATTAACCAAACGGTCAGCACCCTAAAGCACTATATTGCCGAGGCGGAAACGAGAATTGACAAGGAGCTGGAGGTTGCTAGGGAGATTCAATATTCCGCCCTGCCGTCCGTGTTCTCGCTGTATACGAATAGGGAGAGTTTTGAAATTTATGCGCAGATGATAGCCGCAAAGGAGGTCGGCGGTGATTTCTACGACTTCTATATGTTAGGTGACAGCACTCTTGCGTTTCTCGTTGCTGATGTATCCGATAAGGGAATCCCTGCGGCAATGTTTATGATGCAGGCAAAGACCATCATAAAGGATTTGACGGAAAGCGGTTTGGAATTATCGGAAATTTTCACAACAGCCAATAAGAAGCTGTGTGAAAATAATGACGCGGGAATGTTTGTTACCGCATGGATGGGAATTCTCGACCTGAAAACGGGACTTTTGAAATTTGTCAACGCCGGACACAATCCGCCGCTTATAAGGCAGGGGGACGGTAAATTTGTTTATCTGAAAGCGAGAAGCGGCATGGTGCTTGCGGGCATGGATGGAATTAAATACCGTCAGAATGAATTGCAGCTGACACCGGGTGATCAGATATTCCTCTACACAGACGGAGTGACTGAGGCAACGGATAAAAGTAATCAGCTTTACGGCGAGGAGCGTCTGTTGAAAACAGTAAATTGGAATATCGTAAAGAGCCCGCAGGATCTGTGCAAAGCTGTTAAAGCCGATGTTGATACCTTTGTAGGAGAAGCACCGCAGTCTGATGATATTACCATGCTGAGCGTGGAGCTTCAATATATCAGGGGTGACAATTCCATTACGGTAATTGCAGATGACAAATCCATACTTCCTGTAAGTGAGTTTGTGCAGACGCTTACGGAAAAGCTTTCGGTTGTACCGAAAATTGCCAATAAGGTGAGTATTGCCGTTGATGAGATATATTCCAATATCGTCAATTACAGCGGTGCGGAGCTTGCAGAGGTTTCCTACAGCATAAAAGACGGAAGGCTCTATATAACCTTTACCGATGACGGTATTCCGTATAATCCGCTGCAAGCGGAGGAGCCGGATCTAACGCTGCCCATAGAGGAGCGGGAAATCGGCGGCTTAGGGATTTTTTTGGTCAAAAATATGACTGAGAGTATGGAATATACTTATGAGAATAATAAAAATATTTTGAGGCTTGTAATAGCGTTAAGTTAAAAGAAAGAGATGATAAACGTGGCAAACAGTACAGCGTCACTGCCGGCAAGGAACGGCAGACTTGTAAACAGAAAATTTACCGAGTTCTTTTTTCCGTCAGTGCTTATGGCGGCGTCAATATCGCTGAGTATAATAATTGATGCCGCGATAGTGGGAAATGTTCTCGGCAGCAGCGAGCTTGGAGCGATCAATCTTATCATGCCGCTGTCGCTGTGTTTTTCGGCAATAAGCGGAATGTTCGGGATAGGCTCGGCAACCTGTATTTCAATGTTCAAGGGGAAAATGGACAGTGAAAGCGCAAATAAATCTCTTACGCTTTCGTGTATCGCGTGGCTGGTGTTCAGCATAGCGGGAGTGTGTCTGGGGCTTTTTGCAAATGACGCTGTGGCAGACTTTCTTTCGGGAGCTTCCGGAAGCGGCGAGCTTGTCGCGCAGTACCTGAAGGTATATCTTTTGGGCTCGCCGCTGACGTTTATAATGCTTATTTTTCCGCATATCATAAGGGCGGACGGAAAGCCGAAGCTGTCCTCAAATGTGCTTATTATCGCAAACGCGGTCAATCTGTGCCTTGATGTGGTTTATATGAAATATATGAATATGGGGCTTGCCGGAGGGGCTCTTGCGACAATCAGCGGGTATGCTGTGGGAACGCTGCTGTATATAATTTACATAAAATCAAAAAGCAGAACGGTAAGGCTGACAAAAATAAAAAAGGCGGATTTCAGATTATATGCGGATATGTTTAAAATGAGTGTTTCATCTATATTCGGACAGGGACTGATGTTCGCAAAAATGTGGATATTCAACATGATAGTTTCAAGAGAAGCGGGACAGGCGGGACTTGCGGCATTTTCGGTCTGTACGTCTTGCTTGTCATTCGTTTCAATGTTTATCGCCGGCGCGGCGCAGACGATGATGCCGATGGTAGGCGCTTTCAGCGGTGCGGACGACAATACGGCAATCGGATTTACGGTAAAGAGAGCATTGAAAATAATAATAGGCTGCTGTATTGTGATTACGGTCCTGTTTGAAATTTTCCCCGGCTTAATACTTGGATTTTACGGAATCGCAGACGCAGGAATAATGCAGACAGGAATTACCGCCGTAAGGCTGTTTTCTATAGCGCTTACGGGTATAGGATTTTCGTTTTTGTTTATGTACTACGTTCAGGCGAGAAAAATGCCGTCCTTCTCAATGCAGATATGCGCGCTTGAGGGCTTTGTTATAATAGTGCCGGTGTGTCTTGTGCTTTCGCACATTTTCGGTGAGAAGGGCATATGGATCTCCTATACCGTAAATGAAATACTCGCGGCGCTGTTCATTTTTATAAAGGCGCACAATGTTGTGAAAAAATCGGGCGGAGGACTGTATTCTCTGTTTATGCTTAAAAGGAATAACGGCGAAATCAGAGAATTTTCGGTTGATGTTTCCGATGACGCGGCTGTAGAAAATGCGGTTAAAGCAATCGGGGAAGACACCGCGGAAACGGTACGGAATATTTTTGAATTGTCTAAGCTTGCCTATCGGGAGAAAACGGGACTTAAAAAGGGCGATACCGTTGATGTGATTATCTCGGACGGCAGGATAAGCTTTAAGGATATGGGAAAGGCTTACAAGCTTATAGCTTCGGATAAATATATTGACAAAATAAAAGATTTAAATAAGAGCTATGAGAATGTAATAATGATAGGAATGAACTACTCTGATATGAAAGGAGTTAACGCAAAATGAGTAATTTAAAAGAGGCGGTTTTAAGCAAAACACAGCTGGGGCTTTATATTCAGTGTATAAATAATCCCGAATCAACGCAGTATAACGCTCCGTTTTTGGGGAGATTAGGTGATGATATTGATGCGGGTAGGCTCAAGGAAGCGGTAGAAAAAACAATAAAGGCGCATCCTTGCCTTAATACCGTTATTTACACAAACGACAGCGGCGAGGTGATGCAGAAAATTTCGGAGGAAAGTGTCGCAGTCGAGGTTTTTGAAATGACTGACGAGGAATTTAAAGACGTGAGAGAAAGCCTCGTGAGACCGTTTGAGATAAACGGCGGCAGGCTGTGCAGATTTGAGATTTACATAACACCGTCGGAAAGATATATTTTTAAGGATATTCATCACATCATCACGGACGGAACGACAGAGATTATTCTTGCTGCCGATATGAGGAAAGCCTATGACGGCGAGGAGCTTGAAATTGAGGAGTACACCGGTCTTGATGTTGCCGCGGACGAGGAGGCGCTTACAGGCAGTGAGGAATATATGCGGGCAAAGGAATTTTATGCCAAGCTTCTTGACGGCTGCGAGGGCGACTGTCTGCCGGTGAGGGATGTATTTGAGGATACGCCGCGGCAGGGATGGCTTTTTCATGAATTTGAAATCGATAAGGATAAATTCAAGGCGCTGCGCAGTGAAATAAGGGTTTCGACAACCGCGTATTTTACCGCCGTTATGGGCTTTATTATCGCAAAATACAATTACCGCGACGACAGTGTGATTGCTACAATATATAACGGCAGACGGACGGAGGAAAAACAGAACGTTGTTTCAATGCTTGTTAAAACAATGCCTTTTGTTACGGATATAAGCGGAAATCCGTCAGTTAAGGAGCTTCTGAAAAAAGGTAACGACAATCTTATGGCAAGCCGTCAAAACGACAGCTATTCCTTCAAGGAAATAGCAGAGGAATACGGCGTTGGCGCGGATATAAATTTCGCGTATCAGGGACGCATACTCGAATATGAAATCATGCGCGGCAGCAGCATTCTTACGGAGCGTATATATGATGATAAGCATATAGAAAGCACCGCTCTGCTTTTTGAAATATCGGAAAAGGGCGGCGGACGCTATGAGCTTCATGTGGGCTACAGAGCGGATATGTTCAGCCGCGAATTTGCCGAGAATATGGCGAGAGCCTACGCTAAGGCGGCGCAGGAGTTTCTTGTTAAGGAATATGTTGATGATATTGAAATCACAGACGAGGCGGCAAGGGAACAGATAGATTCCTTTAATATGACCGAGCATGAATTTGACAGGAGCAAAACCGTAATCGACCTGTTCGGCGAGCAGGTGAAAAAGAATCCCGATAATACCGCGCTTGTATATCTTGACAGGAAGCTTACATACAAGGAGCTTAACGAGATAACGGACATTCTCGCAAAGCGTCTGCGTAAAATGGGAATCGGAAAGGAAACTGTTGCGGGTGTGCTTATCCCAAGATGCGAATACATGGTAATCTGCGCTCTGGGCATTTTAAAGGCGGGCGGAGGTTATCTGCCGCTTGATCCCACATACCCTCCCGAAAGACTTAATCTCATGATGAGCGATTCGGGCGCCAAGGTGCTTATAACAACGCCGGAGCTTAACACGATTATAAATGACGAATACACCGGCGAAAGAATGATGACCGATGAAATACCGAAGCTTTCCGACTGTGACGAGCCTTTGACAAGACCTGAACCGGGCGATTTATTCATCATGCTCTATACCTCCGGCTCAACGGGACTGCCCAAGGGCGTTATGCTTGAGCATGGCAACATTGCCGCATTCTGCGACTGGGCAAGACGGTATTATTCAATAGATGAAAACACAAGGAGCGCGGCATACGCAAGCTACGGCTTTGACGCGAATATGTTTGACACATATCCCGCGCTTACCGCCGGCGGCGCGGTTTATATCATTGACGAGAGCATACGTCTTAATCTGATAGAGTTTCAGAATTACTATAACGACAATAAAATAACTCACAGTCTTATCACAACACAGGTGGGACGTCAGTTTGCGCTTATGGAGGGTACAAAGACCTTAAAGCATCTTACGGTTGGCGGCGAAAAGCTTGTTCCGCTTGTCCCGCCGGAATATAATATGTATAACGCGTACGGCCCGACAGAATGTACGGTATTGATTACCGTGGCGAAGGTAGATAAAAAGTACAGTGATGTGCCGATAGGCCCCGCGCTTGACAATATAAAGCTGTATGTCGCGGATAAAAACGGAAAGCTGCTGCCGCAGGGCGCGGCGGGCGAGCTGTGGGCGGCAGGCTATCAGGTGGGACGCTCATACCTTAACCGCCCCGAGCAGACGGCAAAGGCATTTACAAAAAATCCGTTCTGCGACAAGGAGGGCTTTGACAGGGTATATCATACGGGAGATGTTGTAAGATTTCTGCCGGACGGCTCCGTTCAGTTCATCGGCAGACGTGATGCGCAGGTCAAGGTAAGAGGCTTCAGAATAGAGCTTACGGAGGTTGAGGAGGTTATCCGCCGATTCCCCAACATAAAGGACGCGACTGTCGCCTCCTTTGACGATCCGGCGGGAGGTAAATTTATAGCGGCGTATGTGGTGTCCGATGAGGAGATTTCCGTTGACGCGCTCAATAACTTCATCATGGAGCAGAAGCCGCCGTATATGGTTCCGGCAGTGACTATGCAGCTTGACAAAATCCCGATGAATCAGAATCAGAAGGTAAACAAGCGCGCTCTGCCCGTTCCCGAGCGTAAATTTGAGGACGCAAAAAAGCCGCAGAACGATATGCAGCAGAAAATATTTGATATTATCGCGGAGGTTATCGGAAACGACGGCTTCGGCGTGAACACGAATATTTATATGGCGGGACTTACCTCGATAGGCGCGGTACGGCTTAATGTGCTGCTGTCAAAGGCATTTGACGCGGCGGTAACAACGAAGGATCTTAAAGAAAACGACACCGTAGAAAAGCTTGAAGCATTTTTAAGCAGCGCGGAAACAAATGAAGTATTTGAAGCTATGCCCGATTACGGAATTACAAAAACTCAGGAGGGTATTTTCATCGAGTGTATGGCGCACCCCGAAAGCACGGTGTATAACATACCGGTACTTCTTGAGCTGAGTGATAATATTGATATACAACGACTAATATCAGCGATAGTAAAGGCTGTAAACGCGCATCCGTACATAATGACAAGGCTGTTTATGAACGAGAGCGGCGATATAAGACAGAGTGCGCCGGACGGCGAGACGTTTGATGAAAACGATGTTGAAGTGATGACCGCGGACAGTATAGACGGCATAAAGGAAACGCTTATAAGACCGTTTATGCTCATGGGCGGCAGACTGTTCAGAATAAAGCTGATAAAGGCGGATAAAAATTATCTGTTTGTTGAAATGCACCATATTATAAGCGACGGCACGTCAATGCTTATCTTCTTTGAGGATATTTCAAAAGCATACAAGGGCGAAACGCTTGAAACGGAGCGTTACAGCGGCTTTGAGGCAGCTCTGACAGAAGAAAAGCAGAGAAAGAGCGAATATTTTGAAAAGTCGAAGAAGTATTACACCGATATATTTGACGGATGTGACGCGGATTGTCTGCCGGGCGGAGATTTAAAGGAAAAGCCGCAGCCGCTTTCCGACAGCGTAAGGTTGTACGGCAAATACAGCGCGTCCGAGGACGTGAAGTATTACTGCGCGGCTAACAAGCTGAGCCTGAACGGATTTTTTACCGCTGTGTTCGGTCTTGTGCTTTCAAAATACTGCCGCAAGGAAAACGCGGTATTCACAACCATATATAACGGCAGAAGCGACTCGCGGCTTGACCGTTCAATGGCGATGCTTGTAAAGACCTTTCCGGTAATGTGCAGCGTTTCAAAGGAGAACGGCGGCCGGAGTGTTGCCGATTATGTGTCGGAAACAGGCGCGCAGCTTATGGACAGTATGTCAAATGACATATATTCCTTTGGCGAAATTAAGAGAGCCTTTTCCATAAACGCAGACGTTATGTTCGCGTATCAGGGCGAGGACTTTGAATTTAACGAGCTGTGCGGCGAAAGCGCGCGTATGCTTGATATGGAATTAGATCAGGTAAAGGCTCCGCTCAATCTGAACGTGTTCCTTGAAAACGGTAGAATCAAGTATTTCTGCGAATACCGCAGCGACCGCTACAGCCGTGAATATATAGAAGGCTTCCTCGACGCGTACGATACGGCTGTGTCGGAGTTTATCCGCAAACAGACGCTTAGGGAAATATCAATTCTTTCCGACAAGGCGAAAGCCGAAATGGAGAGCTTTAACGATACCGCCGGCGAGGTTGAAACGCTTACCGCGCCACAGCTGCTCCAAAGACAGGTAAGTCTGAATCCGGACAAAACAGCCGTTACAGCCGGAGGTATAAGCATCACCTTTGCCGAGCTTAATGAGAGAGCAAATAAAATCGCGAATACGCTTATTGAAAAGGGCATTGCAGCCGAGGATATAGTCGGACTTTATATGAACAGAACGGTTGACGTGTATCCCATAAGACAGGGAATAATGAAGTCGGGCGGCGCGTTCCTTTCAACAGAGCCGGACTATCCCGACGACAGAATTTCATACATATTTGAAAATTCAAAGGCGAAGTATGTAATTACCTCAAAGCCGCTTTATGAGGGAAGGAAAGCTCTGCTTGACAGCCTTCACGCTGAGGTGCTTCTGCTTGAGGACTTGTATAAATGCGAAAATACAGAAAATCCCGCTATTGAAATAAATCCTGAGTCCCTTGCGTACTGCATTTACACATCAGGCTCAACAGGAAAGCCCAAGGGCGTTATGATAGAGCACAGAAACCTTATGAATATGCTTGCATACCACGATAAAAACGTGCTTGCAAAGGACTATGTGGATAATACGAGCGTATTTTTAGCTCTTGCGGCGATAACCTTTGACGTGTCGGTTATTGAGGAAATGATGCCCATTTATCACGGACAGTCGGTGGCGATGGCGACAGAGGAGGAAATACACAATCCTATGCTCCTTGCCCGCATGATGGAGAAAACCGGCGTTGACATGATGAAGTGCACACCGTCATATATGCAGACAATGCTTGATTTCCCGGAGGTTTGCAGGGTGCTGAAGCAATTAAGGGCGATTATAATCGGTGCGGAGCCGTTCCCCGAAACGCTTTACGGCAAAATGCGCACCGCAGGCTTTACGGGAATTATATTTAACAGCTACGGTCCCACGGAAACCACCGTAACCGTAACGATAGACTCGCTTGACGGACGGAATGTCACCATAGGCACACCCGCGGGCAACACAAGGGTGTATATGCTTGACTGCTACGACAATATTCTGCCCAAGTTTGCGCGCGGCGAGCTTGTAATCACGGGCGGCAGCGTAGGCAGAGGATATATCGGTCTTGAAGAGATGACAAAAGAGAAGTTTATCGGATTTAACGGCGAAAGAGCGTACCGCAGCGGCGATATTGCGTATTGGAACGGTGACGGAAAAATCGTTCACTGCGGCAGAAGCGATAACCAGATAAAGCTGAGGGGCTTAAGAGTAGAGCTTGACGAAATTGAAAACGTCATGAACAGATACGAGGGTATAAAGCGGAGCGTTGTGCTTGTAAAGGGCGAGGGCAACGATCAGTTCCTGTGCGGCTACTATGTATCGGAAAATGCTGTAGATACCGCAAAGCTTACGGCATTCATGGAAAAAACGCTTACAAAATACATGATCCCGAATGTGTTTGTACATCTTACAAGCCTGCCGATGACGAATAACGGCAAGGTTGACAAGCGCGCTCTGCCCGAGCCTGCCGCCGCGGAACGGAAAAAGGCGGGACGCGAGGCTGCGACAGACCTTGAAAGGAAGTTCTGTGACATTTTTGCAATGGCGCTTGGTATTAAAAAGGTATACGCCGACGATGATTTCTTTGAGCTTGGCGGCACATCGCTGTCGGCGTCAAAGGTTGCGATGAAGTGCATGACAGAAAATATCCCCGTTGTATACGCGAATATATTTGACAACGCAACACCTGCAAAGCTTGCGGCATTTGTATCTGGCGGAAAGGCGGAGGAACCCGCGGCGGAGGAAAAGCTGGAAGCTGTACGCGATGATCCGTTCAGGGATGTTCTTGAATTCAATACAAGCGAGTATGTAAACGATATTTCCTATGAAAGCATCGGCAGAACGCTTGTTTCCGGAGCTACAGGGTACCTCGGTATTCATGTTGTAAAGGCGCTTTTAGACAGCGGCTGTGATAAGATATATTGTCTTGTCCGCAGCGGAAAAAGACAGTCAAGCGAGGAAAGACTCAAAATGATGCTCATGTATTATTTTGACGATACCTTTGACAGCGAGTTCGGCAGCAGAATTATCCCGATAAACGGGGATATAACGGACGATAATCTCGGCTCTGTTCTTGAAGCTTATGATTTTGATACCGTTATAAACTGCGCCGCCTGCGTGAAGCATTTTGTAAATGACGATCTGCTTGACAGGGTGAACGTACATGGGGTAGAGAACCTTATAAATATCTGCGCCGAGAGGAATAAAAAGCTTATTCATGTTTCAACGGTAAGCGTGGCGGGCGAAAGCGTAAACGGCAGTGTGCCGAGTGACGTGGTTCTTAAAGAGAACAGCCTGTATATAGGTCAGACTCTTGACAACAAATATGCCGAAACAAAATTCCGCGCCGAAAAGGCAGTGCTTGAAGCGGTGCGAAAGGGCATGAGGGGCAAGATTGTAAGAGTGGGCAATCTCATGAGCCGCGACAGTGACGGCGAATTTCAGATTAACTATTCCACAAACAGCTTTATGAAGCGTCTGCGCGCACACGTCATGCTGGGCTGCTTCCCCGTAGGCAGCATGGATGCGCCGGCGGAGTTCTCGCCTATAGATTATACAGCTAAGGCGGTTATAACCCTTGCCGGAACACCGGACAAATTCACGGTATTCCATGCGTATAACTGCCATCATGTGCATATGGCGAACGTCCTTGACGTAATGCGCGGATGCGGCATAGACATCAATGTGGTAAGCGATTCGGAGTTTAGCGATAAATTCAACGAAATGCTTGCCGATGAAAAGCGCAACATGGAAATATCAAGTCTTGTTTCCTATCGCAGCAGCGGCAGCAGCCGCCGCCGCTATGTGGGCTGGGATAACAGCTTTACGGTAAAAGCGCTTTATCATTTAGGCTTTTCGTGGCCGCTTACCGCTGAGAGGTATATCGAGCGCGCGGTAAACGCTCTTTACACATTAGGCTTTTTTGACAGCAAGGATGAATAAGGTATATATTGCGCGCACAGATAAATTAAATGATGATATAATGTTCGGAAGGCTGTATAACGCAGCCTCCCGAAGGAGGCGCGAAAAAACGGATAAGTTCCTTTTCAGAAAGGATAAAATGCTTTCTCTTGCAGCGGAGGCATTGCTCAGAAAAGCTCTTGCAGACATCGGAATAAGGCATTTTGAGCTTGAATACGGCAGAAACGGCAAGCCATATATAAGAGATAAGAACATATTTTTTAACCTATCACATTCTGAGGATACGGTTATGTGTGCTGTTTCCGAAAGAGAAATAGGTGCTGATGTAGAAAAAGTCACCGATATTGATATTGAAATTGCGAAAAGATTTTTTCATTGTTCGGAATATGAAATGATTATCAGAAAGCAGACAAACGAGGAAAAATATGATATGTTTTTCAGACTATGGACTCTCAAAGAAAGCTTTGTAAAGGCAACAGGTCTGGGTATGGAAATTCCGCCGTACAGCTTTTGCATAGATATAAAGGACAACGATAAAATATCAGTCAGACAAAATGTGAACCAAGAAACATATTATTTTAAGGAATATGATTTTAATGACGGATACAAATATGCCGTATGCGGTTTGTCCCCATATTTTGAGGATAAGGTGGAATTTGTAACCTTTATGAAAGAAATATAAAAAGAAAATCTCTTTTGTATAAAATCATTAATATACAAATTTC
>JBJEIW010000132.1:0-11215 GCA_051877435.1 Candidatus Ornithomonoglobus sp.
GAACTCAATGAATGAGAAGGATGAGCTTCCGAGAACTATTCTTTATACCTTGAACCCGAAGGACAATTATGTGCTCGGCACAATGCTTGGCAACTTCCAGAGCAGCGAATGCGCGGGCAAGATCCAGTTCGGATCGGGCTGGTGGTTCAACGATCAGCGTGACGGTATGACAGAGCAGATGAAGGCACTGGGCAACCTCGGCGCGCTCTGCAAGTTTGTCGGTATGCTCACCGATTCGAGAAGCTTCTTATCATATACACGTCACGAGTATTTCAGAAGAATTATGTGCAATCTCCTGGGTACATGGGTAGAGAACGGCGAGTTCCCGCAGGATTATGAAACACTCGGAAAGATAGTTGAGGACATATCATATAATAACGCTAAGAATTACTTCGGTTTTTGATAAATCGAAAAGCATATAGAAAGGATTTAAAATGGGAATTCTATCAAGATTTTCTGAAATTATTTCGGCAAACGTGAACGCGCTGCTTGATAAGTGCGAGAACCCTGAAAAGATGATCGACCAGTATCTCCGCGAGGCAATGGAGAATCTTGCGGAGGTCAAAAGGGAAACCGCGTCAGTTATGGCAGCGGAGACAGGCGCAAAGCGCTCACTTGACAATGCAAAGGGAGAGGCGGCAAAGTATTCAGAGCTTGCAAAGAAGGCGGTTGCGGCAGGAAATGACGGCGATGCTAAAATCTTTATCGCAAAGAAGCAGGAAATAGAAGCGAATATTGAAGCACTGCAGAAAACATATGACACCGCCCACAGCAATGCAGTACAGATGCGCCAGATGCACGATAAGCTTACAAATGACATTAATTCTCTGAAGACGCGCAGAGAAAAGGTTAAGGGTCAGATGGCGGTTGCAAGAACACAGGAGAAAATAAACAAGATTTCCGATTCAAGCGCAAAAATAAACGGAGCAATGGGCGCATTTTCCCGTATGGAGGAAAAGGCTCAGCGCGCTCTGGATGAGGCAAACGCGGTAAAGGAGCTTAATGAAGAGCCTGTTGATGCGGCGGCTGCGGCGGCCGAGAAGTACAGCGGCGTAAATGCGGCGTCAGTTGATGATGAGCTTGCGCGCCTTAAAGCCGAAATGGGGGTTTAACCCGTGGGCAGAGGTGTCAGCGGCGGAGGAGGACACTTCTCCGGCGGACGTTCCGGTTCGTTCTCTCATTCCTCGGGCGGAAGAATGAATTCGGGCAGCGGCAGAGGCTCAGGCAGCGGCAGCGCAGGCAGCGGCAGATCGCCGGGCGGCGGATTTAACAGTGGTCCGCACTATGGCGGCGGCTTTTACGGCGGTCCCGTGAGGGGCGGCTTTTACGGCGGTCCTGCGGGGGGCGGTTATCGCGGCGGCTTCGGCTGTGGCAGCGGATGTCTGACGGTTTTTATAATACTGATTGTGATAGTTGTGCTGCTCAGCGTATTCTCCGAAATGTCCGGAATGTTTTCGACAGTTGGCATAACGCAGTCCACTGTTGAGAGAACAAGGCTTGATAAGCAGTATACGACGAGTACGGCTTATTATATTGATGAGCTTGACTGGATAAGGAACAGTACAACGGTAAATAACGGATTAAAGTCGTTCTATGAGGAGACGGGTGTTCATCCGCTTCTGTATATAACCGATACGGTAAACGGAACAATGGACCCGTCATCAAGCGATATGGAGCAGTATTCCGAAGAGCTGTACAATGAGCTTTGCCCGGATGAGGGACACATTCTGTTTTTGTTCCACTGTCTGGACGGCGGAACCAATTACAGCATGTGGTATACCTGCGGAGCTCAGGCAAAAACCGTAATGGACGAGGAAGCGTGTAACATCCTTATGGATTATATTGACGCCTACTTTGTTTCGGACAAAAGCGATGATGAATTGTTTGCGGACGCCTTTCGCGATGCCGGAAAGCGTATTATGAACAAAACGACCTCACCGCTTATATATCTTATCGTCTTTGCAGGGATTATAATCATACTTCTTATAGCCTTTAGCTGGTGGAAGAAGATCAAGGCGCAGAAGAATCTCGAAGCAAAGCAGACAGAGGAAATGCTTAATAAAGAGCTTCACACCTTTTCGGAAACGGACGGCTCCGATCCCGATCTTACAGATTTAGAAAATAAATACAAATAAGATATTAAAGAAAGGATTTAACTACTATGGAAAGATTACACAGAGAAACACCGTGCAGGCTCACGGAGAGAGTTTTACAGTTCGGCGAGGGAAACTTCCTCCGCGGCTTTGTTGACTGGATGTTCGACAGACTGAATAAGGAAAACGGCGGAGACTTCGGCGTTGTTGTAGTACAGCCGATAAACGCCGGTCCCGTTGTCAACTTCCTTAACGAGCAGGACGGTCTTTATGACCTTTATCTCCGCGGTCTCATTGACGGCGAGAGAGTTGAGGAAACAAGAGTTGTTGAGTGTATAACAAGAGGTATTAACCCGTATACCGATACGGACGCGTTCTTCGAGTGCGCGCTGAATCCCGATCTCCGCTATATAGTATCCAACACAACAGAGGCGGGTATCGAGTACAAGCCGGGACAGAGCGGTGATGATTTTGAGAACAACACCTTCCCGGGCAGACTTACAATGTTCCTCAAGAAGCGCTTTGACGCGGGACTTCCGGGCTTCCTTCTTCTTCCGTGCGAGCTTATCGACAAAAACGGCGCGGTTCTCAAGGAGTGCGTATTAAAGTATGCTGATGATTTCGGATACGGCGAGGAGTTCAAGAAGTGGGTTGAGGAGGAGAACTACTTCACAAGCACACTTGTTGACAGAATCGTTACAGGCTATCCGCGCGACACCGCTAAACAGATGGAGGAGGAGTACGGTCACCTTGACAATGTGATCAATACCGCTGAAATCTTCCATCTCTGGGTAATCGAGGGCGATAAGAGGTTTGCAGAGGAGCTTCCGTTTACTGATATAGGAATCAATGTTATCTGGACAGATGATGTTGCTCCGTACAAGAAGAGAAAGGTAAGAATCCTTAACGGCGCGCACACAATGAGCGTACTTGCGGCGCGTCTTGCAGGTCTTGAGTCGGTTGGCGAGATGATGAACGACGAGGACTTCATGGCATACATCAATAAGGGACTTTTTGATGAAATTATTCCGGTTCTTGACCTTCCTAAGGAGGAGCTTGAGTATTTTGCAAACGCGGTAATTGAGCGCTTCAAGAATCCGTTCATCAAGCATCTGCTTCTTAGCATTGCTCTTAACTCGGTTTCAAAGTACAAGGTAAGAGTTCTTCCGTCACTTCTCGAGTACAACGCGCAGTTTGGAAAGCTTCCTGAGGTCCTTACATTCGGTCTTGCGGCGCTTATCGAGTTCTACAAGGGCGACGAGGCGAACGACGACGCGGCTGTTATGGAGTTCATGAAGAACGCATCGGTTGCGGAAATCCTTGCAAATACAAGCCTTTGGGATACAGACCTGTCATTTATGGAGTCGACAGTTTCAGCATATGCTGCAGATATTGAAGCTAACGGTGTAAGAGCAGCGTTAAAGAAAATTATCGCTTAACCGGAGGTCAGCTATGAACCTTAAAATACATAAAAACGACAACGTAGCCGTAATGCTTGACGGTGAAAAGCGCGGTCACAAGGTTGCCCTGCGCGACATCAAGGCGGGCGAGGATATTATAAAATACGGTTACCCGATAGGACACGCGCTTGAGGATATAAAAGAGGGCGAGCACGTTCACACCCATAATATAAAGACAAATCTATCCGGTCTGCTTGAATACAAGTATGAGCCGGTCAAGGTGGAGGAGCCGGAAAGAAAGCGCGGAACCTTCATGGGCTATAAGAGAAAGAACGGCAGCGTGGGAATCCGTAATGAAATCTGGATCATAAATACCGTTGGCTGTGTGAATAAGGCTGCGGAAAGAATCGCAAAGCTTGCAAATGAGCGCTACGGCGATCTGTGCGACGGCATATTCACCTATGTTCATCCGTTCGGCTGCTCGCAGCTCGGCGATGACCAGGCGACAACACAGGCAATTTTAAAGGGTCTTATCAATCATCCGAACGCTTCGGGTGTTCTCGTGTTCGGTCTGGGATGTGAGAACAACAACATTCCTGTATTCAAAGAGGTTCTTAAGGAATGGGACGATGAAAGAGTAAAGTTCCTTATTGCGCAGGAAAGCGACGATGAAATTGAAGAAGCTCTTGAAATAATCGGCGGTCTGGCGGAAAGAGCGTCAAAGGAAAAGAGAGAGGAATGTGACATTTCCGAGCTTGTAATCGGTCTTAAATGCGGCGGCTCGGACGGCTTCTCGGGACTTACTGCAAATCCGCTTATCGGACGTCTTTCGGACAAGATCAACGAGTACGGCGCAAGCACAATTCTTACCGAGGTTCCCGAAATGTTCGGCGCTGAGACAATTCTCATGAACCGCGCAAAGGATGAGGAAACCTTTGACAAGGTTGTTGATCTTATCAATAACTTCAAGGAATACTTTATGCGCCATAATCAGGTTGTATATGAAAACCCGTCACCCGGAAACAAGGCGGGCGGCATAACAACACTTGAGGACAAATCCCTCGGCTGTGTTCAGAAGAGCGGCGGCGGAGCGGTTATGGACGTTATCGCGATCGGCGAGCACGTTAAGACAAAGGGTCTTAATCTGCTTACGGGTCCGGGCAACGATATAGTTGCCGTAACAAATCTTACCGCATCGGGCTGTCACATGATACTGTTCTCAACAGGACGCGGCACCCCTGTGGGCGCTCCCGTTCCAACGGTCAAGGTTGCGACAAACTCGCAGCTTGCCGAAAAGAAGAGCAACTGGATAGACTTCAATGCAGGTCCGATAATTGAGGGCAAGGACCTTGATGAGGATTTCTTCAGCTTCGTAATCTCCGTTGCCGAGGGCAAGCGGACAAAGAACGAAATAAACGGCTATAAGGAAATTTCTATTTTCAAGGACGGCGTTACATTATAACTATGAAAAATCTCCCTGTATCCTTTGGACGGATGCGGGGAGATTTCTATTTATTTAACCATCATCTCCTTTATGATAGAATTTGTGTTACAGTTTTGCTATAATGTCAATTACTGCGCGGTATTATAAGATTTGGTCCGCTATTGTCATATAATGCCGTGCAATTATCTTCACCTTAGCGTGTAGTGTAAGCTGTAACAAATTTGTATATGCTACATATATAACACTTTTGAAAATTTAAAAATGTTGCAAAATTAAAAAACATATTTTTCTCAAAAAAAAACACTTGAAAAAACTATATGCTTTTCACTAAGTTTTCTATAGCCAATGTAATGAAGAAAACTTAGTGAAAAGAGACATTAAAGAATTCTTATCGTCTGGTTAAGGCAATGTCATGCTTAACTTAATGACATTGCCTTTTATGGTGAGCAGCTTATTATTCAACAATCATAGGACCGATGCCGGTTACGTCACCGGCGCCCATTGTAAAGATTATATCATCCTTTTCTGCGGTGCTTTTGATATATTCTGCAATTTCTGTAAAGCTTTCCATATATTTTGCATCTATGCCCTTTGCCGCAATTTCCGCGGCAAGCCTGTCGGGATCGGTAACACCGTCATACACCTCGCGCGCGGCATAAATGTGCGTAAGGATAAGCTCATCCGCATCGTCAAACGCGTTTACAAATTCGTTCCAAAGAGTGCGTGTTCTGGAGTAGGTGTGGGGCTGGAATATGCAGCGGATACGGCTGTGGGGAAAAGCCTTTGCCGCTTTTAAGGTAGCCTTTATTTCCGTAGGATGGTGAGCGTAATCGTCCAGAACAACAGCTCCGTTTACAAAGCCCTTTTTCTCAAAACGGCGGTGTGTACCCTTAAAGGTTTCTATTCCCTCTGCCGAAGTTTTTGCGTCAACTCCCAAAAGCTCGCAGACCGCAATTGTGGCAAGCGTATTTAAGATGTTGTGGTCGCCCGGTACATTGAGTGAAACAGAACAGAGCTTTTCACCTTTTTTGTATACATCAAATGACGGATAGCCCGCATTGTAAACAATATCCGCAGCATAATAATCATTCGTATCGCTCATACCGTAGGTGATTATATCAAGTCCGCTGCCGTTAAGGGCAAGCTTAATGTTTTCATCCTCACCGTAAGCGACAACCTGACCGATACCTCTTGTAAGCTCTGCAAAGGCTCTGAAGCTTTCACGGATCATTTCAATGCCTGTAAAGAAATCAAGGTGATCCTCTTCAATGTTGGTTATAAGCGCTATAGTCGGATAGAATTTAAGGAAGCTGTTTGTATACTCACACGCTTCTGTAACAAAAAAATCGGATTTGCCGCAGCGGATGTTGCCGTCGATAAGGTCAAGCACACCGCCGACCGATATTGTGGGATCGGTATCGGCATGAATAAGAGCGTGCGCCAGCATTGAGGTGGTTGTTGTCTTGCCGTGAGTTCCCGCCACGCCTACAGCGTGCTTATAGTTCTTCATAACAGCGCCGAGAAATTCTGCGCGGTCAATAAGTCTGATTCCATTTGCTGCCGCCGCTGCCATTTCGGGATTATCTGCTTTTACCGCGGCTGTATGTACAACCAGCTCCGCGCCTTCTATGTTCCCTGCGTCGTGTCCCTCGTATATAACCGCGCCCTCTTTTTCAAGCTTATCCGTTATATCGGATTTTGCCCTGTCGCTTCCGGTAACCTTAAAACCGTCCCTGAGCGCGATATGCGCAAGTCCGCTCATGCTTATACCGCCTATACCTATAAAATGAATATGGGCGTTTTTATCAAGCTCGTCTATTGAAAATCTTTTCATATCATATGTTCCCTTCTATGAATAAATGCAAATAAACACACATTCTATTATATACCTATTCTACAAAAATTTAAACAGTTTTTTTGAAGTTTTTATATTCTTTACAAAAAATTTTAATCCCTAAAATATGAAATTAAAATAAATGCACAAAAAGCTTGACAAATCAATAAAAATGCGATAAAATGGTTTTAAGAAGGTACTGATTAGCGCGGTACATATATCCCTTGTAAAGGGTTGGGGCATCACTGGATAGACTACAAGAGAACGAAAAATTTAACCTTGTAAGAGGAAGGTGGTGAAAATCTTGGAGATTACGGACATTAGGGTAAAGAAAATTCTTACCGACAGCTCTGCCGAAAGTAAAATGAGAGCAGTAGTATCTGTAACCTTTGACGACTCCTTTGTAGTGCACGATATAAAAATAATAGAGGGACAAGATAAACTGTTTACGGCTATGCCCAGCCGGAAAACGCAGGAAGGCGAATTTAAAGACATAGCGCATCCTATCAATCGCGATATGCGTATGAAGCTTGAAGAAGCAATTCTTGCCGAATACAAGAGGGTTTTGGCACAATCTGTTGATGAGTAAACGCATTTAAGATATATTATACATATTAAAAAATATTTGACATAATAAAGAATTGAACAGATCAATTCCCTAATAATATAAGATTTTCAGGATATAAAAAACTGCTGCTTTTTCAGCAGTTTTTTTATTTTTCTATTGTAATTCCAAAAAAGTTATGCTATAATACTATGCTGTAGAAAAATATGCGCCGATACCGCGGTATTGCGGAACGGACGCAAAAATATCGAGGAGGTATATATGAAAACCACAACGGCCGCATTTGCGGCAATGAAGGAAAGCGGCGATAAAATCTCAATGGTTACAGCCTATGATTATTCGACCGCAAAGCTTGTTGACGTCTCCGGCATAAATTCAATTCTTGTGGGTGATTCGCTGGGAATGGTTATGCTTGGCTATGAGGACACGCTGTCAGTTACAATGGAGGATATGCTCCACCACTGCGCGGCAGTTTCGCGGGGCGCGAAGAATGCTCTTGTTATATGTGATATGCCGTTCATGTCATACCAGACATCGGTCTACGATGCGGTAGCAAACGCGGGCAGGCTTATGAAGGAAGGCAGAGCCAATGCCGTAAAGCTTGAAGGCGGCACAGAATTTAGTGAGCATATAAGAGCAATCGTTAATTCATCGATACCGGTATGCGCGCATATCGGAATGACGCCGCAGAGCGTAAACGCTTTCGGCGGCTTTAAGGTACAGGGAAGAACACTGGAGGCGGCTCAGAAGCTCATAGACGACGCTTTGGCGGTTCAGGAAGCAGGCGCGTTTGCGGTAGTTTTAGAATGTGTTCCGTCAGCACTGGCGGAGTATATAACACAGCTGCTTGACATTCCGACAATAGGAATAGGCGCGGGCGCGGGCTGTGACGGTCAGGTGCTTGTGTATCAGGATATGCTTGGAATGTACAGTGATTTTACGCCGAAGTTTGTAAAGAAATATGTGGAGATAGGAAGCGCTATGACAGACGCATTTTCGCAATATGACAGGGAGGTAAAGTCAGGAGCGTTCCCGGAGGAAAAGCACGGCTTTAAGATCGATGAAGGCGTAATGAGCGAGCTTATGATAAGAAAGGATGGGGTTTTATGATACCGATAGTAAAAACGGTTGAGGAAGTAAGAAAATATGTCAAGGCGTGGCGCAGAGAAGGCAAGTCGGTGGGACTTGTTCCTACAATGGGATTTCTTCACGAGGGACACAAATCGCTCATTGTAAGAGCGACGGCGGAAAATGACTGCGTTGTTGTTTCGGATTTTGTGAACCCGACGCAGTTCGGACCGAATGAGGATTTTGAAACATATCCGAGAGATATAGACGCGGACGCAAGGCTATGTGAGGAAGCGGGCGCAAGGCTCATATTCAATCCCGAGCCGTCGGAAATGTATCATGACGCGCTCACGACCGTAAGCGTTGACAAGATCACAAAGGTACTCTGCGGAAAGACAAGACCGATTCACTTTAACGGCGTATGCACGGTGGTTTCAAAGCTGTTCAATATCGTAATGCCGGACAGGGCGTATTTCGGACAGAAGGACGCGCAGCAGCTCTGCGTGGTAAGGAAAATGGTTAAGGACCTCAACTTTGATATAGAAATAGTGGGCTGCCCGATAATCCGCGAGGAGGACGGTCTCGCAAAATCATCGAGAAACACATATCTTAACCCCGAGGAAAGAAAGGCGGCGCTCTGCCTTTCACGCTCATTGAGACTTGGAAGAAAGATGATTGCGGAAGGCGAAAAGAATGCGCAGAGAGTCATTGAGGTAATAAGAGCCGAAATAGAAAAGGAGCCTCTGGCAAGAATAGACTATGTTGAAATAGTTGACCTTGACAGCCTTGAGCCGGCGGAGGATGCGTCAGAGCATATACTCGCGGCAATGGCTGTTTATATAGGCAAAACAAGACTGATAGATAACTTTATTATCGATTGATATTACAACCGGAACGAATGGAGGAAATCAGTTGTGGAAATAAATATGTTAAAGGGAAAAATTCACCGCGCAACAGTTGTACAGGCAGAGGTTGATTATGTGGGAAGCATCACGGTAGACACAGCGCTTTTGGAGGCTGCGGGCATATTTGAATATGAAAAGGTTACGGTTGTTGATGTAACCAACGGCGCGCGGCTTGAAACCTATACGATTGCCGGAGAGAGAAATTCGGGAATGATTTGTCTTAACGGAGCGGCGGCAAAGCTTATAAACGCGGGCGATACCGTAATAATAATGGCGTACGCGCAGATGACTCCTGAGGAAGCGGAGGAGTACAGACCTAAGGTAGTATTTGTCGATAAGGACAATAAGATAAAATCAGTGGTTAATTATGAAAAGCATGGAGTTATTGCAGAGCAGTAACAGCGGAAAGGAATGATATAAATGGCAAAGGTACCTATTACATTGCTGACAGGCTATCTCGGAGCGGGAAAGACCACGCTTATGAATCATATCCTGTCAAACCAGGAGGGCTACAAGGTAGCCGTTATAGTTAACGATATAGGTGAGGTAAACATCGATTCCTCGCTCATTCAAAAGGGCGGAATGGTTCAGGAGGAGGACGCAAGCCTTGTTCCTCTTTCAAACGGATGTATCTGCTGCACCTTAAAGGTTGACCTTATGAAGCAGATCGCGGAGCTTGCGCAGTCGGGAAAGTTTGATTATATTCTTATCGAGGCAAGCGGTATTTGTGAACCGCTCCCGATCGTGCAGACAATCTCAATGATGGACGGCTCGCAGCCGGGCAGCGAGTTTCCTGCTATTGTAAGACTTGACTGCGTTGTAACTGTTGTTGACGCGCTCCGTCTTGTTGACGAGTTCGGCGGCGGCGATAAGCTCATGGGGGATGTTGACGAGGAGGATATTGAGAACCTGCTCATTCAGCAGATCGAGTTCTGCTCGACGATCATCATTAATAAGGCAGACGAGGTTTCGCCGGAGGAGCTGGCAAAGGTAAGAGCGGTTGTCAAGGCGCTTCAGCCGAAGGCAAAGATTATTGAAACGAATTATGCAAAGGTCGCTATGAGCGATGTACTTGACACAAAGCAGTTTGACTTTGAGAAAACCTTCTCATCGGCAGGCTGGGTAACCGAGTTTGAAAAGGATGAGGAAGAAGGGGAGCATGGTCATCATCACCATGACCACGATGATGATGATGAGCACGAGCACCACCATCACCATGACCACGATGACGATGATGAGCATGAGCACCACCATCACCATGACCACGACCACGATCACGGCGAGGCTGAGGAATACGGCATAGGCTCATTCGTATACTACCGCCGTCAGCCGTTCAAGATGAATAAGCTCAGAAAGTGGCTCAACGAGAGCTTTCCGACAAATGTAATCCGCTGCAAGGGTATTATATGGATAGACAAGGACAACGATATGTCATTCGTGCTTGAGCAGGCGGGAAAGCAGATACAGATGTATGAGAACGGACGCTGGTTCGCATCGGCGCCGAGAAAGCAGCTTCAGCAGTTTGTTAAGGACGACCCGTCAATTATGAAGAACTGGGACGAAAAGGTCGGAGACAGAATGATCAAGCTGGTATTCATCGGACAGAAGCTTGATAAGGAAAAAATTTCCGCAGAGCTTGACGAGCTGTTAAAGAAAATATAATCAAAATAAAAACCTTTAAGGACAGAGTGATCTGTTTTTAAAGGTTTTTTAAATTTTTTTGAAATTCTGCAACATTTTTGATGGGTGAAAAGTGTTACATATGAGACGAAATATTACCGTTAGTGTCATATGGCTGCTGCGCGCTCCTGATATTGACATGCAAAATAAATTCTGGTAAAATATTATCGGAATATAACCTAAGCGCAGATGTCCCCCGCCTCTTAGGCGGCGGGTTCCATTCAGC
>JBJEIW010000133.1:0-11195 GCA_051877435.1 Candidatus Ornithomonoglobus sp.
ATTGCCATGTTTTTTAATATTTTTTCGAGAATTATCGACTTTTTAAGTGGTCTCGGACGGTTCTGATGTGCAAAAGCTTGCGCAGCAGAACCGTCCCTTGCTTTTTAAGTTCATAAAACTACCTGTTGCAAAAAGGAAGAAACGGTGGTATAATGTAAAGCAGTAATACAAATGAAAAGAGGAAAATAAAAATGGAGCTATTCGTTTTTAATGATATAGAAAAGGATGAAACGGTGCGGGCAATTCTTGAAAAGGATAATCTGCCGCTTCTGAGAGGAATTGTCAGATTCGCGGAAACTGAGGGAGTCACCGATGACAGCATAAAGGAATATGTGGCGGCAAAGCTTGCAAATGACAATAATGTTCTTTCGGCGCTTGTCAAGGCGGGAAAGAATATAGGCAGCGATTTGTACAGGCTTGCAATGCTCGATATAGACGTTATATATAAACGTCTGTTCTCAAAGGCAGCGATAAAGTACACGCCGTCAGGCAACGACACCGGATTTTATGAGGGATACATAGACTCAATAAAGGCTATAACCGCGTCAAAGAACGCGGAGGAGCTGCTTGGTGGGATTGTTGACCATTACCGCACGCTGGGCTGCGGTCTGCTTGCAAAATATATCGCATTCCGTTTTGACGGGACTGATTTAACCGGCATACCGGATTCGGATAAGGCAACCTTTGATGAGCTTGTAGGAAGGGATCACCAGAAAAAGGTGCTTATTGATAATACACAGGCATTTGTGGAGGTGAAGTTTGCAAATAATGTGCTCCTTTTCGGTGACAGAGGTACGGGAAAATCAACATCCGTCAAGGCGCTGCTTAATATGTTTGCGCCGCAGGGATTGAGGGTGGTTGAGCTGCCCAAGAGCGCGATTACGAAAATTCCCGAGCTGACAAAGGAGCTTGAGGCTTCGCCGCATAAGTACATATTATTCCTTGATGACCTTACCTTTGAAAAGCATGAGACAGAGTACCGCGCGTTGAAGATTGCAATGGAGGGTCAGCTTCAGGCGAACGCGGGAAATGTTTTAGTATATGCGACCTCGAACAGGAGACACCTGATAAGGGAAACATGGGCGGATCGTCAGGGTGACGAGGTACATGTAAACGATAATAAGCAGGAGATGCTTTCGCTTTCGGAGCGCTTCGGCATAAGTCTGTTCTTCCCGTCGCCGGATGCAAAGGAATACAAGAATATCGTAGGAGTGCTTCTTGAGCGCAAGGGAATAGAAATGACAGATGAAATTGAAAAAGAGGCTGTCCGCTGGCAGATGCGCTACGGCGGAAAGAGCGGCCGCTGCGCAAAGCAGTTTGTCGCTGACTTTATGCACAGGCAGTAATTTGGAGAAGGAGTACATTATATATGAAGAAATTAGTGAGTTTTTTATGCTGTATAGTTCTGATGATGGGGCTATTACCGGTTCATGCGGCTGATGTTGCGGTATTGGCTGTATACAGAGAAGGTAACCTTGTTTACAGCGCGCATGCATCTAAGAACGGTGAGGGATATGATTTTACAATATCGGATGAATATGAAAATGACGATTTGAAGGTTTATTGTGCTGAGGAGGCCGAGTGTAATATATTTTATATAAATGAGACAGAGACTGAAACGCCCGCGCCGACTGAAACAGCCTCACCGTTACCGGAGGAGGAAACCGCGGAGCCGCCGGCGCAGACAGCAACTGCGGCGCCGGTAAAAACACCGTACCCGGCTGTTTATGAAAAAGCGTTGGACGCCGTAAACGCTCCTGCTGTAGTGGAGAAGGTATCGGAGCAGATAACGGACGGCGAGACGTACTATGTTACAAGTATGCTTTATCAGGGTGTTGAGATTACTTCCAATATAAGAGACAGTGTGCTTATTGAGTCTGCGCCGGCGCAGCATCAGGAGCTTATCGGGGAGAACGCAGCGGCACTCAGAGAGGGCGATGTAATACATTTTACCTGTGATTTACAAGGAAGGATAAAGAGTATAGAGTTTATATACAGACCGGATTTTGCTGATTATGTAAAGGAAGGCGGAAGCTACGGGAGCAAATTTGCAAAGCTTATCGGCTCGGATAAGTACAGCACCTTCTGCTTCGGTATTCCGGTAAAGACCGCAAAGGGATATATGCTCCTCGCGGATATAACAGGAAAGACAACGGATATTGATCTTAATACCGGAACCTTTGTGTACACGGTAAGAAACAGCTCGCGCGGCGATAAAGCCGAGCTTACCGGAACCGGCTTCGGCGCAATAGAAAAGGTATATGTACAGAGCGGTAATTTTGATGACGATGATAATGTAATTTCATGGCAGGATGCTGATACCTCGGTATATGCTCTCGCAAGATTAAGAAACGGCACAGCGACAGAGGTTATCGTATTTGTGAATTAAACAAAATGCAAGGGGAATGCAGCGCGGCATTCCCTTTACTTTTTAAATTCAGAAAAAGTTTTCAAAAACATATGGAAATTTTCATATAAATATAGTATAATAAAATATGTAGTTACTTTTTATGATTAAACAATAATTTATTTGTATATAAATTCAGAAACAACAGGGAGGCGGAAGAAGAATGACATTCGGCGGTATGGAAGCGTTTTTTGATTATGCGATAAGATTTATAAAGGTAATGCGAATAAGTGACTGCGTTGATATATTTATTGTAACAATTGCAGTATATTACTGCTTTATAGCTATGCGCGGAACAAGAGCAATGCAGCTGCTGCGCGGAATAGCAATCGCTGCCGCCGTATTTGCGATAAGCAATTTCCTCCGTCTTGATACGTTAAGCTACATACTGGGAAAGGTATTCCAGGGCGCTATGGTTGCCATAATCGTAATATTTCAGCCTGAACTCAGAAATCTTCTTGAACACATGGGTCGGCTCAAGCTAGGACATTTCCTTGGACTTGCTTTTGACACAAGCGAGGAGGTCGAAACCGGGCAGGTTATTGACAACATAGCATCTGCGGCGGAGGATCTTTCAAGCACTAAAACGGGCGCGCTTATCGTAATAGAAAGAGGGACACGTCTGGGGGAATATAT
This sequence comes from Candidatus Ornithomonoglobus sp., assembly GCA_051877435.1. Taxonomy (GTDB): domain Bacteria; phylum Bacillota; class Clostridia; order UBA1381; family UBA1381; genus Ornithomonoglobus. The sequence goes on from JBJEIW010000133.1 coordinate 3,044, forward strand.
GCACAGCGGAACCGTACTTGATGCCAATGTCACAACAGAGCTTCTCAAGAATATTTTTGTACCCAATACGCCGCTTCATGACGGCGCCGTAATTATAAGAGGGAACAAGATTATAACCGCGGGCTGCGTGCTGCCGCTGACTGCAAATACAAATCTTTCAAGCGAGCTGGGAACAAGACACCGTGCGGCGCTCGGACTTTCGGAGGCTTCAGATGCAATAATAGTGGTTGTAAGCGAGGAAACGGGAAAAATATCAATCGCCATCAACGGTTCTCTTATGCGTAACATGACGCGTCAGTCTCTCACAAAAGCGCTTACAAAGCTTCTGAATAAGGAGACGGAGAGCGTTGATCCTGCAAAGAGACTGCGCTTCCGAAAATCAAAATAACGGTACTGAGTACATAGAAAAGGGGTGTACAGATGGCTCAGATTGAGAAACAACAGCATAAAAAGAGAAGAGGTTCATATATGGTCGCGTCATTAATAATAGCGATTATTATATGGAGTCTGGTAACTTTTACAACGGATACTGATATAACAAAAAAAATACATGATGTGAATGTAAGCTATGTCGGGGAGCAGGCTCTTAAGGAACGCGGATTTGTTGTTACGGGTGTTCGAGAGAACCTTGACCTGTGGGTGAAGCTCAGCGGAAAACGGGGCGATCTCATGGGCGTGATTGACAAAGTAAGAATTGAGCTGGATCTCTCTTCAATTACAGAAGCGGGTGAAACGGAGCTTGAGGGAACGGTAAAGACCTCCGACAGTCAGGTGGATGTCATAAAGAAAAGCTTTACCTATGTGCCTGTTATTATTGAAGAATATATAACAAAGGAAATCCCAATTGAGGTAAAGCAGATAGGAAGCTTTAAGAATAACCCGGTTGTATCTGATCCCGAATACCACACGATAGAGATTTCAGGAGCGAAAAGCGAGATTGACAGAGTGGATACGGGATGCGTCACAGTAGATCTTTCAAAGCTGACAGCATCGGGTGAAACCGTATCAGGTGTAGTTCTTATGGACAGAGACGGCGAGGTTATAACCGATGCGGTTACAATAGAAGGACCGACTGCGGACATGACTGTCTCGAATATTGTATGTGAATATGCGGAGGTACCTGTCAAGCCTGTGCTCGGGGAGGATATTTATAATCAGCCGGCGCTTGATGAGGAGAATACCGAAACAGATCCGCAGACTGTTAAAATAGCGGTTATGCCGGGCTACAGCTTTTCTGAGGTTAAGGCGGTTATAAACGAGTATACAACGGATGAGATAAGCTGCGAGCTCATACAGGAGGAGGGAATGTATATTTCCGACAGTGATAGATATGTAAAAATAAAACCTGCGTTTGCGGAACGGACAACTGAATGATATAAAAAGAACGCCGGATGCTTTCGGTGTTCTTTTTTGCAAAAAATTAAAAAAAATATTAAAAAAGCGGAACTTTTTCCGAAGATATGCGTCTAAAAAAGTGTAACAAGCTGAAGTGCGCAATAAAACAAAAATTCTGAATGGCTAAAAAGTCTACATAATACATGAATACAAACAGTTTTATCGTTACTTTTTTACAAAATTGTTTCAGAATTTTTAAAACTTTAAAAAAAGTATTGACATATCGGCTGTTAAATAGTACAATATTGAGTAGCAATCTTGGGGTAGCTTGGGTAGAAGTGTTATCAAAGGATTGTTACCGTAATATTGAATGAGGACTACCGACAAAGCAGGTTATCGTTCGTTGGTCTTCAACTTCGTTTCTTACTTGCATAGGGAACGGATAAAATAACCCGGCAGACTAATGGGAACAATTTACCGGGTATATTAAAAACGGTTCCCGAACAAATTCAAAAGGGAGGATTTGAGACAATGAGAAATCTCAAAAAAGTAATTTCATCTGTTGCTGCTCTTGCAATCGTTGCTTCATCAGCTTCAGCTTTTGCTGCTTCTTTCCCGGACGTTGACGCTTCAGCATCATATGCAAACGCTGTTGAGACACTTACAGCTCTCGGCGTAATCAATGGTGATGATAACGGTCTTTTCAACCCGGATAATCAGGTAACAAGAGCTGAGTTCACAAAGATGGCTGTAGAGGCTCTTGGTGAGGGTGACGCTGCAACAGCACAGACAACATCACAGTTCGCAGATGCTGCCAACACAACAGTTCACTGGGCAGCAGGTTACATTGCACAGGGTGTTTCAGACGGCTTCATCAACGGTTATGATGATACAACATTCGGACCGAATGATCAGGTTACATACGCTCAGGCATGTAAGATGCTCGTAGCTGCTATCGGCTACACAACATATGCTGAGAACCAGGGCGGATATCCGTCAGGTTACGTTGCACAGGCTTCAACACTTGGCATCACATCAGGTGTATCAGCTACTAACGATACAAACCTTACAAGAGCGCAGGTTGCTACTCTTATCTACAACACATTGGACGTTCCGCTTTGCGTAATCGATTCATGGGAGTCAACATCAACTCTTACAGGCGTTGTTCAGACACCGGTTCTTAAGAAGATGGATGGTAAGGAGAACAGAGATTATGAGACACTCCTTACAGACAGACATGATGCTTACAAGGTTAAGGGTCGTGTAATGGAGACATCAGTTGGCGCTGACGGTCTTGACAAGGACGAAGTTAAGTACAAGGTTGAGGTTGCTGACAACTTCGACGATATCATGAATATCACAAAGGGTACAGAGTCATATGAGATGCATGTTGGTAACACAGATGCAGCTTCAATGCTCTTCGAGTACACAGAGGCTATTATCCAGAAGGATGATGACGCTGATGAGTACACAATCCTTTCAATCACACAGTATGGTAGCTCAAAGATAGTTGAATTCGCTGCTGATGATCTTGCAGATGACGATTCAGCAATCGGAACAGCATATATAAATGCTGCTAAGCTGCCGGTATACAAGAATTCAACTTCATCATCAACAACCAAGTATGATCTTTCATTAGATGAAAACAAGACTGTAGATGCAGTTATCTATGTAAACGGTGTTGAGGTTGGTACAGCTACAGATGCTCTTATTGATCAGTACATTCTCCAGAATGCTACAGGTACAGTAAAGCTCGTTGACGTTACAGAGACAGGTTCAACATCAACAGACGGTAAGTATGAGTACATCATGATTTCATACTATGTTGACGCTATTGTTGACTCAGTTCAGACAACATCAACATATGCAAGAGTATACTTCAAGGGTTCAGATAATGCCGGTTCATCAATGAAGTGGGATCCGGACGATGAGGATATCGACATCACATTCACAAAGGACGGTTCAGAGATCGCATACACAGATCTTGCTGAGTATGATGTTCTTTCAATCGCTGTAAATGTAAATGATGCTGCAACATCAACAGGTAAGCTTGATCTTAACGATCTTGAATACTATGACATCCTCGTTTCATCAAATCAGGTTTCAGGCACACTTTCAAGCCGTGACACAACAGATTACACTGTAAGATTTGACGGTCAGGACTATGATGTAGTTGAGAACCTCGTTGCAATCGGGGACATGGAACTCAGCACAGAGTACACACTTTACATCGATGCATTCGGTTACGTTGCATACTATGATGAGGGTAACTCAGAGAAGAACTATGGTGTAATCGTTGCTATGTACACATCAGCTGGTAATGATTATCCGACTGTAAGACTTATCACTTCAAATGCAGAAGTAGTTGCTTATGAGTGTAAGGATAATACTGAGGCTGCAAAGTTTGCTAACTATGCTACAGCAGGCTTGGAGAACGAAGGATCACAGACATTCACAAAGTCACAGATTGCTGCTAACATCAAGGCTGGTAAGACAGTATGTACATACAAGCTTTCAGCTGGTAAGCTGAAGTTCGATAAGGCTTATGTCGGTGTTGGTGACGAAGGTCTTGAGTTCAAGGCTTCAAGCTCAAAGCTCGGTTCATACACAATTGCTGACGGCACAACAAAGATTATCGATATGGATAATTACATGAGCGAGTCAAACAGCGGTTCAACTGTTGGTACACTTTCAGTATCATCATTCGAGGATGAGGCTGAGTATGATGCATATCTCTTCGATAAGAACAGCAATGGTGACTACAGATTCGCTATCGTATTCAAGGGTACTTCATCAATCAGACCTGAAACTGAGATCGCAGTTGTTACACAGGTTGTAGGTACAACAGATGTTGACGGTACAACATGCTCACAGATCTTGGTTGCTAAGGGTGGCCAGGAAGGCATTGAGGTTCTCGTAGAGGGCGAAGATGCTGCTGCTGAAGGTGATGTAATCGCTTATGTTGTAAGCTCAGACGGTTATGTTGAGGACGGCGACCTTTACACATTGATTTCAGCTGATTCTTCATATGATACAATGCTCGCTAACACACTTGCTAATGATGACTTCGGTAAGTCACTCAACGCTGACGTTGTAAATCTTACAGCAACAAGCAGAGGCAAGGCTGTTTATGAGATCGCTTATGAGGGTCCGTCAGCAACAAAGGATGTATACGTATACTATGGTCCGGTTTACAAGAAGCAGAACAACAGCCTTGAGCTCTTCACAAGCAAGGCAGAGGGCGTATCAAACATCAATGATGTTGAGAGCCTCAGCATAGCAGGCGCTAACACATATGTATATGACTTTGGTCAGAAGGCTAAGTACAGAGTATCAGTTGGTTCTGCAACTCAGTCAAACACAATCTTCAACCAGGCTTATACAGATGATGATAAGAACATTATCGCATGGGATACAGTAGTTGCTAATGATACAAATCCGGCACTTGCTCTCGTTAAGGAAGTTGACGGAGATGTTACAGACGTAATCTTCTACGTAGCTCCGTAATCACAGCCTTATGGCGAAATGATTACTAAATAGAGTACAATTAAAGGGGTTTCCCGTATGGGAAGCCTCTTTTTGTGCACTTGACAATGTTGTGTTAGTGTGATAAAATACTGTGAACAGAGGAGGATGAAAAATGAGCCATGTAGTAGATTTTTTCACCGGGCGTTACGGCGCGAGCGGTAATATAATAGTCAGTATAATATTTCTTGCCATGACTATTCTCGGCGTAGTTATCGCTACGCACGGACGGGGCGCTATGATATGGCTTGTCAGTGTATGCGGAATGATTGTGGGAATACTTGGAGGCGCAATGATAGGGCTTCTTGTATTTGACAGCTTTCTTTTAATGCTGCTGTTTGCGGTAGCGGGCGGTGTGCTTCTGCTTTTGCTTGTTAAATTCGTCAAGAGCTTCGGATATTTCATAGGCATAGGAGCACTCGGATTTTTTCTTGCGTTTACAATAACATCTGCCATGTATACCACCAACACGAGAATAACGGAAAACACAATACTTCTTATAGACATGGCGGCAGGAATTATTATGGGACTTCTTGCGGCAATAAAGTCAAAGTATACCGTATCGGTTATTACTGCGGCAGCGGGAGGTGTTATTGCCTCTGTAAGCATGCTGGCGCTGTTCAGATTTTATTTTGCAGACTTGAAAACATGGATTATCGCATTGATAATTGCCGTTATAGGAATGATAGTTCAGATACGCGTGTATGATATAACGCCTCCGGAAAAACGTAAAAAGCCGAAGCATGGTGTGAAAAATACGATACCGAAGCCGCAGAACAAGCATGCCAAAAAATAATTGATTTTATAGAGAAAAATATTAGTGAAAACACTTGACACATACTAAAAAGCGTGATAAGATAGTAGCGTACAATAAGAATAAAGGTAGAGGCGCGCGATTCATAAGTAGCCGTAAGGAGAAATGCGTAATTCGGTGAATTACGGTAAAAGGGGAAAGCGCCGAAGTGCAGGGCTTCGCAGACCTTGTGCTGGTCATATCGCTAATAACGCTGTGACTGTCACCGAATGGTGGAGTGCTATCGCTTATAACATGGGTCTATGGAAGAGCAATAGCATGAAGGCTATTGTTTTTTACTATACAAAGAATGAAAGGTTAGGTAATAATGAAAGAAAAGTACAATGTTGGAATAATAGGCGCTACCGGTATGGTCGGTCAGAGATTTATCACGCTTCTGGCGGATCATCCGTGGTATGATATAAAGGTGCTTGCCGCATCGCCCAGAAGCGCGGGCAAGGTATATAAGGATGCTGTAGGCAAGAAGTGGTGCATGGACACTGAGATACCCGCAAAGGTTGCGGATATGGTTGTTATGAGCGCGCAGGATGATGTTGAAAAGATTGCCGGAATGGTTGATTTCGTATTCTGCGCCGTAGATATGAAAAAGGATGAAATCAAGGCTCTTGAGGAGAGATATGCAAAGGCTGAGTGCCCTGTTGTATCAAACAACAGCGCTCATCGTCATACAACTGATGTTCCGATGATTATTCCGGAAATCAATCCGCAGCATCTTGAAATAATTCCGGAGCAGAGAAAGAGACTCGGAACAAAGAGAGGCTTTATAGCGGTTAAATCAAACTGCTCGCTCCAGTCATATCTTCCGGCAATGGCGGTAATCAACAGAAAGTACCCGATTGACCATGCTCTGGTAACAACCTATCAGGCAATCTCAGGGGCAGGCAAGACCTTTGAAACATGGCCGGAAATGGTGGATAATCTTATTCCCTATATTGGCGGTGAGGAGAATAAGTCTGAGGTTGAGCCGAACAAGATTCTCGGTAAGATTGAAGGAAGTGAAATTGTTCCTTCAACAGAGCTGCAGATTGAGTGTCAGACATACAGGGTACCTGTTTCAAACGGTCACACAGCAGCGATCTTCTTCTCCTTCAAGGACAGTGAACACAAGCCGTCAGTTGATGAAATCGAGCAGATGTGGAGAGACTATAAGGGTGTTCCGCAGGAGCTTGATTTGCCGCACGCGCCGAAGCAGTTCATTTATGTATATACAGAGAAGGATCAGCCGGACCAGCCGCAGATTAAGACAGCAAGAGAGATTGACGGCGGTATGGCTATTTCATGCGGACGTCTGAGAGAGTCGACGCAGTATGACTACAAGATGGTTTCAATGAGCCACAACACATTAAGAGGCGCCGCGGGCGGAGCAGTATTACTTGCAGAGCTGCTCACAGCCAAGGGTTATATGGACTAATATCATTGAAAGGGTTGATTATATAATGGCAAAGACATTACCGTTTACCGGATCGGCGGTAGCTATCGTTACACCGTTTGACGGAAACAAGACAAATTATGACGTATTAGGCGAGCTTATCGAGTGGCATATTGCAAGCGGCACAGACGCGATCGTAATATGCGGAACAACAGGTGAAGCATCGACTATGCCGGACGAGGAGCATCTCGCTGCGATCAAGTTCACAGCTGAAAAGGCTGCGGGCAGAATTAAGGTTATCGCGGGAACAGGCTCGAATGAAACAGCACACGCAATAGCGCTTTCAAAGAAAGCGGAGGAATACGGTGTTGACGGACTTTTACAGGTAACTCCGTATTATAACAAGACAACGCAGAAGGGTCTTGTTGCGCACTTCACGGCAATCGCGAACGCAGTAAGCATACCGATTATTCTTTATAATGTTCCCTCAAGAACAGGAGTTTCAATATCAATTGAGGCTCTTAAGGAGCTTGCAAAGGTTGAGAATATTGTCGCAATAAAGGAAGCAAGCGGAAATATCTCATACACGGCAAGAGTAGCCGCAGAGGTGCCTGAGCTTTACATATACTCGGGCAACGATGATATGATAATTCCGATTATGTCACTCGGCGGCAAGGGTGTTATCTCAGTGCTTGCAAACGTCATGCCTAAGGAAACGCATGAGATGTGTCAGGCATATCTTGACGGTGACTGCGCAAAGGCGACAAGGATGCAGCTTGATTATTTGGAGCTTTGCAACAAGCTCTTTATCGAGGTCAACCCGATCCCGGTCAAGACTGCTCTTAACCTTATGGGTAAGAATGTCGGAAATCTTCGTCTTCCGCTGATAGATATGGAGGAGAAGAACCTTGAAGCTCTGAAGGCTGCGCTCAGGAAGTATAACCTCATATAACACATTGAAACGAGGCAGTTAAAACATAGCAGACCATGATAAAATTTTTGGCTTTATTTAATATGGAGTTTATGTGTTTGGAATTAAAGTAATAAATTATTGTTTGTACAACTTGCCCCCCTTTTTTAGAATTGCCGTAGGCAATTATCAAAAAGGG
>JBJEIW010000134.1:0-2582 GCA_051877435.1 Candidatus Ornithomonoglobus sp.
GCATCCTCCGGAAGCACAGACGCGGTAAGCTGAACCGTCTCGTTTACGACAATACCCGCATCGCTCTTATCGAGTGTTACCGAGGTAACCTTTATCCTGTTATCCAATACCGTTACCTTACAGCTTGCGCTCACCGAGCCGTATGATACCGTTATAACCGCATTACCGAAATTTTGTCCGGTCACCGTTCCGTTATCAACTGTTGCTATCGTTTTATCACTGCTTGTCCATGTGTACGAAATACCCTCGGTATTCTCACCCTCCGCAGTGGGAACGAGTGTGAACGATGAACCCATTTGAATCTCGGCGCTTGTTTGGTCAAGCGTGATTTTGCTTACGCTGCCTTTCTTTTCAAGCTCCCAAAGCAGATACGGATAACCGCTGTTTATCGCTTCGCTCTCGTCTATCCCCCATATGTTTTCAAAATCCCAATTCTCATATATGATCTGGTTTTTCATTCCCGAGGTTGTTTTCGGGGAGCCGTTTTCCGAATCAGTACAGCCGCTTGTCTGACTATCGTAGTAACAGCTTGTTATTATTGGCCGATCATAACCGTAGAACCCAAGCAAACCGCCTGTTGTTGAGGCATTGGGTTTGCCTAAAGAATAACAATTCTTGATATTAATTGACCACCCATCTGTGTATCCAATTAATCCTCCGGCATATGAGTCTGCCTCCGACGAGCCGGCAGCATAGCAATTTTCAATTATAATACCCTCTGACCAATTATTAATATACCCTATCAATCCGCCTCCGTATTGAAATTTATATGTCGTCCCTTTGTTTGTATACGGCTCAACATTTCCTGTCGCATAGCTTGAACGAATGCTCCCTCCTTCCATATATCCTACCAGACCGCCTGCTGCTTTACCTCTGTAACCTTCTTTAGTAACAGAACAATCGGAATATGAATTCGATACTGCTCCATTACTATAACCAATCAGTCCTCCTACATATGCATTTTCAGCTTTTACATCTCCGGCCGAAACAGTACCATTCGTACTGCAGCCGCTGACCATACCGCTGTTATCTCCAATCAGACCGCCTATATACCAACTATCGTAAAGATTCTCATAGCTGCTTTTAACCGTTCCGCTGAAGCTGCAATTTTCAAGGGTGCCCGAGGAATGTGCGGCAATACCGCCCGTATATTGATTGGTCGAGTTAACCTCACCCTTGACATTAAGATTTTTAACCGTTCCCGCCACATTGTTGAAAAAGCCGCTGCCGTCGGAAACAACCATATTGCTTACCGTAAAGCCGCATCCATCAAATATACCGCCAAATGCCTCGCCATAGAGTCCCAACGGGATCCAGTCGTTTCCAAGCTCAATATCATTTATCAGCTTAAAGCATTTTTGGGGCAGGTCTGCCACTAATGTGAGCTGAGCTTCATTTGATATAAGATACGGATCCTCCTCCGTTCCTCTGCCTCCGTCAAAGGAAGCCGCAAAAACCTCCATTTCTTCTTCCTGTATTTCCGTCTGCTCCGCACCCTCAGGCGCTGCAAATGCCGTGCCCGAAAGGAGCACCGCCGCCGCGCATACCGCCGCGGTCCATCTTTTAATAGGCATATTTTCTCACTCTTTTTTAATGATTCCTTTATAATCCGCCTTATTGATTTTTCGGAATAATCGTATTTTTTGCCAAAGCCCTTATGTTTGTTCCGTCAAATGCGGGTTTATTTCGTTGCTCGCCGCTCCGAATATGCAAATCTTCATTAAATGACATTCCTCCTATCATGCACATACATTAATACTTATTATATATTATACTACAAATTTATCCCTATTGCAATAAATTTTTTGTAAAATTGCACAGATAACTATAATTTTATTTATACCAATCCGCCTGTGCGCTCCACATACGGCTGTATTCGCCGCCTTTTTCTATAAGCTCCTTATGCGCGCCCTCCTCGGCAATTTGCCCGTCCTTCATCACGATTATTCTGTCGGCTTTTGCGCAGATGCCGATTCTGTGGGATATTATGATTGAAGTCCTGTCCTTGGTCATTTCCGTAAAATCAGTCAGTATCTCATATTCCACAAGCGGGTCGAGGGCTGCGGTCGGCTCGTCAAGTATTATTATCGGCGCGTCACGGAACAGGCCGCGGGCTATGGCAAGCTTCTGCCACTGACCTCCCGAAAGCTCCACGCCGCCGAACTCGCGTCCAAGCTGTGTGTCATAGCCGCCGATAATTTCCACTGTATCGTCAACACCCGCGCATCTTGCCGCCGCTTTGAGCCGCTCATCATCCTGCATCGCTTTGGTATCAGACATTGCGATATTCTCGCGCAAGGTCATGTTATACCGAACAAAATTCTGGCAGACAATCGAAAACTGCTCAAGGTATGATTTCTTTCTGAGGTCACTTATATTCTGTCCATCAATCGTTATATACCCCCACTCCGGCTCATAGCAGGCGGTTATAAGCTTTGAAAGCGTGGTCTTTCCGGAGCCGTTTTCCCCCACCACAACTATATGCTCGCCCTTTTTTATTGTGAGATTAATATTATCAATCGCCGGCTTATGATAATTGGGAGTATTGTTCAATTTGACATATCAAAATTAATCAATTTTGT
>JBJEIW010000135.1:0-11108 GCA_051877435.1 Candidatus Ornithomonoglobus sp.
CAGCGTTTTTTTCGCATAGCCTGCCGCCACAAACAAAGCGCCTACAGACAGCCCTTCAATCATGGTTGAGCAGGCGCCGTACAGACCGTAAAACGGAATGTTGGTGCCTCTTATCCCGTAATGCGTGGCAACGCACTGGTTCTGCAGGTCACCCGAAAATATATAATCCATATCGTCATTTTGTAGTCCGGCTTTTCTCAGCACAAGCTCCACAGCTACCTTCTGGAACGCACCCTCTGCAAGGTCCCACGACGGCTTTCCCATTTTGTCATCAGACACTATCATATCAAAATCATCCTTAAGAGGTCCCTCGCCCTCCTTTGCGCCGACCACGGCGGCATGGGAGATTATGACCGGTGGCTTTCCGAATACCACCGTCTGTTTTCCGAGCTTCTGATTCATATAAAAAAACAGCTCCTTTCGTTCGATACACTTAGTATCTGCAGGAGCTGTAATTTTATTCATTTATATTATTTGGATTATTCCTTGTCCCAGAGACCGATATAGAAATCAGCATAATCTCTGTTGTGTTCCTTTGTCGCGGCTATTGCCGAACGCGGGTGCACATTAAGAATACCGGTGCAGAGATACGGAACGTCATAGCCCCATACCACGCCTTCGTCCTTGAGCTTTGTGATATGCGTTTCAACGAACCTGAGAACAGGAACTATCTTGTACTTAGGATTCTTCAGAAATCCCATGAGCATTTCCATCATACAGTTGCCTGCGCCTCTGCCCATTCCGCTCATTGTACCGTCAAGATAGCTTGCGCCGTATGTGCATGACTCTATCGTGTTTGCAAATGCAAGCTGCTGGTTGTTATGCGCGTGTACGCCTATCTTCTTGCCGTACTTGTCCGCTACCGCCTGATACTTGTGAGTAAGCTCGCGAATCTGCTCAGGGTAAAGCGAGCCGTAGCTGTCTACAAGGTAAATAACATCTACCGAGCTTTTGCCCAGAAGCTCAAGCGCCTGATCAATATCACTCTCACGCGCGGTTGAAACAGCCATGATATTGCATGATGTTTCATAGCCCATCTTATGGCAGTATTCAATCATCTCAAGAGCCGCCGGCATCTGATGTATATAAGTAGCTACCCTTATAAGATCAATAACGCTCTCGCTCTTCGGAATAATATCCTTTTCAAAATCCGTTCTTCCTACGTCCGCCATTACAGCAATTTTAAGATTGCTGTTGTTGTCGCCTACAATTCTTCTGATCGATTCCTCATCGCAGAACTTCCAGTCGCCGAATTCCTCGCGGTTGAAAAGCTCCTTTGAAGCCTTGTAGCCGAACTCCATGTAGTCGACGCCCGCCTTGATGTTTGTTTCGTACAGCTCTTTTACGAACTGATCCTCAAAGAAAAAGTTGTTTACAAGACCGCCGTCTCTGATTGTCGCATCGACAACCTTGATGTCGGGTCTGTAATCCATCATATTTCCTCTTCTTTCCATTTTGTTAATTCCTCCTACCGTATTACATTTGTACCGTTCCCGATACTTACTACAATATCTTATTATACTACCTGTTTTATTGTTTGTCAACACTAATTTTTCATTTTTTACAGCTATTCGTAAATATTTACACGGTTATACCTCGTTTCTTTGCAAAGAATAAAAACACTAAGTTTGAAAGGATGTGTATTTTTTGCGACTCTCCGCTCTTGCATGCAAGCTTATATTTTACGGTATTATTTTATTTATGTTTGAAAAGCTGCTCAACTCATGCGTCAGGTTCCTTCTTATAAATAAGCATGCACTGTCTGACCGTTTTTCCTGTATGCTGTCACGGAAAACTGCTTTTTATAGGCGTCTATGTGATAAAATTGAAAATTCTATTACTGATTTTCTAAATTTTTAGTAAATTCTTGTTTTTTATGACAAAAAGGCTTGATTTTTAGTAAAAAAAATGATAATATATATGTAAGTATGCAAAGGGTTATTTATTCATATATTTTGTTTTATATGTATGATAATCCTCAAAAGTACAAAAGGTTCTTTTTATTTAAGAATCTAAAATGTTATAGGAGGAACTATTAATGGCAAGAAAAATGAAAACCATGGATGGTAACAACGCTGCCGCATATGCTTCATATGCATTCACAGACGTTGCTGCTATCTACCCGATTACTCCGTCATCAACAATGGCTGAAGTAACAGACGAATGGGCTACTGCCGGTATGAAGAACATCTTCGGCAACGAGGTTAAGGTTGTTGAGATGCAGTCAGAGGCAGGCGCTGCAGGCGCCGTTCACGGCTCGCTTACAGCAGGCGCTCTTACAACCACTTATACCGCATCACAGGGGCTTCTTCTTATGATCCCGAACATGTACAAGATCGCAGGTGAGCAGCTTCCGTGCGTATTCAACGTATCGGCGCGCTGTATCGCTTCACATGCGCTCTCAATCTTCGGTGACCACAGCGACGTTATGGCATGTCGTCAGACAGGCTTTGCAATGTTGGCGTCAACAAATCCGCAGGAGGCTATGGATCTGGGCGCTGTTGCTCACCTTTCGACAATCAAGGGCAGAATCCCGTTCCTGCACTTCTTTGACGGCTTCAGAACATCACACGAGTACCAGAAGGTTGCTTGCTGGGATTTCAACGATCTAGCAGAGATGGTTGACTGGGATGCAATAAATGAATTCAGACGTTCATCACTCAACCCTGAGCATCCGGCGCAGCGCGGTACAGCTCAGAACGGCGACGTATTCTTCCAGGCTCGTGAGGCATGCAACGGTGCTTACCTTGCAATCCCTGAGGTTGTTGAGGAATATATGAACAAGGTAAACGAGAAGATCGGCACAGACTATAAGCTCTTCAACTACTACGGCGCAGAGGATGCTGAGCAGATCATCGTTGCTATGGGCAGCGTATGCGACACAATCAAGGAAACTGTTGATTACCTCAACGCAAAGGGTGACAAGGTAGGTCTTGTATGTGTAAGACTTTACAGACCGTTCTCGGTTAAGCACCTCGTTGACGTTATTCCTAAGACAGTAAAGAAGGTAACTGTTCTTGACAGAACAAAGGAGCCGGGCGCTCTGGGCGAGCCGCTTTACCTCGACGTTGTTGCAGCTCTTCAGGAAAGCGAATTTAAGAACGTAGACATATACGCAGGTCGTTACGGTCTCGCATCAAAGGATACAACTCCGGCATGTATCGTTGCTGTATATAAGAACACAGAAAAGAAGCACTTCACAGTAGGTATCGACGATGACGTTACCAACCTCTCACTCCCGCTCGGCGAAAATCCGGATACAACACCGGCAGGCATCAAGAGCTGTAAGTTCTGGGGTCTGGGCGCAGACGGTACTGTAGGTGCAAACAAGAACTCAGTAAAGATCATCGGTGACCACACAGACATGAATGTACAGGCTTACTTCGACTATGACTCAAAGAAGTCGGGTGGTCTCACATGCTCACATCTCCGTTTCGGTCATGCTCCTATCACTTCGACATATCTCGTAAGCAAGGCTGACTTCGTTGCTTGTCACAAGGCATCATACATACGTCAGTATGATATGGTTCAGGATGTTAAGCCGGGCGGCGTATTCCTCCTTAACTGCTCATGGACAGGCGAAGAGCTTGACAAGCACCTTCCGGGTCAGGTAAAGAGATATATCGCAGAGAACAACATTCAGTTCTACACAATCGACGGTGTTAAGATCGGTCTTGAGATTGGTCTCGGAAACAGAATCAACACCGTTCTCCAGTCAGCATTCTTCAAGCTCGCTGATATTATTCCGTCAGATGACGCTATCAGATACATGAAGGAAGCCGCAGAGCATTCATATGCTAAGAAGGGTGAGGCCATCGTTAAGATGAACTGGGACGCTATCGACGCAGGCGCGCAGCAGGTTGTTAAGGTAGACGTTCCCGAAAGCTGGAAGGACTGCGAGGATGAGGATATTGCGATCCATCACGACGGCGAGGGCGAGCTCATTGATTACGTTAACAACATTCTTGTTCCGATCAACGCATTCCAGGGCGCAAAGCTGAAGGTTTCAGACTTCGTTAAGTATCAGAACGGCGAGGTTCCGTCAGGCTCGGCGGCATTTGAGAAGCGCGGCATCGCTGTAAAGGTTCCGTCATGGAATCCTGATACATGTATCCAGTGCGGTCAGTGTTCATTCGTATGTCCGCACGCTTGCGTACGTCCGGTTGTTCTTACCAAGGAAGAGCTTGACAACGCTCCGGAAGGCATTAAGTACGCTCCGGCTAAGCAGCTTGATGGTCTCTATTACACAATGGCTGTTTCGGTTCTTGACTGTACAGGCTGCGGTTCATGCGCTAACGTATGTCCGGGCAACAACAAGGCTGACACACTCGTTATGGAAATGCTCGATACTCAGCTTGATCAGCAGGCTTCATTCGATTTCGCTACAAAGCTCAGCGAAAAGGCAGAGGTTCTTGACAAGTTCCCGGCTGCAAAGGTTAAGGGTTCACAGTTCAAGAAGCCGTATCTTGAGTATTCGGGCGCATGCGCAGGCTGCGGCGAGACACCGTACGCTAAGCTCGTTACACAGCTCTTCGGTGACAGAATGTATCTTGCAAACGCTACAGGCTGTTCATCAATCTGGGGCGGTTCATGTCCGTCAAACCCGTATACAACAAACGCTGAGGGACACGGTCCGGCTTGGGCTAACTCACTCTTTGAGGATAACGCTGAGTTCGGTCTCGGTATGTTTGTTGCTCAGGATACAATCAGAACACAGACAATCGCAAAGGCTGAAAAGATAGCTGAAACAGACGCAAACGTTAAGGCTGCGTTTGATAAGTTCATTGAGACAAAGGATTGCAGCAAGTGCAACGCTGTTCCGGCTCAGGAGCTTATTAAGGCAATCGCTAACGTTAATTCAGAGGAAGCTAAGAACGTATTGGCTGACAAGGAATACCTTGCTAAGAAGTCAATGTGGATCTTCGGCGGCGACGGCTGGGCTTATGATATAGGCTTCGGCGGTGTTGACCATGTTCTTGCATCAGGCAACGATGTAAACATTCTCGTATTCGATACAGAGGTTTATTCAAACACAGGCGGTCAGTCATCAAAGGCTACACCGACAGGCGCTATCGCTAAGTTCGCGGCTGCAGGTAAGGAAGTTAAGAAGAAGGACCTTGCTGCGATCGCTATGAGCTACGGTTATATCTATGTTGCACAGGTTGCTATGGGCTACAACATGCAGCAGTGTCTCACAGCTATAGAGGAGGCTGAAAGCTATCACGGTCCGTCACTCATAATCGCATACGCTCCGTGTATCAACCACGGTATCAAGAAGGGTATGGCAAAGGCTCAGACAGAGGAGAAGCTCGCAGTAGAGTCAGGTTACTGGCACTGCTTCAGATTCGACCCGCGTCTTGCCGCTGAGGGTAAGAATCCGTTCCAGCTCGATTCAAAGGCTCCGACTAAGGATTACAAGGAGTTCCTTGACGGTGAGGTTCGTTACAACTCACTCAAGAGAGCTAACCCGGCAAGAGCAGAGCAGCTCTTCGACAAGGCTGTTAAGAACGCTGAGGAGAAGTATGCGGCGCTCGTTAAGAAGGCTGAGAAATAATTTCACAGTGATTTATACTTGAATAAATAAAATAACCTCCTTGAAATCCTATATGGGTTTCGGGGAGGTTCCTTTTTTAAGTGTTCTTTTATTTTGTATAAATTATTGTTTAGCGGCTAATTCTTGCCCCCCTTTTTTAGAATTGCCGCAGGCAATTATCAAAAAGGGGGGAGGGAGAAAATCGCAAAGCGATTTTCGGAAGGGGGGTTGGCAGCTAAACAATAATTTAACGCTAATTACGAAATATTCACTTCAACAGATACAATATATCCGTTAGTAACAATGATCTTCGACTCCTTGCCGTTAATATACGCCTTGCGTATTCCGTCAGCTTTGATTTTTACCGCATTTTTCGGACTTACAGCCACGGTAATGCTGTCACCATAAATATTCATTACACCGTCTTTTATCACTATACTTATATCCGGTATAGCGCGCGGACTTTCAATCAATATTTTTCCGTTTTTTATAACACTCTTTCCGTGCGCAAGAATAATTCTGCCGCCCTCGGCATAGAACAGCTTTGCATCTGTTTTATAGGAATCTCTGCCGTCGGTAATGCATCCGTCACTGCTGTCCGTATGGTTTACATAATACAATCCGTTAAGCGCGCCGCTGAGCCTCACCGCGCTTTTTTCGACTCCGTTTTCAAGTTCAATTGCTTCAAGCTCCGGCGGCTCCTCTCCGGCTCTCTGCGGATATAAGACCGTATCAAGCTTAACCGTTTTACCTGTCTTTAAATATGACGCGTAACTGCTCCTTGCCGCAAGTCCGTAGTTTGCGCTATGGAAGCCGTCAAGTATTTCAGCCTTTACTCCCGCGCTTACTATCGTTATGTTCGCTTGGTTATTAAACGCTGTCTGTACTCTTCCTCCGTCCGCCTTTGCATTGGCTGACGGCATAAAGTGCCAGTTCTGGCGGTACTGATGATTTTCCGAACTCTCAATGTAATCAGTTACTATCGCGTATCCGTCATACATAAACAATACATTCCTTGTATGCGCTATGGCCTCATATCCGGTCTGTACCGATGTATTGAACTCAAACGCTTTATTGCTTATATGGTATATGAAAGGCTTTGCAGCGGCGGAATGCGGTGCAAGCGGCTCGCCAACGACCTCTATCGTATTATGCGCAGCCGCTGTTCGCAGCCTGTTGTAAATATCGTTATAGCTGCTGTAGCTGTAGCGTCCGCTGTCAATAAGGAGCGGCTTTCCGTAGGCATACATAAGCACCTGATTTGAATCCGGGTGCGCGTGACCGTCATACGGATTATTTAAAAAGCTTACATAAACCGCATTATCAGGATTCCAGCTGTTTCGCATAAAAGCGGAATTTGCATCAGCGTAAAAGCTTGAAAGATAGCCGGGGATGCCTTCCCTGCCGCCGCTTGCATACGCTGCGAGCGCATCATCATTCAAAAAATCCGCAAGTCTTTTAAAGCTGCCAAGCTTATTTATATAATTTGAGTCGCCTATGTTTGTATCGTATCCGTTGGGACAAAAGCTTTCCATAGCGAACCTCGCGGCATATTTAAGCTTTTCCTTAAGCTCTGCGCTTATCGGATGACCGTTCATCTCCGCCATTTCTATGCAGTCACAAAACAGCTCAGCGCACCACAGAGCATATGCAGGACCCGCCTCCCTAAAGCTCATATCAGCATTATATAAAAGAGCCATGCAGTATTTGATATTTTCTTCCGCCTTTTCCCTGAACTCTCTGTATGTGTTAAATTCCGGTAAATATTCTGTTCCCTTAAAGAAGCCGGCATTCGCGACTATTCTCCAGTTGCTCCACCAGTATGCGTCGTTTTCTATATCAAGACTGTTTATAAATTCACAGTCACCCCGCACAAATGATATGAGATTACAGAAAATATCCGGTGTCATTGCCGGAGTGTCCATAAGCGCGTCAATTATATCCACCCACCTGCTGAGACGCTCCCCTGTTTCAAGGGTTCTGTTAAAGCCGTATTCCTTCTTTTCCGCAAACGCCCTCATCAGAAACAGCAGCTTTTTTCCGTACTGCTCCCCCTCGGGATAACCCTCCGGGTCTGCAATACATTTCAGATACTCATACGCCATCGGAGTGCCGAACCGGAAGCGCGCGGTCACGTTAAGATATTCACTGTCGGAATTTTCCGGCGAGTTCCACGGCGGGCCGGATTTGTTGTCATGCCATGAATATATGCTGCCGCCCACACCCGACCAGCTCAATGTGTCCTCGCTCCACGCTGTATCGCCTATGCTTATTATAAATACATCCTTGCTGCCGGTGTCACAGCCGCCGTCAACATACGCTTTAACTGCAAGCTCCGCGCGTGCTATCCGCTTTCCCGAAATTGGCGAAAGCGGAAAGTTTATATATGCGCGCCGTGTCCGCTCCCCGACCGCCTCCTCCGGATTGCCGCTCTCTTCATGCACATACATAACGCTCTCGCTGCCGTGCGGTTTGTCCGCCTCACCCGCGCTTATATATGTATCATTGTTCGCATAAATTATATGCTCCGCGCCGTCCGTTGTTGTAACCTTCAGCATCGGCGCATCGCCGCTCTCCTTCGCTTTTACGATTACAGGATAAGCCTGCTTCTGCCGTCCGAAAAGCATTACCGAAAAGCTGCCGTTATCAAGCTCGGCCGCCGCCTTTTCGGTAACATCCGCCGTATAATACCTTGCCGCTCTCTCCCCAATTCCCTCTACGATAAGTCGTCCGATCGGCATATCAAGCTCATACGGACCCGTGAGAATATTATCAAGTGCAAGCTCCGCGATTCCTTGATTACGGTCTGCCTCCGTAATTTTTAAGGCGCGCACAGTACCCGCAGCCTTCCTCTGTCTGTAATAGCTTAAAAGCTCCTTTTTTGCGGTATCATAATCACCGTTCTGAGCCGCAAGCCTGACCGTTGAAAGACCGGGATATTCCGAATAGTTCAGTTGTGAAAAAATTTCTGTATCGTCCATATTATCAGTCTCCGTGGTAAACCGCTTTCCTCACTCCCTGCATAATCATGCTGTCACTTACTCTGCAAGCATTCATTTACCCATGAAATGAAGTTATCCGTTGAATTACCCATACGCTCCGCCATTACATGACCAAGCCCCCATACCATCTCAAAATCCACGTCCGCGCCATAGCTGTCAAGGGCAAGAGCAAGATTTATTTCGGTTGAAAGCGCTGTGTCGCCCTGATTAATACCTGTTCGTATGCGCCAGTATTCCGCCACATTTGCCGTCTTGTATCCCTCATAATAATCCTCAAGATAATACATTGGATTATACATATTCATACGGTAATTCACCGTATTGCCCAGACTGTCCGTCTTTTCCATATCAGCCGCATAAGCGCCGCCGTACTGCTCATCATCCTTCAGCAGCTCCGCCATAACCGGATCGAAATGAGTGCCCTGACCGTCACCATAGCCAAACAGAATATTTTCACCCTGTACGGCATTCAGATCGTCAAACGCGCCGACGCTCTTTGACGCATTCTTGCAGACCTTTACGAAATCCTCAACACTCGTAATTACCGCGGTATTTGATGCGCTGTCATAAGTGATCCATTCGCCGTCCTTGTTCAGACTGTTGATATACTCCTGCGCAGTCTGATAGGTTACCGCCTCTTTCTTATTGTCCGCATTATTTTCAATACGGTTAATTCCGTCTATTTCCGCAAAATTTCTGTCGCCGGGAATTTCACCTATGTCACCGCCCGGACCTCCTGCGCCACCCATCGGGCCTGACTGCTGCAGCGTATACGGGAAGGTTGTATCACTAAGGAAGTTATTCAGAGACCTTTCAATTTCAGCCTTTATGTAGTCATAATAGCTGCCTGACTGATATATGCCGTTTTCCGATTCAGACAATGTCAAAACATTTCCCCCGCTGTCCTTTAATCCGAGCGCGTTGATATACTCCGCGTATGCCTTTGCCATATTATCCGACAATGTCTGCATATTCTCATCAAGACCTGTACGCGTTATTCCCATGTTCCACTCATACGCCTCATTCGCGTAATCAAGATTTGTGATCGGACACCAGCACATTGAACCTGCAACCGCGTCACTGTAACCGTCCGCAGCGCCTATCGCGTCAAGATACGGCGTATATAAATCACTGTCGCCCGCAGCGCCCATCAATGCGCTCTGCGCGCCGCCGCCGCTCATACCGAAGGTAAAAATCCTGTCGGCGCTGCCCGCAATGCTTCCGCCGTTATAACGAAGATATTTAACCGCCGCCTTTAAATCCGTAATGCCTGCCGGAGCGCCCTCATTGCGTCCACGGCAGCCTGCTTTTACATATATAAAGCCGGCATCCGTATAGCTGCTTACGCCTTTCACATAATCGGTCGGCGCTTTCATCGACATATATCCCGGAGTGTCCACCGGAATTACGATCGGAGCTGTTTCGGCGGTATAATTACCGATTTGCGCCTCCTTGTTCAATTCGCAGGTAAAGGTTCCGTCACCGTTGTCCACGGCATTAATATACTGCGCGGGAACAAAAATACCCATTGTTTCATACTGTGTATCCGCGGGCTTTGAGCAGTACTCAATCCCGACCTGCCAGTACACATCGTCCTCCGCATTGTAGTTCCATTTGGTATTGTCAACCTTTGCAAGCGCGGATACACCCACATTCTTTGTAATCGTTACTCTCATTGCTTTCTGCTCCCATTCAACCTTTGCTTCAAGTGTTTCGGAAATAAATCTTATCGGTACCATCGCGGTATCATCCTTCAGCTCTGCCGCTGCCGGAAGTGTGTATTCCTCATCATTTACCGCAGCCGTTACGCTGCCGATATGCAGCTTTATAAGCTTATCGCCGTCCTGTACCGTTACGGCGCTGCTTTCCTCATCCCATATGACCTCCGCTCCGAGACCCTCGCTGATTACACGAAGAGGCACAAGCGTGGTATCATCAACAATATACGGTGCTGTGATTTCCGTCTCAGCGCCGTTAATGTTGATTTTATTCTCGCCGACAACAAACGAAATATTAATATCACGCTCCGCGGCAAATCCCGCTGCCGATGCAGCCGACAAAACAACACATAAGCTTGACGCTGTCATTATCATTCTTTTATTATTTCTCATGATATAACCTCTCTTTCTGACCTTTTATTATATATCTGAAATCCAAAGAAATGCTTGACTATTTTCATTATATCACATTGATATATTTTCTGCAAGTTCTTATTTAAGGGCATTTTTTCATTGCCAAAAAATATACTTAAATATATAATAAAAAAAAGAATCGAGGCGTGTGTATGCTTGTCAGGCTTTCAAAGAAAACATTGATTATAATTCTATCCGTCCTTATTCTCATAATCGGTGCCGCTTATTTTTTTCACGTCTCCGTGCGCACCGCCATGAATACAGAAAATGACACCCAACAGGAGGAAGGTTTTATAAAATGGGTGGATTTTAACGTGTCATATGAAGCGCTATGCGACGCTATGGAGGCTGATATTGCGTCCTACGGCACGGATAATCACTATGCATGGATAGAGCTTCTTGCATATCTTGCCGCAGAAAACGGAAATGATTTTTCAGGCT
>JBJEIW010000136.1:0-11052 GCA_051877435.1 Candidatus Ornithomonoglobus sp.
CCCGATATACTTTCTCATTTAAATTTATACGTTCTGACTTTACAACCGTTCATCCGCCAAATTATTCATCCTATAAGTTTTTATATATCTTTTTACAGCTGATTATCAAACGCATTAATCCATTCCCTAGCAATAAGCTCATGACCTGCTGCAGTCGGATGTACGCCGTCTGCAAGCCAATAACTCGGCTTTGCAAGCTTTGCAGCTTCATCAAACTTCTTCATTAGCGGAATAAAAGTCAGATTATATTTTTCCGCTATCCTTTTGGCAGCAGCAGCTCTCTTTTCCGTTTCGGTTCTGAAATAATCCCAATTATCCTCTGTTGCGGATGCTTTTAACACAAACGGCTCCAATATCATGATTTGTATCTCAGGCAGTGCCTCTTTTACCTCATTAATAAGCATACCATAATACTGTTCGTATTTTTCGGCATCTATACCGTTTCCGTGCAATTCGTGCCAAACATCATTTATACCAATCAAAACACTCATCACATCAGGCTTTAAGGCTGTAATGTCCGGCTTAATTCTTGCAAGCAAATCAATGCTTCTGTTACCCGATATGCCTCTGTTTAAAAACTTGTATTCTCCCGGAAAATCAAATCCGAGCTTTGCCGATACAAGCGTAGCATATCCATATCCTCTTTCATTATCATTCTCGCTTGAACGCCCTGCGTCTGTTATTGAATCACCTTGAAATAAAATTGTTTTCATTGCTTATATTCCTTTCGTTAATTTATTTATAAACTCTGCAAGGATTGCTGTTTGTAAAAATCTCTCATCGCAGAAGCCTATAGGCATTGTTTGAAAAATAGTTTTACCTAATATACTCATACTTTCGTATGAAATACGACGGTGTACAGCTCCACGCGTGGCAGGCACTATTCATTATTACATCACCATACGGGGAACTATACGGATTATCCTTTTCAAAGGTCTGCTGACCTTCCTTCACGCTCCATACCTCAATCCCCTGCTTATCAAACCATTCTACAATAAACGGTGTCTCATCATCACGTCTGCCGAGTCTGTCAAACATAAATACAAGCAGAACATCAAATTCACGTCTTAACGCCGACTCCTTTAAATCCTGCAAAACATCACGTTCATTGGATGTCAGTTTATAGCCTGACACTCCCTTTTCCAGGAACTCTTTTGTAATAATCCAGCCTTTACTCTCTGCAAATTCAGTACATGCCTGTTTCTGCATCGGAATATCGTCTTTATCGCTTACCTGCTTTTTTGTTGAAACCCTATATAAACAACCTACTCTGCTCTCTTCAAAATCATTGTATATGAGTCAAAATCGCATGACTCAAACTCCGGCTCAATACCGTAATACATCAGCTCGTCACCGCCGTATACCTTCCCGGTAGCAATATATATATTCAGTCTCCGGCTCTAGTCTCTTAAGCCTTATTCTTCTATTTACATCTGTGGATTTACTATATACTTTCCTTTCGCTCTCTCAGACTTATCCGCAAGTATCTCCGGCAGCTCATCTAATGAAATCTCCTTGTATATCATCGACTCAACGTCAATTTTCCCCGAATCTATAAGACCGAGCGCGCGCTCCTGAGTGTACGGATTTATGTAGGATGCCTTTAAGACAATTTCTTTTTTGAATATCTCAAAGGGCCTTATCGGCAGAACGGCATCCGGCTTTGTAAGCCCGAACATCATAAGCGTTGAGTTTTTGCCCGCAATTTCTATTCCCATTTCAAGAGTGTTTATTCTTCCCACACACTCTATAACAACATCAATCTGCTTTATTCCGTTTTCTGCAAGAACAGAATTAACGTCATCATTAATTGAATCTATTGTGAGATCGGCACCAAGCTTCTCCGCGATTTTTCTTTTTTCTTCAATCGGCTCAAGCACTATTACTCTTCTTGCTCCGCCCAGCCTTGCAAGCTGAAGCATAATAAGACCTATCATTCCTGCGCCTATAATTGCAACCGTGTCGCTGTGCTTAATACTGCACATATCTATTCCGTGCAGACAGCATGCCACAGGCTCCGTCATTGCCGCCTTTGCATAGGAGGTTCCGTCCGAAAACTTATATACCTGTGAATCCGGCACGGCACAATACTCGGAAAACCCTCCGTTTACCGTTGTTCCTATGCCGATCATATCCGTACAGAAATGTCCCATTCCACTCTTGCAGAAATAACACTTATTGCAGAGCTTATTCGGATCAACACACACCCTGTCACCCGTCTTAAAGTCTGTAACGGCTGCTCCGACCTTAACGATCTCTCCGGCAAACTCATGTCCGAGAACCGTCCCCGTCGGTGTCGCCGCCGCGCCCTCGTCACCGTCAAATATGTGCATATCGGTTCCGCATATACCGCAGGCATGAACCTTTATAAGCACCTCGTCAGACTTTACCTCAGGGATTTCAAGCTCCTCAATTCTTAAATCTTCTTTTCCGTAAAAAACTGCGCTCTTCATAATTTTAATACCTCCTCATATTCCGGAATTGACGGAATTGCTCCGGCTTTTGTCGTACTCAGACCCGAAGTCCTTACCGCCATTCCTATATAGTTTTCAATGTGTTCCATTTGTATTTCATCAAAGAATTTTCCGTCCTTTAAAAACTCATATATAAACGTTCCGAAAAATATATCTCCCGCGCCCGTTGTATCAACCGCTTTTACCTTTATTGCCGGTACGAAGCCCATTCCCTCACGGCAGTAGTAGGTTACTCCATTTGCTCCGTCGGTTATAAGGAGAATTTCAAGCCCCGTATCCATAAGCTTTCCCGCTGCGCGGTCGGTATCCTGCTCACCGCCGAGCATCTGAGCTTCTTCCTTTGATACCTTCATTATGTCGGCATAGCCGATATAGCCGCGGATAGTGTTTATGGCCGTATCCTCATTCTTCCACAGCAGCTCGCGGTAATTCGGATCAAAAGTAATAACGCATCCGCTGTCTTTGGCAAGCTTTAAAGCATAATCCGTTGCCGACCTTGCCGGCTCATCAGTGAGCGAAAGCGAGCCGAAATGAAATATTTTTGAGCTTTGTATAAGCTCTGCCGGAATCTCCTCTTTTGTGAGATATATATCCGCGCCGAAATTGCGGTAAAAGCTGAAGCTGCGGTCACCGTTCTCATCAAGGGCTACAAATGCAAGAGTTGTATTATGCTCCTCGTCCACCGCTACTCTGCTTGTGTCAACATTTGCTTTTTTAAGGCTGTCTGTCAGGAAATCGCCGAACATATCCTTGCCTACCTTACCTATAAAAGCCGCTGTTCCCCCGTATTTTGAAACCGTCGCAAGAACATTTGCCGGCGCTCCGCCGGGATTTTGTCCGTAGGTGTTTATTCCGTTTTGTTTGCCGGTTGGTGTGAAATCAATCAAAATTTCTCCCAATGCTGTTATATCAGGCATTCGTGTCACCCCCTCCTTCAAACAAAACCTCTTTCGGCATCCTTTTTTCATAATAGTTATAGCTTCTAAAGCCTATGCTCTTAAGAAGCTCTGCCGCTTCTTCTAAGCCCGAGCCGATATTTGACGATACATGGGCATCGGAGCCTATTGTTATGAGCCTGCCGCCCATATCATAATAGCTCTTAATAATATCCGCTCCCGGCATAAATGATGCGAACGAGGTGTTAATTCCGGAGGTGTTCACCTCAAGAGCAATATTACGTTTAATTATCAACTCTAAAATTCCGTTTATTTCATTTTTAAAATAATCGATGTCAATTCCTCTGCTGAACTTTCCGTTTATATATCTGAGCGGGCAGGTCAGATGACTTAAAACATCAAAATCCGTTTTCTCTGCCATTTCCGCCACTCTCGCAAAATACTCACGCATAAATCCGATAAGCTTTTCCTTCGGCGCATCCATCTCCCCGAACGGTAGCCGCGAATAGCTGTCTGTCCAGTCCTCATACAGCACACTGTGCACAGAGCCTAAAATAACATCATAGTCAGTCAGCTTCATTATTATCTCCGCTTCCTCCGGCGAATAGAGATATTCCGCCATTTCAACGCCTTGAAGAAGCTTCAGTCTGCCTATATACCTCTCACGCGCAGAGTTGACCTGTTCAATACAGGTCCTTATTCTTTCCTCCGTATTCTCACGCTTGTAAAACCACATATCAACATGATCCGTTATCGAAACACCCGATAACCCTCTTGCTGCCGCGGTCTGACAGATTTCCTCCACCGTCTGTCCTCCGTCCAGAGAATTTACGGTATGCATATGTCCGTCATATAAATCCATTTATCATTCACTCCGTTTCATTATCCTAATATTTTATAAGCTCCTCATCACAGAATACACGGCTTGGAGAGGGAGAGAGAAATATCCAAAAAATAGCCATACAGCTAAGGGGGAATACCGTATATTCTGAGATGAGGAGCCTATGCTTTTATATTATCTTGTAGTATCTAATGTGCATTTGTTTTCAAACTGCTTTATTATTTCCTCCTCCACCACACTGCCGGGCATTTCGCAGTAGAAGGTGTAGTCATATAATCCGCTTGAGTGTCTTGCCACGGCAACCTCATTCACCGTAACGTGCATCTGTTTTAAAATCTCTGTTGTCTGCTGTTGAAAATCAGGGCTTTCTATTCCGTATATTTTTATGTATTTGCTTTTGTGCGAAACCATGAATTTGCCGCTGCTGTGCAGAAGGAGCTGCGCCGCCAATATTATAAGCGTTGAAGCGAACCCGATAACATACATTCCCCCGCCTATTGCCATTCCTATGCCGCAGGTTGCCCACAGTCCCGCCGCGGTTGTAAGCCCTCGTATGTTGCTGCGCTGCACATATATTGTTCCGGCACCCAAGAATCCGACACCCGTTACAATACCCTGTGCCATTCGCGACGGATCAAGCCTTACATCCGCGGAAGTGTATGTCTGTATTAAATCCTCAAAGCCGTACTTTGAGATTATCATCATCATTGCCGATGCGCACGCCACAATACAGTGTGTTCTCACTCCCGCTTCCTTTGCGCGGTTCTCTCTTTCAAAGCCTATTGCAATACCGCACATACAGCTTATCAGCATTCTGAATATCATGTTTATATGATATTCCGTAAGCACGTCATACATTTTTAAATTCCCGCCTTCTTTCTCATAATTCTGTTATTATACCGTTCCCGTTTTCTATTTTAACACTGTACCTCTTATTCTCATACATCAGCTTAAAACTCATGCCCTTCCATTTTTCTGGCAGTGACGGCTCGCATATGAGCTTTCCGTCTTTTTCGGTTATACCCGCAAAGCCGTTTACTGCGACTATCCATGCGCCGCCCTCGCTTGCCGGATGGGTTCCGCCTATATATATAAGCCCTGCCCATTCCTTGCCGCCCTTTGTTAAATCAGCCTTTGCCGACTTCATAAATAAGGGATATGCTGTTTCGGTATTGTCCGTAAGACAGGCAAGCAATGAATACATACATGCTGAAAGCGATGAGCCGTGCTCCGTTCTCGGCTCATAGTAGTCGAAATTCTTCTTCATTATATCGGTGCTGTAATCATTCTTAAACATAGAGAGCATTGCCGCAACGTCCGCCTGCTTTATGACCTGCGTTCCAGCAGCCACGCCGTAAGCTCCGCCCCAGTATTCCTTTGGGTTAAGAAGTCTCGACCGAACCGTGTCAACTGTTGTGTCCTCAAGTGCGAAATAACCGTCAAACTGCTCTATTATTCCGTTTTCGTCAGGCTCTCGTATAAATATATTCTCTGAGGAGTCCCTAAAAATAGCTTTTATTTCCTTGAGATTATATACCTCATCAAGCCTCTTTGTTTCCTCCGGATATTCTGCTTCAAGCTTATCAAGCATTTCAAACGCGGTGTCAAAAACAAATTTTGCCATTCTGTTTGTATAAGCGTTGTTATTTACGCGCTCGTGGTATTCGTCGGGACCCACAACATCATGTATTTCATAATACGGCTTATCCGCGTATTTCAACAGCAGCGAACGGTACATCTCGGCGCACTCTATGATAACCTCCATAGCGCCCTCGTTGAGTATGGAATAATCACCTGTGCCGCGTATATACTTCATAATTCCATACACCACCGCGGCTGAAACATGATACTGCTTATCGCGGAAATGTGTGCGCATGGGGCGGTTTGTGAATACATCCGTTACATTGTAGTCGGAGCAGCCCTCATAGCCGCCCTCCTGACTTTCCCATGCGTAGTATGCGCCGTTAAGTCCGTATTCCTTTGCCTTCGCCCTCGCTCCGTCTATAGTTTCAATTCTGTACTGCAGAAGTGTTTTTGCAATTTCCGGCTCGGTGTGAATATAATAATCTATCATAAACATTTCCGTGTCCCAGAACACAGCACCCTTGTACACCTGTCCCGAAAGGCCTCTTGCCGGAATTGATTTTCCTTTCTGACCTCTCGGCGCAATACAGTTCAGATGATATATAGAATAATTAAGCGCATACATTGCCTCGTCGTCGCCGTCTATCGTGATTTTTGAAATATCCCATATTCCTTCCCATTCGGCTGTATGCTCAGCTTTTAGTTCGGAATATGTCAGTTTCTCAATATCGTCATTACTATCGAAGTCGTCAGCCGATGTTGTTATCTCTGCAAGCTTTTCTATTGTGTATGTCTTGTCCGGCTCCGCCTTAAATGAAAAATGTCGGTATATTGATTTTTCCCCGCTCTCCGTCGTCTGCGCTGCGACAAATTCAGCCTTTACGCTTTCGCGGACGGTTACGAAAATATTCTTTTCCCCAGTCATTCCGGTGACATAATTCACTCCATCCTCAAAGCCTGTGCGCATTCTCGCAAAATGAGGACCGTTGATGTCCCATACATCACCGTCAATACCGGTTACGATTTCCGCATCACATTCAAAATCAGCTGAAAATGTATAACGCATTGCTATTAAGTGACGGCGGCTCATGCTTGCAAATCTCTCACACTTAACCGTTATTATTCCGTTCTCTGTCTGCCACTCGGTTTTGCGGCTATGCAAGCCGTTTTCAAAATCAAGCGTCTGTGTGTGTGACAACGGCTTATCCTGCGGCATAGCGTATTTTCTGCCGTTTACAATAACGTATGTATGCAAGGGATTTGGTGCATTCACCGATTCGCGCCATGCATCCCCTGCACGGTCGTATATGCCTGCCATATTGACGGCACACATCTGCTCCTTAGTGTATTCCTCAAGTGTTCCGCGTATACCGAAATAACCGTTCCCGATAAGAAATCGGTTTCCGTTCCACGGAATATTGTCTTCAATAAAGTCCTTTTCTGACAAAATAAAGTCAACCATTGTATTCTCTCCTGTCATGCAAAAATACTCAGAGCTTTATACAGACTGTTCAGGTCTTCTGCCGAAACATCCGCCTTTGGATTATGCTCCGCGGCACCAACCGCTATTGCATACATTCCTCCCGTTTTTGCCGCCTCAATTCCGGCATCAGAATCCTCAACAACGACACAATCGCACGGTTCTATACCAAGCTTTTCCGCCGCAATAAGGAATACCTCCGGATCCGGCTTTGAGCGTGTTGTATCCAGACCGCAGCTTACCGCGTCAAAGCAAGGCGCAAGCTCTGTTTTATCTAAAATAAGCGGTGTGTTTTTACTTGCGGAACCGACCGCAGCTTTTATTCCCTTTGATTTTATGTATGCAATAAAGTCAAACACACCGGGCAGCACGTCTGCTCTTGATAAGCCCGAAAGTGATTTAACATACATATCATTTTTCTTTTCTGCAAGAATAATTTTTTCATCATCAGAAAATTTTCTCTCCGTCTTTTCAAGAACAACCTCCAAGGATGCCATACGGCTTACACCTCTCTGTCTTGCATTATCTGCCTTTGTAAAGCCGTCTATTCCAAGCTCCTCTGCCAAAGCCTTCCATGCTGAAAAGTGCAGTTCATCTGTAGTTACAAGAACTCCGTCCAAATCAAATATCACTGCTTTTATCATATAAATCTCCTTATCATTCTGTACCGCTTTCCGTGAGCTTAAGCAGCTTCATATATGCTCCGCCCATTACTGTGCGGTTACTGAACCTCATGTTGCGTCTGTCCTCAACACTGTACCAATCCGCGAACGGATCACGATCCGGCGTATCATTTAAAAAACGTATAATCGGAAGCAGCATTGCTTCAAAATCCTTCTCATCCTCCGCCATTGCTGCCGACCATAAAAGCCAATCCGCCTTAGTATATGGTTTTCTGCTATCAAGCGGTACACCGTAGGGAAGCTGCTGCTTTATATAGAATTTAATCTCTTTCTGAACTGTTTCACGGCTAAAGAGTCCAAACTTCCATATATCGTCCCATACAAGGTTATATTTCTGGCTCCATGTACCCGGCGCGTCAAAGGCAAGCATTGTATGATCATCCTCCGCAAGCTCCTTCTCCCAGCTTTGTGCATACCGCTTCGCGGTTTGAGTATAGCAATCTCCTCCGCTCATACCCAGATTGTCAAGCAGGCGTCCAAAGCAGGCGATGCCTACTATCGCCTTAACCGAAAGATTTGCATTGTGCGCAAGATGACCGGCAAAGTCGTCGGTACAAAGCTGATTGCCTGGATTGTATCCGTTTTCAACAAGATAATCCGCCCACCGTTTCAACAGGTCGAGATTTTCCTTTGCAAGTGTATAATCCTTACCGTAATGCGCCGCTGCATAAGTCATAATAATCATATTTCCGCATTCTTCAACCGGCATCTGGTTATTTATATCGCCCGCATCATATACCTGTCCGTTTGCTTTAGGATATGTTCCCACATCATGAGGTGCGAAATCATATCCCCATACCTCAGACCTTGCATATTCAAAAATAGGTCTTATCATACCGTTGACAAGCTCAGGATTATATATCAGAAACAGCGGCATTGACGGATAGCTGACATCCGCTGTACCGATGCAGCCATTGCTGTGACATTCCTTTGACAAAAACAGCAGCTCGCCGCCGTTATCCACCGCCTTATGCGCGGCAATCGCCTGTCGGTAGCAGATCGCCAGAAGCTCACGGTATGCATCGCTTATTTTATATTCATTACAGAAGCTATTATCAAATTCTTCGCATTTCCCGTAAAGCTCCTCCTTCTCCGAAACAGCACTGTTTAATATATCCATGAATCCTGCGCCGTACTTATAGCAATATGCCTTCAGCTTTTTATGAAAATACTCAATACTGTAAAAATCATCATATGCAACTGTAATATATACCTCCGCACTGTCCTTGACACGTCCGACGTTTATAACGGCTCCTATGACCGGCAGCTGACCTTCCTTTTCAAACGGCTCGTCAATGACTGTGTTGCCGACAAACTGACGTCTTGCCGCCGCGTTTGCAGCAAAGCAACTGCCGTTACAGGCGAGATAAACCCGCCCCCAGTCGATTTTTATATGATCTCCGTCCTTTTCAAGAACAGGCTGCTCATCCCTGCCCATCGAAATATACTCCGTGCCGTTGCTGAGAACACCCTTTTCATAGTTTACACTCTGTTCCGCCTCTGTGGTACAGAACTGCGATGACATATCAAAATATATCTCTACCTCATGCTCCGCTCCGTCAACAGCTTTCATCTCACATCTTATGTAGGAAACCGGTCTTGAAAACAGCTCCGGCTTATCAAGGAACAGCGGTGTATAGAAATGTACGGTCAGTTCAATCCCCTCCGATTCAAACACATAAACAGTATCCATCGGATTTACGACTGCCGATTTCTGATACATTGCAGAGGACATCGTCCTGAGATAATATTTTTCCGGCGGAAAGGCATTTTCCTGTCCTATAAATCTGCGCACCACACCATCTATTTTTATAAATCCGCTCATCTGACATTCCATACCCGTCCAGTGCATCGTGTGTCTGTCAGTCAAAGCGTCCGTACCGGACCATACCGAAAAATACGGATCAACCGTAATCAGCGGATATGCCGGCACTCTGTGTATAAGTCTTTTGTCTGTTCTCATCATTGTTTACTCCAATTCCTGTATTTTTATTTGTTTACTAAAAGAGCATCCCCCGCCGGTTTCTGGCTGTTATCCCACAGCATAAATATTACGGACCTGACCTCGTCCGCGTTATCAATGCTTATAGGAATCGTATAGGTTCCCGCGGAAGCTACAGTCCTTTTGCTCACATTAATCAGCCTGCTGTCACCTTTTACCGCCGCATAGAGTTCAAGTGTGCCTGCGGCGCTGTCCGTTTCCGTAACCCTTACCTCAGCGGTAATCGTATCGCCGTTTGCTATCTGTGACAAATCTGTTATAACGGTGCTACCGCGCATAAGCCTTACTGTCATACCCGTATAACCCGTGTTAACCTCAGAGCGGCGAAGGCTTCCGTCATTAACGAGAATTGTGTATACATCCGTTCCCGTCAGCCTTGCAGTAAAGCTGTAGCCGCAGTCTGTACCGCTTGTCACCTGATTAAGATACACAGGTACCGATGGGTTGGCCGCGCTTTTTATAAGGCAGGTAACCTCAGATGACGGAAGCTTAGTATTTCCCTTTATGGAAATACCGTCTCCGCTGAAGCTGATATTACCCTCATCCTCACAAAAGCTTTTAAAATCACCTCTGATGTACACCGGCTCATTTGTCAGCTCTATGCCGTAAATGCCGTCTTCACTTGTGAAAGTACCGAGCTTATTTGTATACATATCATATACCTCGATCTCATTACAGCCGAGACTAAGAAATAAGCTCCTGTTTCCTCCCATTGACCACATTACGGCTATATTGTCGTTCTCCCGCGATTTAAAACGATATGCGCGAACCGTTTTATCGGCTGAAATTATCTTTCCCAAAGCCTCAGCGCTGGTCAGAAAGCTGTTCATGCCGGCCATTACAGCGTATGCCGGCTTTGCAGCAAAAGGTGTCCCGTTCTTTGTTTCCGCATTATTTTTGACAAGTCCCCAGTTGTATTCCTGCTCCTTGATGTCCACACCCTTATTTACAAGGCAGTACCACCACATTTTATCAGCGATATTCTCGCCCTGCATCAGCGTATACACCTGCAGCACGGATGCTGCCTGCTCTGAGGTTGACACTCCTGTTGACGTTTTTGCATCGGTCGTGCCGAATTCAGACAGATAAAGC
>JBJEIW010000137.1:0-11030 GCA_051877435.1 Candidatus Ornithomonoglobus sp.
TACGCTTTGCACAATGGCTTTTTTACTGGATTTTTGATACCTGAATAGTAACAATTTCTCCGTTTTTATGCAAATTTATTTGTAAACTTGTAATTCGGATTGTCCTGTGATATAATATCATTAACATTTACACGAAAGAGAGATATAATATGAAGCTTACAAAAATATCCGAAGGTAATTATTCCACACTTCTCGGCATGAACGGCGGAATGGTTGAAAGTCCCGACGGAAGCCTTCTTGTTTACGCGCGCAAGGCCGATATAAACCGACCGGAAACGGAAATTATGATATGTGACAGGGAGCTTAATAATCACCGGAAGGTATTTACCGTTCAGTGCATGAACCACAACGGTCCCTCAGCAACCTTTTTAAACGATCACGAAATAGTTTTCCGTGACGGAGGCGCCGGACTTCCGCAGTTCCGTATACTTGATATAAACACATTAAAGGTGCGTCACAGCATATTTGCCAAGGAAAGCCACTGCGGAGAAAACGGAAAGTATCCTTTTTCCGTTTCAAAGGAATTTCTTGACCGCAACCCGGATTATCCCGAAATCAACGAATGCGGCATATACATACTTGATCTCAAAACAGGCAAAATTGAGCTTGCCGTTTCCGAGGAGGAAATAAAGGAAATGGTGCGTTCAAGAGGGCTTACCGCAACGGACCATGTAGGCGAAGTGAGCCATGTTCAGCTCAACCCTTCGGCAACCGCTGTTATGATGCGTCTGGGGGTTCCCGAATGTCCTGTTTTCGGAGTGCTGGGCTGTATCGACCTTGACACGCGCAAATCACATCTTATCCCCGACAAGCCTGTTCATCAGCTTTGGTATGATGATGAAACCTACATGGCAACCCGCCAGTTTTACAGAAACGGCATAATTGAAATGGAAAGCAGCTATATAGCAAGGTTTTCAAAGGACGGCGAGGAGCTTGAGGTCCTCGGCGGCATATCCAACCATATGGACGGAAACCACGGCAGAACGCTGTTTGCGGGCGACCGCTGCTATCCGGGATATTCAACGGATATAGGTCTTTACGAAAAGGGAAACAAAAAGCCGCTGTATGTGTTTGAAATTCCTCACCTTGAAGAAATCGTATGGGATAAGAAGGTTCATCCGAACCCGTCCTTCTCCCGCGACGGAAAGCGCTTGTATTTCAACCGTCCGTGCAGCAACAATAAGACCGAGGCGGTTTTTGCCGATATTTCCGAATTTTATAAATAAGAGATGACACGAGAAATGAAAATTATTGCACATATAAAGAGCGACTTCCCCGAAAAATTCGGTATTCCTCGCCAGAGCGGTCTTGCGGACACGCAGGCTCTTATTATATTTGAACCGGAATACCGTGTTAAGGATGCAGTAAGAGGACTTAACGGCTTTTCACACATATGGCTGATATGGGAATTTTCCGAATCGGTGAGGGATAGTTGGTCACCGATGGTACATCCGCCGCGTCTCGGAGGAAACACTCAGATGGGCGTTTTTGCAACGCGCTCCCCGTTTAGACCGAATCCTGTCGGTCTTTCCTCTGTAAAATTAGACAGGATAGAACACGATCCGGCGCTCGGCCCTGTTCTTCACATAAGCGGTGCTGATTTAAAGGACGGAACCCCGATATATGACATAAAGCCGTATCTCCCCTACACCGACAGCCGCGCCGATGCCAAAGGAGGCTTTGCCGACAGCTTTGCAGACTACCGCCTTGAGGTGGTATTCCCACCGGAGCTTATAAAAGAAATCCCCGAAAGCAAGCGCCGCGCCGCAATACAGGTTCTTGAGCAGGATCCTCGCCCGTCATACCAGAACGACCCGGAAAGGATTTACGGAACCTCCTTTGCCGGAAAGAACATCCGGTTCCGTGTTGCGGACAATGTACTCACGGTCTGTGGTGTTGAGGATTACGAAGAATATCTAAAGCAAAGGCATATGCCATCTGAGGAAAAAAAGGTCTCATGGAATATCTGAACAATCCGCTTGTGCCTATATGCTTTACTGTTTTATTTCATACCATATTTCGGGAGCGGCTTTTATTGTATGGAAGATTATTTTTTTCTGATAAACGCGGCTGCAACAAGAACTATTGTGCCGATAAGAACTATTGTTCCGCCGGGGCGCATATCAAGGTAATATGACGCGAAAAGTCCGGCAATCGTAAAAATTTCCGCGAATATAATTGACCATATAAGCGTCTGCTTGTAGCTTTTTGAGATAAGCATCGCTGCCGCAGTCGGGATAACAAGCATTGATGAAATCATCAGCGCCCCGACAATACGGGAGGCGACAGAAACCGTGACGGCGGTAAGCAGCATGAGAATGAAATTTATCGCTTTTACCGGTATTCCGCACAGTCCCGCGGCTTCCTCGTCAAAGGTTATTGCGTATATTTCCTTGTAGAGCGCCATTGTTACAATGACAACAAGTGCTGAGAGCGCAAGCGTCATGATCAGATCAAAATCCGATACTGCGACAATGGAGCCGAACATGAAGCTGTTTATGCTTGCAGAGCCGTTTTCTATAAAGCCCGAAAGAACGGCTGTAAGTCCTATTCCGGCGGACATTATGACAACGGTTGCTATTTCGGAATATGTACCGAATTTTTTACGCAGTCCCTCAATGCTGAGAACCGCGGCTATTGAGAACAGAGCGGCTCCTATTACTGGGTTAATGCCTATAAGCAGTCCGAAAGCGATACCACCCAGAGCCGAATGCGACGCGGCGTCACCGATTGCGGAAAAGCGCTTAAGAACGATCGGCAGACCTATGCACGGCGCGCTTACGGCAATCATTACCGCCGCAAGAAAGGCTCTTATCATAAAGCTGTGTGAAAAAATATTATCCATGATGATGTACCCTCTTTCCCGCAAGTATATCAGAAATCCTCTCAAGAGACAACTCCGCAGTGCTGACAAATTCCTCATAGCCGTGCTCACAGAAAATAAGCAGCTTGTTTGCGGATTTTAGCAGAGTCGGTGTGTCATGGTTTGTCATTATAATTGTCATGCCGTCATTATTGAGCTTTTCGATAATCTCCATGATCTCACGGACGGACGCGGCATCAATTCCAACCGTCGGTTCGTCCATCAGTAAAAGCTCCGGCTTTGAAACAAGAGCGCGGGCTATAAACACCCTCTGCTGCTGACCGCCCGAAAGCGAGCCGACAAGCTTGTTTTTGTATTCGGTCATTCCCACAAGCGCCAGAGCCTCGTCAACCTTTTTTTCATCGTCCTTGGTGTACCGCCTGAAAAGTCCCTTTAACGGAAAAAGGTTGGCGCGGACGACCTCGCGCACTGTGGCGGGGAAGTCGGAGTTAAACGAGTTTGCCTTCTGGGAAACATAGCCTACGCGGCTGCGTACCTTAGAAAGCTCCGTGCCGAACAGCTCAATACTGCCGCTGTCCTGCTTTAAAAGCCCCAGAATCAGCTTTATAAGCGTTGACTTGCCCGCGCCGTTGGCGCCTATAATGCCGAGAAAATCACCCTTTTGCAGCGTGAAGCTGACGTTTTTAAGAACCGCCTGATCGGGGTATTCAAAGGTCAGGTTTTCGACCTTAATTATTTCTTTTGCCATATTATGTTACCTCTTATCCGAGAGCCTTTTTCAGAGCCTCGAGGTTGCTGTACATTACCGTGAAATAGTCCTCATCATTGAGATTGCCCTCAAACGGGTCAAGCAAAAGCAGCTCACAGCCGGTATCTGCCGCTATTGTTTCAACAACTGCACTTGTTCCGAGCGGCTCGCTAAAGATACAGCGGATATTATTATCGGTGATATAGCTCTCAATTTCCGCTATTCTCTTAGGTGTCGGGTCCTCCTCGTTATCCTTGCCGTTTATCGGATATTGTGTCAGTCCGAAAGCGTCGCACAAACTCTGATAAGCATCGTGGGAAACAACAATGCTTTCTGACGGAAGGTCTTTTAGCGCGGCGTTATAATCCGCAATAAGCTGATTTATTTTTTCAAGAGCCGCATTGTTTCTTTCAAGGTAGTAATCCGTATTATCGGGATCTGCTTTAATGCAGGCGTTTGCGATATTTGTCATTTCAAGTGCGGCGTTTGCTGGATTAAGCCATACATGGGGATCCCCCTCGGTCTTTCCTTCAATATCGGACGCTTCAACAACAATAACATCTGTTCCATCAAGTGCTGAGATGACAGAATCCGTCCACGATTCCATTCCCATGCCGTTATAAATAAAGACATCCGCTTTTGTGAGCTTTGCCATATCCTGCGCTGTAGGTTCAAAGTCGTGCGGCTCCGAGCCGGGAGGACACATATCGTATACGTCGACCATATCGCCGCCTATCTGACGCGCAAAGTCATACATAGCATAAAATGATGTATAAACCTGTAATTTCTCGCTTTTCGTATCGGCTTCTGTATTTGGGTTTGAGCCGCAGGCGGCAAGTGTCAGCGCCAGAGCCGCGGCAGTGAATAATGATAATGTTTTTTTCATATAATCTCCTTATTTTTAATTTATTTTGCGTCATACCAGCTTTTGCCGGACGCAGCCTCCGCGATAAGCGGAACGTCAAGCTTTACCGCGTTTTCCATTTCATGGGTGAGAAGCTCCTTTACCTTTTCTACCTCGTCAAGCGGTGTTTCTATGATAAGCTCATCGTGAACCTGCAAAATCATCTTTGCCTTTAAGCCCTCCGCCTCAAGCCTGTTATAAACTCTCACCATCGCGAGCTTTATTATATCGGCGGCTGTGCCCTGAACAGGCGTGTTCATCGCAGCGCGCTCTCCGAAGCTGCGGAGATTAGCGTTTGATGAATTAAGCTCCGGAATATAGCGTATGCGGTTCATCATGGTTTTAACATAGCCGTTATTGTGAGCATCCCGCTTTGTCTTTTCCATAAATTCATGAACACCGCGGTATTTGGTAAAATAGTCATCCATGTACTTTTTCGCCTGCTTAAAGGAAATGCCGAGGTCCTGCGAAAGCGAATATTCGCCCATACCGTAGATAATTCCGAAATTGATCGCCTTAGCGGACGAGCGCTGCTCCTTTGTAAGCTTTTCAATCGGAACTCCGAGAACCTGTGATGCGGTAACCGCATGAATATCCATGCCGTTTTTAAAGGCGCTAATCATGTTTTCGTCCTTTGAAAGGTGGGCGAGAACTCTCAGCTCAATCTGTGAGTAGTCCGCGTCAACAAGAACGCAGCCCTCCTTTGCGGCAAACATTTTCCGTATTTCACGTCCGAGAGCGGTACGCGTCGGAATGTTCTGCATATTCGGGTCTGACGAGCTTAAACGTCCGGTAACCGTTCCCGTTTGGTGGAATACGGAATGTATTCTTCCTGTTTCGGGGTTTACAAGGTTTCCGAGACTGTCGCAGTAGGTGGATTTCAGCTTCTGATAAGTCCTGTATTCGAGAACGTCGGCAACGACAGGCACAGCGCTGAGCTTTTCAAGTATATCCGCCTTTGTCGACCAGCCGCTTTTTGTCTTTTTGCCGTGAGGCAGACCGAGCTTTTCAAACAGTATTACGCCCAGCTGCTTGGGTGAGTTTATGTTAAATTCTTCTCCCGCAGCCTCATATATGCGCTTTTCAAGCTCCGCGATCCTTACAGAAAGCATATCACCGAAGTCCCTGAGCGCCTGCGTGTCAAGTGTGATGCCGAGCAGCTGCATGGACGCGAGAACTCTGATAAGCGGCATTTCAACCTCATAGAACAGCTCATGCTGACCGTTGTCCTCTATCAGCCCTGCAAGCTTTTTTTGCAGCGCGTAAATTATAAGCGCGTATCTTCCGGGAGTGTCGGAGGGCTTTTCATCGTCAAAGAGCGAGAGCTGCGCGTTTTCCTCAGCTTCGACATACACGCCGAGATACTGCGCGGCAAGCGAATCTATATCAAGCGCTTTTGACGGGTCGCACAGATATGCCGCGATAGCGCAGTCAAAGACACAGTTTTTAAGCTCTGCTTTCCCGTCAAGAACGATAAGAATGTCCTTGACCGATACGGAATATTTTGTGATACTCTCATCGGAAAGAATGGTAGAGAGCGCCGCGATAAGAGCATCCCCGGAAAGCTCCGGTGCAGAACAATATGCTTTTCCGGAATTTGCCGCCGCTGCTGTGACTATTATTCCGTCCTTTAATTCGAAGTATACCGCAATTTCGTTGCCAAGCGATGCTGCAGCCTTTGCAAGCTCCCCGCCGTCTGCGATACACTGAACGGTTCTGCCGTTAAAGAAGTCCGCGTCGGTCTCCGCTCCCTCATGCGGTGGGGTGAGATTCATTTTCTTTATGACGCTTTTCAGACCGAGACGGTTAAGATTTGCGTAAAGCTCCGGTCTGTAATCGGGAGAGCCGGAATCGTATGCTCCGCTGTTAAAATCAATATCTATAGGAACGTTGATGTCGATCTGAGCAAGCTTTTTGCTGAGATAGGCGTTGTCCTTATCGGCAAGCAGCTTTTCCTTTATTTTTGCCGAGACATTCGCCTCATCTATATTCTCATACATATTCTCTATGGTCGAAAACTGCGCGATCAGCTTTGCCGCGGTCTTTTCACCGATACCCGCAACGCCCGGAATATTATCCGATTTATCTCCCATAAGCGCCTTCATGTCAACAAATTCCGATGGGATAACTCCGTATTTTTCCTTTACCGCCGCCTCATCATAGAGGTCGGTCACGCTCTGACCCATCTTTGTTGACGCGAGCACCACCGTTGTGCCGTTGTCCGCAAGCTGCAGATCGTCGCGGTCTCCTGTGGCGATATAGCATTCAATACCCTTTTCGCCGCACACGCGCGAAACCGTACCTATAATATCATCCGCCTCGTAGCCCTCAAGCTGCAGTATAGGAATATTCATATCTGAAAGAATGCTCTTCATGACCGGCATCTGCGCCGCAAGCTCATCTGGCATAGCGTGGCGGTTTGCCTTGTAGCCGTCATACATTTTATGACGAAATGTAGGCGCTTTAAGGTCAAATGCCGCGAGAATGTACTGCGGCTTATAGTCAGTTATAAGCTTCATAAGAATGTTAAGGAAACCGTATACCGCATTCGTAGGCGTGCCGTCCGGTGCGGAAAGCGCGCGTATTCCATAAAAGGCTCTGTTTATAATGCTGTTGGAATCAAGAATCAATAATCTTTCCATGCTCAAGCTCCTGTTAACGATAAATATTTTATATTATTCTATATCAGTTCGGGATATTTGTCAAGTGTACAAATAAATAAAGATTGAAGGAGTAGTGACCGACGCGGAGCAGTGAGACAAAAAAGTCCGCTGAGTGCGAAAGGCGCGCCCTGCGGACCGAGAAGCTCAGGAGTTGAACTGTACCTTTATTCTGTTTTCAGGAATATCTCTCAATGTGAATTTCTCGTCTGTTTTGCCCAGTCCTATTGAGCAGCAGGGGGTGTAACCCTCGGGCAGCTTCAATTCCTTCAGGATTTCTTCAGAGTTGTTCATAGCAAAAACCGCGCCCCAGATATAACAGGAGCCTAAGCCCAGCTCCGTTGCCTCAAGCGCCATATTGTGGGTGATAATCGCCGCGTTCGAATAAGCGGTGTTATCGTTGGGCGCGGGAGACAATTTTGAGGAAATTACTATCAGCATAGGAGCGCCGTAAAGCATGGCAATATCCGGCATATTCATATACGCGCGGCAATTTTTGTCTATCTTATCAAGAAGCGCCTTATTGGTTATAACCGATAAAGCAAGGCTGTCATATGCCTTCATTCCCACCGGAGCCGCATTTGCCGCGGTCAGTATCTTCTTTAATTCCTCCTCTGACGGACATTCTCCCGTATAGCTGCGGACGGATTTTCTGCTGCATATCGTTTCAAAGGTGTTCATATAAATTTCCTTCTTTCTCTTGAATTTTTATGGTATTTATATTATACTATATATAAAATCAATGTCAAGTACGCAGATTAAACATACTTAGTATGTGAAATAATACTATGGAGTGCATATGATGAAAATTACTTATGACGAATATAAGGAATTGGTAAAAAGGACAGATTTAAGCTTGGGCTGCCCTGTGGGAAGGCTTCTGGAGATATTCTCCGGCAAGTGGCATATCAGGATCATATTTGAGCTTACAAAGGTTGACAGCATCAGGTTCGGAGCTTTGAAGGCAAAAATAGGTGGAATAACAAACACGATGCTTGCCAATACCCTTAAGCAGCTTGAGCATAATGACATTATAATAAGAACGCAGTTTAATGAAATCCCTCCCCATGTGGAGTATTCGCTTTCCGAAAGCGGAAAAGAGCTGTACCCAATATTTTACGCTATGGCTGAATGGGCAGTTAAATATTTGTGAACGTTCTTAATTTAATCACCGCGCGTTTACAGTTTATTCACAAAAAATATGTTTTTTGTTTACATTTGTGACATACTGGGGTAATAAGTGGGTGTTAGAATGTAATCACATTAAGGGAAAAGAAAAACTCTATAAAGGAGACAGGAGGAATACAAAATGAAACATTTTGATTATAATGATTCTACAGATGTAGTTGTATATGAAAATCACGACAGCAGTGACAACAAGAACGGCAGAAAACCAAAAACATGGCTTGTTGCCGTATCCTCGGCTCTCGCAGCAAGTATTTTTACAGTAGGTATAACAACAGGTGTTCAGCACTTTTCAAA
Source organism: Candidatus Ornithomonoglobus sp. (assembly GCA_051877435.1). GTDB lineage: Bacteria > Bacillota > Clostridia > UBA1381 > UBA1381 > Ornithomonoglobus. Next base: position 8,619 of record JBJEIW010000137.1, read on the forward strand.
AAGAGTGCCGCAGCTTGATACGACCACGGCAGGCACAAATGTAGCGGATGACGGCGGCTCGGATTCGGACAGCCCTGACAGCGCAACGACAGCTGCCTTCACAAACAACGGAAAGGCTCTTACGGTGCCGGAGATCGCCACAAAGGTAGGTCCGTCGGTAGTGGGTGTTATAAATAAAACCACGGTTCAGCCCCAGAAGTATTGGGATCCGTTCAACGGCAGATACTATTATGATTCGGATCCGACCCAGGGAGACGGCGACAATACGGTAGAGCAAGGCTCAGGCTCAGGAATCATAATCAGCGATGACGGCTATATCGTAACCAACCAGCATGTTATTGACGGTGCGACAGAGGTTGAGGTCGTTTTAAACACCGGAAACACCTACGGCGCAAAGATTATAGGTCAGGACACCAAAACGGACCTTGCTGTATTAAAGATAGAGCCTACGGGTGAAGATGAGCTCACAGCAGCAACTCTGGGCGATTCAACAACAGTTCAGGTTGGCGAGCTTGCGGTTGCAATCGGCAACCCGATGGGTATGGAATTTTCCGGCTCTGTAACGGCGGGTATTATAAGCGCCGTAAACAGAACTATGACTATAGATAACAGAACATATAACCTTCTCCAGACCGATGCCGCAATCAATGCGGGAAATTCGGGCGGAGCGCTTATAAATCAGTACGGCGAGGTAATCGGCATAAACTCCGTAAAGCTTTCAACAACAGGTGTTGAGGGTATGGGCTTCGCAATCGCAATTTCAGAGGCAAAGCCGATCATAAACGACCTTATGGCTTCGGGCTATGTAACAGGCAGACCGCTTGTCGGCATTGGAATAAGTGAAACACGTTATGGGCTCTTCATCAGCACTATCCAGGAAGGAAGCGGCGCGGAGGCAGCCGGACTTAAGGTTAATGATATGATACTTGAGGTAGACGGTCAGAAGGTAGCTTCAACATCAGAGGTTAATGAAATCCGTGATAAGAAGAAACCGGGTGACACGATGTCATTTAAGATTCTTCGTGATGGAGAAACTATGGAAATAAGCGTTAAGCTTATCGAGGACTCCACCTCCAAGACCGAAAACAACAAATAAATCAGAAATTCAGTTTTAATCGTGGCTGTTGATCAGCCAATACCATCCTTTTTTTCATATGCCCTGCGGCAAAAACCGCAGGGTTCCCCCAAAATCGTGAAACGCGCCCAGATCCCCGGCGCGTTTCGCTTTTTTTGTATTATGAAAATCTCGGATTGTCCGGGGATTTTCATAATACAAAAAAACAGCGACCTAATCGCTGTTTTCTATTGCCGATAATACTTAACATCCATTCTGATTTTAAAATCATGAACAATTCGTATATCGAATACTTTGGCTGCGGAATCAGGATTCGAACCCGAACAGAGTGAGTCAGAGTCACTAGTGCTACCCTTACACAATTCCGCAATCTTTAATTTTGACTTGGCTGTTTCTCTCAACCAACGAAAACTATTATAGCAGAAGTTTCTCTGTTTGTCAATACTTTTTTTTAAATTTTCAAAAATTTTTAAGGCAAATTTTAAGGTACGGTTAATCTGTGATACTTACTATTGGTTTTAAGGCTTCATCTGTGCCGGCTGGGCTAAAGCATGAGAGATACATTATGTATTTATTATTTGTACAGAAATAGATATTCATTTCATTTCCCGCCTCGTCAGTACATTTATAAATGGTATATGCAGCGCGGCTTCCCTGAAGCCGGTCAGTTGAACCAAGACTAAAGCCCTTTTGTTCAAGGACTGTCTGAACCTTTACATCGGTTGTCACCATATAACGGCTTAACATGCCTGTTCTAAGCTGTATAAGCTCAACCTTACCGCCGCTATCTGATGCGGCACGAAAGATAGTGTCTGAAAATTCGTCGCCCAAATAAGCGGGAGACAGCTCCCAGCCGTCAGGAAAGCTGATACGAAGCGCATAGGCACTGTTTTCATATGTGTTTCCTGTGACAGCTCCGGCATTAAAGTTATCATCCGGGGTTATCATTCCGTTTATAAAGCTGCCCATAAAGAGCGATATAACAGCTGCCATAACGGCAAAGCCGCCGAAGATTATTGAGACAACGCAGCGACGCCGGAAGGGATTTTCAGCATCATTCTGTCTCTTTTGTGAAATCAGCATTGCTGCCGCACGGATTATTGCTATAATTCCGAGTACGCCGCCTATTACGAAAAAGCCTGTGAGAAAGGCCGCAATCGATATAATAAGAGTTATTGCCGCCTGACGTCCGGGCGCCTTCCGGGCGGGGACAGCCGCTTGTCTGTAATTCTTCATCATAAATTCACTCCATAGCATTTTATGAAAATATTATATATTATTTTTAGTTACTATTCAGGTATCAAAAATCCAGTAAAAAAGCCATTGTGCAAAGCGTA
>JBJEIW010000138.1:0-10928 GCA_051877435.1 Candidatus Ornithomonoglobus sp.
TTGGAATTAGCTTGAATGTAACCTGTCTCCCTGCGTGGGTGCGTGTATTTTCGTACTCATCCTTTGTCCAAAACTCCATTTCACCCGCTTCTTTTTCGCCTATGTGTCCGGCTTTGGCTGCCGGATTGGATTTCAAATCATAATATCGTATTGCATGATTAAATATCGCACTCAACTGATTATGAATTGTTTTGAGATAAGTTTTCGAATACGGCTTTCCGTTTTCATCACGATAAGCAAGCAGCTCATTTTGCCACTTGATAACATCTTTGGCGGTTATGGCATTCATTTTCTTATCCTTGAAGAAAGGTAATATTTTTTTGTAGATTATATTTTCCTTTGTAATAAAGGTATTTTCCCGAAGTCTTTGTTTTAAATCGGAAACATATAATTCCACAAAGGTTTCAAATCTCATATCAAGGTCAGCCGTTGACTGCCTCAAAAATTCTCGCTCCCATTCAAGAGCCGCCTTTTTTGTTTCAAACCCCCGCTTCATTTTCTTTTCACGAACACCTTTCCAATTCGTACAGTAAAACGAAGCATACCATTTTCCTGTTTTCTTGTCTTTGTATGCCGGCATTTTTTACATCTCCTTTCCACAATGCCTTGAATAAAGCTTTTCCGCAAAATATTCACGGTTAAGTCTTCCGTTGATTACAAGATAGCCTTTTGCTTTCAGTTCCTCATTCAGCTCTTTAATTAATTTATAAGCATAGGCTTGAGAAACTCCAAGCTCTTTGGCTACTTCATCCGCTCGCATAAATAATTTGTTATCCATTGTTTAGCCTCCTTTGATTGATATTAAACTATACTCAAAAGTTTAGTCTGTATTCTGTATTATACTAAACTTTTCTGTGTAAGTCAATAGTTTTTCCGAAATTTTTTTATTTTTTTCAAATTACTCATTTGCTCTTGATTTTTTGCAAATTATATGATATACTAAATCAAGAAGTTTAATTTATGAGGTGTACTGTTATGGCTATCGGTCAAAGAATAAAATTTTTCCGCAATCTACGCAATTTTACCCAAAAGGAATTGGGTTTAAAACTCGGCTTTCCCAAGAATGCCGCTGATGTGCGTGTTGCTCAATATGAATCGGAAACAAGAATACCGAAAGATGATTTAATAAATGCTTTCGCACACTTACTTGATGTTTCTCCAAAGGCATTGAATGTGCCGGATATTGATTCATATATCGGCTTAATGCACACGCTGTTTGCACTTGAGGACACATACGGCTTTAAGATAAACAAGCTTAACGGTCAGCTTTGCATTACCCTTGATACAAATAACAAGTCTTTTCCAACCTTGTTTGACAATCTTAATTCTTGGCAATCTGAATACCAAAAGCTGTTAAACGGAGAAATAACACAGGAAGAATACGACCAATGGAGATATACTTATCCAAAAATTCAAGCGGAGCGTTTTAAACAGGATATCGACAAGCTCCGTGCCAAAAAGAAAAAATCTGACTAAACACAAAAATACCACCGAAAACTTTGCTGTTTCCGATGGTATTTTTTAATCAATTATTATTGTCTGCAATAATTAAATAGTATCAAATCAGTATCATTGCAGTTTTTTAAGTCTTGAAAAGCTTTATTTTATGCGACTTTCAAGCATTTTGTTTATTATTCCCACTCAATCGTAGCCGGGGGCTTGCTGGTGATGTCGTAGACCAGTCTGTTAACGTGCTGAACCTCGTTTACAATTCTGTTTGAGGCCTTTTCGAGCACGTCGTACGGAATTCTTGCCCAGTCGGCGGTCATGAAGTCGGTGGTGGTTACGGCGCGGAGTGCGAGGGTATAGTCATACGTTCTGCCGTCGCCCATTACGCCGACGCTTCTCATGTCTGTGATTACCGCAAAATACTGGTTTATGCTTCGGTCAAGACCTGCGTTGGCTATCTCCTCACGGAAAATCGCGTCTGCATCTCTTAATATTTCGAGCTTTTCCTCGGTGATTTCACCTATTACTCTTACGGCAAGCCCCGGGCCGGGGAAGGGCTGGCGCCATACGAATTTTTCGGGAAGTCCCAATTCTATTCCGAGCTGGCGCACCTCGTCCTTGAAGAGATCACGCAACGGCTCTATGATTTCCTTGAAATCAACATGCTCCGGCAGTCCGCCTACATTGTGGTGGCTCTTTATCGTTGCGGCATCTCCCGCGCCCGACTCGATAACATCAGGATAAATCGTACCCTGAACAAGGAAATCCACTTTGCCTATCTTCTTCGCTTCCGCCTCAAATACGCGGATAAATTCTTCGCCTATTATCTTTCTCTTCTTTTCCGGCTCTGTAACTCCGGCAAGCTTGCCCAAAAATCTGTCCTGAGCGTTGGCTCTTATGAGGTTGATATCAAACTGCTTTCTGAACACATTCTCGACCTCGTCGCCCTCGTTTTTGCGCAGCAGTCCGTTGTCAACAAACACGCAGGTGAGCTGATCGCCTACAGCCTTGTGTATCATAAGCGCGGCAACCGAGCTGTCAACTCCGCCGGAAAGGGCGCAGAGAACCTTTTTGTCGCCTATCTTTTCCTTAAGCTGCGCAACCGCCTTTTTAGCGTAATCGCTCATTACCCAGTCGCCCTTGCAGCCGCAGACCTTGTAAAGGAAGTTTCTTAACATCTGCTGTCCCTGCACGGTGTGGTTCACCTCCGGATGGAATTGAACTGCGTACAGCTTCTTTTCCGTGTTCTCATACGCGGCGCATGGGCATGAATCCGAATATGCGGTTATCTTAAAACCCTCCGGCAGTCTGTCTATATAGTCGGTATGGCTCATCCAACATACGGTGTTTTTGTTAACACCGTCAAAGAGCAGCGAATCCTCAACCGTAATTTCTGTTTTGCCGTACTCACGCTTCGGGGCCTTTGCGATATTACCGCCGAGGGAATATGACATAAGCTGACTTCCGTAGCATATTCCAAGGATCGGAACACCCAGCTCATATATCTCATTTGAATATTTCGGGGAATCCTCCTCGTAAACGCTGTTCGGTCCGCCGGTGAATATGATTCCTACCGGATTCTTTTCCTTTATTTTTGAAATGTCTGATTTATACGGCAAAACCTCGCAGTACACGTTACATTCGCGCACGCGTCTTGCGATCAGCTGATTGTACTGCCCGCCGAAATCAAGCACTATGACTGTTTCATTATTCATTGGTATTTTCCTCCTGCTGAGTTTATAAGCTTATTATATCATGATATACAGCAGTTGTCAATTTTAATTTTAATTATAATATTTTGCTGCTGTCTAAGAGTATTGTTACGGGACCGTCGTTTAAAAGCTCCACCTTCATATCCGCACCGAACTCACCGTGTTGAACGCGCATTCCGTTCTCACGCAGATAGCCTATAAACCGCTCATACATCTCATTCGCCTTCACCGGCTCCATTGACGATGTAAAATTCGGCCGTCTGCCCTTGCGGCAGTCACCGTAAAGGGTGAACTGTGATATTACAAGGATCTCGCCGCTGATATCTGAAATATTCAGATTCATTTTATCATTCTCATCGGAGAAAATCCTCAGTCCCATCGCTTTGTCCGCTATATACTTTAAATCCGCCTCCGTATCACCGTCGCCGATACCTAAAAATATCAGCAGACCGTGTCCTATTCTGCCGATTGTATTTCCGTCAACTGTCACGCTTGCGTCCGTTACCCGCTGTATTACCGCTCTCATATCTCGTATCCCTTTTCCTCTATCTCTGTCTGTAAGCTTTCCCATTCCTCCATGAGGCTGTCAAGCTCTGTATTCTTATCCTCCGCAGTCTTTGAAAGCTCTGCAAGCTTTGTAAAATCTGCCGCATGTTCCGGCTTTGTCATTTCCTCGCTTAAGGCTTCAAGCTCCGCTTCAAGTATTTCTATAAGCTCCTCAACCTTTTTAAAGCGGTTGAGAGTTTTACGCTTCTGTGCCTGCATGCGCTTCTGCTCCTGATAATCAAGATTCTTAGGCTTTTCTTTAGCAACCGCATCTCTGATCGCCGCCTGCTTCTGCTGCGACTTCTTTTCCAAATAATCGTCATAGCCGCCTATATAGCTTTCAAAGCCGTTTTCTGTCATATACAGTATCCTGTCCGCAAGCTTATTTATAAAGTAGCGGTCATGGGATACCATAAGCATAGTCCCGTCATAATCGGCAAGCGCGCCTTCAAGCGCCTCGCGCGAATCGATGTCAAGATGGTTTGTAGGCTCGTCCATGATAAGAAAATTCACAGGTCTCAGCATAAGCTTTGCAAGCTCCACTCTTGCCCGTTCTCCGCCGGAAAGCTTTTTGATTTCCTTAAACACATCCTCTCCTTTAAAAAGGAACACAGCCAGAGCGTTTCTTATCTGTGTGTTGTTCATCATGGGGTATGTGTCGTGAAGCTCGTCAAATACGGTTTTTTCCATATCCAGATTTTCTTGTATCTGATCATAATAGCCTATTTCGATATTAGCGCCGATTTTCACGTCACCCTCTGTCGGCGTGTACATTCCGAGAACATTTTTTATAAAGGTGGTCTTGCCGCAGCCGTTGGAGCCTAAAAGGAACACCTTTTCGCCTTTTGTAATGTGTGCGCTGCAGCTCTTGAATATCCGCTTATCATCTAACCTCATTCCCAGATCATCCGTTATCAGAACGTCCTGACCGCCGCCTGACAGCGCCTTAAACGAAAAGCGTATATCCTCCTGCTCGTTCTGCGGAACAACAAGCGTCTTTTCAAGCTTATCGATAACCTTCTGCTTGCTCTCGGCTGTTTTTATGTTCTTCTCACGGTTCCAGCGGCGCTGCTGCTCGACAATTCCCTCAAGACGCTCGATCTCGCGGACCGTATTGGCATAATTGCGCTCCTCGGTCTTTCGCTCCACCTCGCGCTGCCTGACATATTCGCTATAACCGCCGGTATAGGTGCGGAGCCTGCCGCCCTCCATTTCAAAGGTACGGTTTGTGACCTTATCAAGAAAATATCTGTCATGGGATATTATGATAAACGCGCCGCGGTAGCTCTGTAGAAAGCCTTCAAGCCATTCAACCGATTCAATATCAAGGTGGTTGGTAGGCTCGTCAAGCAGCAGAAGATTTGCGTCAGACATCAGCAGTCTGCCAAGTGACACCCTTGTTTTCTGACCGCCGGAAAGCTCATCTACGCGCCTTGTGAAATCCTCCTCGGTAAATCCGAGACCCAAAAGAGCCGAGCGTATACGGCTTTTATACTGATAGCCGTCAAGCTCCTCAAACCGCTCCTGCAAAGCTGTCTGCCGCGCGACAAGCGCGTTTATATCGCCGTTTTTATTCTCTATATCATAGCGTATCTCATCCAGCTCATTTTCTATGTCAATAACCTCGCTGAACGCGGTGAGCATTTCGCCAATTATTGTATTTTCCGATTCGATGCAGGTGTACTGGTCAAGATACCCTATCTTTGTAAGCTTATTTCTGTACATCTCGCCGCTGTCATAGTCCGTCAAGCCGTTAATAATCTTAAAGAGCGTTGATTTTCCTGCGCCGTTCACACCGACAAAGCCGATTTTATCACCCTCTGCGACCTGAAACGACACGCCTTCAAACAGCGTTTCATCCAGAAACATCTTCTTTAAATTACTTCCATTAAGTAATACCATAGTTATTCTCCGTCAAATAATAAAATTCTACTATATATTATAGTAGAATTCTATTATTTTGTCAATATCGATTTAACGCTCTCTGTGGAGCTTTAGTATATGGTAATATTCGTTACATATTACCAAGTAAACAGGGCTGTGCGATGGATAGCTGTTTACTTTTTAAGCGCCTTGAACATCTTCACATATGAAGCCATAACAGCTCTGGGTGGTGGCGCTGAGGTCTTTTTTGTGCCTGTTAAGCGGTAAGCTGCCTCGCGGGCGGTTCTTACGGCGTATTCGCTGCTGTAGGAGATACCGCCGCCGAGCTTTGCAAACTGACCGATAAAAGCGAAGTTTGTGTTCTTGTCCTTAACGATAAGCGGCTTGTCATCATCGGCATACGGGAGCGATGAAGCCGCGGCATACGGCATAGCGCATGGGATAACATTAATTATATCCGCTGTGATTTCGTCCCAGCGGTCCTCAAGCTTAAGATACTTAACAAGCTCAAAAAGAAGCTCCGCGCCGCTGCAATGACGCATTTCCTTGTCAATATAGCGTCCCTCTGCGGTAACATTGACGCCGTAGCAGGAAATCACCGTTACATCATCCGACTGTGATGAGAAATACGGCTGTGGAAGCGCTGAAACGGTAAGCCCCCATGGCGAATCCTTGAAGGTTGTTATAGCGCTCTGAGTCTCGTTATTGCAGGTAAACTGCTTTATATAGTCAAGAAGCTTTGATGATTTTGCCGTTATTGTAAAGGAGATAATCTCCGTGTCGGTATCCGTATAGAAGCGGGCAGGATTGCCGAAGCCATCACGCTTTTCCGCCATTTTTGTCCAAAGCGCGGCGGAAGCGGGAAGCTCTTCATGCTCAGGCGCGGGACAGTTATAATCTCCGACGGTGGCGCACTCGCTGATTGAGCCGTTGGTTATGAAGCAAAGGTCATTCTTATTAAGATAGAAGGTCTTTGCCGTGCCATTATCATTAAGATGAATAGCGCTTATTCTGTTGCTGTCCTCCTCAAAATCAACATCTATAACACCGCAATTAGTGGCAAAGTTGACATTGTGCTTCGAAAGATAATTTTCGAGCGACTTTATAACGGTTTCCTGGAGGTTGAACTGCGCTCTTACGGTATTTCTCATGCTGAAGAGATCGTTCATTTCGCCCGAAACACAGTTCAGGATATGTTTCAGCTCAACAACCGAGGACTTCTCAGTGAGCATATATGCCGTTGACAGTAGGGTCCAGAGGTTTGAAACAAGAAATTTCGGCGCATCGGAGAAGTATTCAATGATTGACATTTCCGATACTTCATAGTCCTTGAAGCCAAGCAGCGCTTTTATATCTTTAATTGATGCTTTATCAAGCTCAAAGCCCGATGAAACGATACCGCCGTCAGTGCTCACGATTCTTGCGTTTTCTTTTACAGGGTTTGCCTTCATAAAGCCGGTAATCTCATCATACACGCTTACGTTTTCAATATTTACAGACTGTAAGCCCTTTAGCATATCCATAAGATTGGCGTGATTTTTTAATGAAAGAAGCTTTGGTGATGTGCAGATATAGCCGTTTTCACTGTCGCCGCCGATATTGAACGCGCCGCCTATCTTTGATGACTCCTCAAATATATGTATGGAATCACCGGGGATATTGCAGTCATGAATGAGGTAATACGCGCCTGAGAGCGCGGCGAGACCGCCTCCGGCAAAATAGATATTTCTCTTGGGTGGAAGCGTCATATTATCGTTACCCTTGAGCTGCTTCTGCTTCTTTTTCTTAGAAGCGACAACACCGGCAACTGTGGCAACCCCCAGAACAGCTCCGAGAGCGGTAAGTCCTGCAATAGTTTTCTTCTTCATATTACAAATTCCTTTCAATATTATATATTCTTATAATTTTCCATTATCTTTTGGCGTGGATTAAACTTATGAATTACATGAAGCGCGCATCTGCGAAGAAACAGATTTGAAGTCCATAGTCTTACATAAAGCTTGTAGAGCAGATTATCGTTGCTGATATATTTTTCATCGCGGTAGAAGCCCTTCGCAACGGCAATGATCTGATCCTCCTGTATACCGTGCTCCTTTACCCACTGGTTATCGCCGCACATTATATAGCCTCTTTCGTCCTTGCCGAGGCAGCGGTGCATAACCTGCTGCTCGTTGCTGCGCTTATAAACGGGGAGATCGTATTTTTTCAGCCCCTGACCGTCATATCTCACAAGATACACACTGTCGCGTCTGTTGCGCAGCATGGGATACATGCTTGTGCCGACGGGAATGGCTATAAATTCGCCTGTTTCCTTAATATATTGTTCTATAAGAGTTTCTTCCATTTTTTCCTCCAAAATGCAATACAATCTAATATATAATAATATTGTATCACAATTCAGACAAAAATACAATAGCAAATTGAGATTTATTTGATGAATTTGTATATTATTCATAGTTTTTACATGGGAAAATACTTGAATTAATGCGCTGAGGTTGATTTATAAAGGCAAATGTGGTAGAATAAGTGCAGCATATTTGAAAAGGAAATGATAGATTTGAATAAATACAATATATTAAAAAGGATGACAGTTATAGCCGGGACCGCGGCGGTTACCGTATCGGGAATACAGGCTCTCGCATCGATACTGGGAACAGAGACCTCAGATAACTGGAAAACGGACATGGGCGGCGGCACGGTATATTATCATAATGTTTTTGATTCTCCCTCGGTCGGTAAGCAGACGGAAAATTATGTGGAGTACAAGCCGAATACGGAGGCTGTTCCTGTGGTTGTAAACGGAGCAAGCGTCTGGGGGAAGCGCACAATTACCTCTGCGGCTGACTATATGAAGAATAATAACATGAGACCTCTTATAGGGATAAATGCCGATTATTTTTCACTTACAACCGGAATCCCGATGGGCTATACAATAATTGACGGTGAGATTTTCTCAAAGGAGGCGGGTATTCAGGATGCGGTCGGCTTCCGAAAGGACGGAACGGCGTTCATTGATAAAATAGGAATTGACGCGTCTCTCTCTGACGGTGATAATAAGGTAACGGTTCAGTACATCAACAAGTGGTCGCAGGACGGACTTAACGGGCTGTATATGCTCACCGATGATTTTGCCGATACGACACATACGAATTACGAAGCATTGTTTGCGATATGTACGCCGACACAGGGAGATCTGTCGATTAACTCGACAATGACGCTGACGGTGGACGAGGTTTATATTTATGACGGAGATATAGCAATCCCGGACGGCAAGGTGGTCTTTGTAATGGACCCTGACGGAAACGCAGACTGCGTCAGTCTGGTTTCAAATCTTGCGCCGGGAGACACGGTCACGTTTGCAAACTCCGTGTACGGAGCGGAAAGATACAACTGGGAGCAGGCTGAATTTGCCGCGTCGTCAATCGGGGGACGGCTTTTAAATAACGGGATAATCGGCAGCGGCTTTGAAGCGGGAGCGGCGCCGAGAACCGCGGTGGGAGTAAAGGACGACGGAACGGTGGTGTTCTATACGCTTGACGGACGGCAGAGCGGCTACAGCTACGGCGCGCAGATAACAACGCTTGCAAAGCGTATGCAGGAGCTGGGCTGCATAGACGCGCTTAATCTTGACGGCGGCGGCTCGACTGCTATAGGAGCGGTATTTCCGGGCAGCGAGATATTTACCGTCGCGAACAGACCGTCAGACGGAACGCTCAGAAGCTGCGCCAATTATCTGTTTTTAAGGGATATGCGCGCGCAGACAGGAATCCCGTGGTATGTGGAATGGCGCGAGATACCGAACAGGAATTTCCTTGCCGGAACTTCGGTTCAGCTTGAAGCGGCGTCGGTATATGACACGGGCAACTACAGAATGGATTCGCTTACGGATGTAAAATACAGTGTTGAAAACACGCACAGCGCCCAAACCACGGTTGACGATGAGGGTCATATAACCTTTAAGGGCACGGGACAATCGGTAATATATGTAACAGGCAGCTCCTACAGCGCAAGCTTTGATTTTGCAGTTTATGAGGCTCCGGAGGAAATTCGGATTACGGACGAATCAAACGGCGGCGGAGTTGAGGCACTGTATCTGGAAAAGGGCACCATGCGCAACTTTGACCTTGAGGCGGCGGCATATGTAAACGATGTGCGTCTTGAGGCATATCCGAGCCTTTTCCGCTGGGAGCTTGAGGGGACCTTAGGAACCGTTGACGAGGACGGAACAGTGTCGCTTAAGGACGACGGCAGCGAAAGCGCTCTGCTGAAGGTGACGGCAGGCGGCATGACAAAGGAAATACCGATATACGTTGTGGAAAAGGACACGTTTTCGGATATTTCAGGACACTGGGCGCATGATATTATAGAAAGCATGGCGGACAGCGGAATTATAAACGGCTTTGAGGAGGACGGACAGCTTCTTTTTAAGCCCGACAGCAATATAACAAGAATACAGTTTGCGGCAATCATGTGCAATGCTCTGGGCATAGACGCGGGGGAATACGGCGCGGTGGAGCTTGATTTCACCGACAGCGGAGATATACAGCCGTGGGCGGTAAACTATGTAAAGGCTATGGTTAGTCTGGGGTATATCAACGGACGCTCTGACGATGACGGAGCTACATCATATTTTGCGCCGGAGGATAACATAAAGCGTTCGGAGGCGTTTGCGATTATGAGCAGAACAATAGATGAGGACAAGGTGGAGGAGCTTACCTATGCGGACGCGGACAGCATTCCGCTGTGGGCGGAGGATTCCTTTAAAAAGCTTGCCGCGCTCAATATTATAAGCGGCTTTGAGGACAACACGATAAGACCCGAAAACCTCACGACAAGAGCCGAGGCGGCGGCGCTTGTTATGAAGCTTATTGAAATTATTAATTAAATTCTTGCAATCCCGTAGGAAATATGATACAATAAATATTATCAATTCATACGCGGGAGGAATGCGAAATGAAACACAGAAAAAGGGGCATAAAATTTATAGGCTGCGTAATAACTGCGGCGTCGCTGCTTGCGGGCGGAACGGTGATGCCTGTTTCGGCGGGTGATACCGGACGGCTTGCGGCGTTCCCGGGAGCCGAGGGCGGCGGAATGTATGCTACAGGCGCAAGAGGCGCGGAAAACATTGAGATATATCATGTCACAAACCTTAATGACAGCGGCAAGGGCTCTCTGCGCGATGCGGTATCGCAGTCGGACAGAATCATAGTGTTTGACGTTGCGGGAAATATTGAGCTTGTAAACGCGCTGAGTATTATAGGGGATAATCTTACAATTCTCGGACAGACCGCGCCGGGGAACGGAATATGTATAAAAAACAACACGGTCGGAGTA
>JBJEIW010000139.1:0-2522 GCA_051877435.1 Candidatus Ornithomonoglobus sp.
ATAATGATATTGATATAGAAAATGCTGTTGATTCTGAACCGGAGAAAAAAACGGAGAAGAAAAAGAGTGTTGGCAGAGAGATTTTTGAATGGGTATATTCGATAGTAATCGCGGTTGTGATCGCTATGTGCATTAAGCTTGTGTTCTTTGATGTGGTAAGAGTTGACGGACTGAGTATGTACCCGACACTTAACGATAACGACAGACTTATCGTCACAAAGCTTGGATATGAACCGAAGCAGGGCGATATAATAATTCTTGACAGTAATTATAATAAGCGCGAGGAATACTATGACAGACTTGCCGCAGAAGATGGCAAGGAGGAGCTTTCCGGCTTTGAGAAGCTTACAAAGAGCTTTTCGCTTCCGAAGGATGTGAAGAAGGTTTATTATGTAAAACGCGTAATCGCTACTGAGGGTCAGACAGTTGACCTTATAGACGGTAAGGTCTATGTGGACGGCGAAGAACTCTATGAGCCGTATTACAGCGGAGAGACCTATTCGATTGATCCGACTGTTGAGTATCCTGTCACAGTTGACGAGGACTGTATCTTTGTAATGGGAGATAACAGAGGACATTCTCTTGACAGCCGTTCATCGCAGCTCGGCGAGGTTAAGATTGAAGCGGTGCTCGGTCATTCACAGCTGAGAATATTCCCGTTCAACGCAATAGGCAGAACAAAGTAAATATATTATGGGCTGTCATTTCTGACAGCCTTTATTTTTCAAAGGAGAAAACGATGCAGAACACATTACAGTGGTATCCGGGACACATGGCAAAAACACGCCGTCTTATAGAGGATAATCTTAAAATGATTGACGTTGTTGTTGAGATCCTTGACGCGCGAATCCCGTTCTCGGGCAGAAACCCGAACTTTGACGATATAATAAAGAATAAGCCGCGTCTTTTGGTAATGAACAAGGCGGACCTTGCGGACAGGGAGAGAACTCAGCAGTGGATAGAGTGGTATAAGGATCGGGGAATAAAAGTAATTCCGATAAGCTGTACCACGGGCATGGGTATAAACAAGGTGCTCTCTGAGGCGCGCGCTCTTGTACAGGAAAGAATAGACCGCGACGCAGAGAAGGGCAGAACAAGGACGCTCAAGCTCATGATGGTAGGAATACCGAATGTCGGAAAGTCAAGCCTTATAAACAGGCTTCTGGGAAGGGCGAGCACAAAAACGGGCGACCGTCCGGGCGTCACAAAGGGCAAGCAGTGGCTCAGAATAAAGGGTGACGCGGAGCTTCTGGACACTCCGGGCATACTTCCGCCGAAGTTTGAGGATCAGGAGCTTGCAAAGCGCCTTGCATACACCGGCGCGATAAAGGACGAAATTATGAACACGGAGCTTTTAGCGTATTCGCTCTGCGATTATCTGCGCGATAATTACAAAGATGAGGTTACGGCGCGATACAAGCTTAAGGATGATATTTCGGATCTGGAGGGGTATGAAATCCTTGAGCTTATCGGAAGAAGGCGCGGCTTTGTCATAAGCGGCGGCGAGGTGGATATGGAGCGCGCGGCAAATATGGTGCTTGATGAGCTTCGCGGCTGTAAAATAGGTAATATAACACTTGAAATTCCTGAGGATTTTTGAAAGTAAATTCCATAAGACTATTGAATTTCAGCTTAAAATGATGTATAATTAAATGTAATATAAGAGGTAAGGTTATAGATCACATTTACAGGAATATGTAAAAGGAGGATTTTATGGCAAAAACAGCATTGGTCATTATGGCTGCGGGAATAGGCTCACGCTTCGGCGGCGGCATAAAGCAGCTTGCGCCTGTGGGACCTACGGGCGAGATTATCATGGATTATTCTGTGCATGATGCAATTAAGGCGGGCTTTAATAAGATAGTTTTCATAATTCGCAAGGATATTGAGAAGGATTTCAGAGAAATTATCGGTAACAGAATAGAGAAAATATGCGATAAGCTGGGAGTTGAGGTTGCATACGCTTTTCAGGCTATAGACGATCTTCCGCAGGGGCAGACGGTGCCGGATGGCAGAACAAAGCCGTGGGGAACAGGTCAGGCGGTGCTTGCGGCAAAGGACGTTATAAACGAGCCGTTCGCGGTGCTTAATGCCGACGATTACTACGGCAAGGAAGCGTTTGTGAAAATACACGATTACCTTGTAAACTATACGCCTGACAAGCCGATGGACTTCTGCATGGCGGGCTTTATCCTAAAGAACACACTGAGCGAAAACGGCGGCGTGACCCGCGGAATATGCAAGGTTGACGAAAACGGAAAGCTCACGGAGGTTGTTGAAACCTCAGATATTGTAAAAACCGCAGACGGCGCCGCGGTAAACGGCGCTGCGGTAGACCCGGATTCACATGTGTCAATGAACATGTGGGGACTCACACCGGAATTTTTAGATGTGCTTGAGGAAGGCTTTGTTGATTTCTTTAAGGAAAAGGTACCGGAAAATCCGTTAAAGGCGGAGTATCTTATTCCTATATTTATAGGCGAGCTGCTTGAAGCGGGAAAGGTAAGTGTAAAAATGCTTGA
>JBJEIW010000140.1:0-10600 GCA_051877435.1 Candidatus Ornithomonoglobus sp.
GTCCACATCCGGCTCCCATCCCGCAAACACGCCTGCCGCGCTCTGCAAAATGAAAATTGCCGCCGTCACTGCCGAAGCAGTTTTTTTAATGCTTATCATCGCTATTACCTTCCTTTGATTTATAACCGTTTATGGCATTATTTCTGTATGTATTCGGTGTAACACCCCAATAGTTTTTAAAGTGTCTTATAAAGTGCGTTATATGTTCATATCCAAGAGAAGCTGCTACTTCTCCGATTTGATTTTGAGAAACCCGCAAAAGCTTTTCTGCCCGTTCCATCTTGCACTTTATTATATAGTCACCGAAATGCATCCCCATTGTTTCATAAAAGATATGCCCTAGGTAATTCGGACTGTAATGAAACACCTCGGCAACGCCCTTTATGGTAAGACGCTTGTTAATATTCCTCTCAATATATTTGTTCACTTCATTTATGATCTGAGACTGCGCTCCGTCTTCCTCTGATTCCGCGCCGGTTTTTTCGTCATGCGGTTGTTTTCCGTCCTTCTCATTCAGCTTCGAAACAGCACGGCAGATTGCCTTTTCAAAAGCCTCATCCTGAATAGGCTTCAGAACATAATCACATACTCCGATTTCTATCGCCGATTTTGCATATTCAAACTCGTCATAACTTGAAAGGAAGATTATTTCTACATGCTTATCAATTTCACGTATTCTCCGTGACATTTCAATCCCGGACATCCGCGGCATCCTTATATCTGTAATTATTATATCAACCGGGTTTATGCAAAAGCTTTTATAGCCGTCTATACCATTGCCGACAACCGTTGTGACCTCAAGATCATATTTTTCCCATTCAACATTGAGAGCGAGAATATTTCTGATGAATACCTCATCATCACAAATCATAACCTTATTCATACATATCATCCTCCGGGTACTCTGTTGTATACGGCAAAGTAAAAACAGCGGTTGTGCCCTCACCCTCACGGCTGAATAGCTTTAATCCGAATTCAGGCTCCGGATATTTAAGCCGCAAACGGTTTATAATATTGTAAATACCGTATCCTCTGCTTTCCTTATACCTCATACAGTTTTCAAGCTGTTCTTCCGTCATTCCCACACCGTTGTCGGCTACCTGTATAACAAGCTTTTCATCGTCACACCATGCCGAAATTTTAATCAGCAGCGGCGTGCCGGCCATCGCGTGCTTGATGGAATTTTCAATTATCGGCTGAAGCAGGAAGCGCGGCATATATGCATCAAGAATTTCGCTGTCTGCCTCATATTTCAGAATAATATCCTTTTGCTTGATAATATCGAATATCTCCATATATGTCCGCACGCATTCAAACTCCTCCCTCAGCGTATAATCACCGGTTTCCTTGGATAAAATCTGCCGATAGAATGCTGCGGTTTTATCAACAACTCTGACTATTGATTCATCAAAGCCCGCATTTGCCAATTCTTTTATTACCGTGAAAATATTATAAAGAAAATGAGGATTTATTTTTGCCTGAAGCATTGAGAACTCAATATCCTGCTTTTGAATTTCAATTTCATATACATCCTGTACAAGCTGTTCAACGCTTTTTATATATTCGTTTAACACGTCCGAAATCTGCCTGAATTCAGCAAATTTTCCGTCCGGAAGCGTATTTTCTTCTCCTCTTTGAACCTTTTGTATTCCCGTTAAAATAAGGTTTACGTCCCTATACAGCGAACGCCTGAAAATAAGTCCCAGCACAAATATAAACGGAGAGCTTATCAGAAAAACAATTAATATGCTTTTTATATTTTCCCATATCTGCGGTTTATAATAATCCTCAGAAATATATGATACAAGTTCAAAGCCTTTCGGAGACAGCGGAGTCTTCTCCACACGGTAATTAATGCTTTTTTCTACATCGGGAGGTGCATTTCCCACAATAAAGTCACTGCCGTGAATCTCAAAAAAAATATGCTCACTGCTTTCATTGTCTTTATTTGCGAATAGAGAGCTTATCTCAACATTGAATATTAAAATGCCGTCCTCCCTCATTGTTCCGAAATTGATCAGTCTCGCGTAAATGCTTATAAGATCATCTTTTTTATCCTGCTCTGTCTGTGTCCACAAAACATACTGCCCTTCACTTCTCATTTGGGCAAGTATCTCGTCATTTTTCAGCCGATCCGAATAAAAAATACTCACACCGCTTTTGCGATCCTTATAATAACGCTCGTTAAGAGTATGATTATTTACATACAACATAACGCTCATCGAATCATCATAGATTTTAAGTACATTCTGACATTTCGGCACAATCTGATTAATCATTATGTCATATGCCTCGAAGCTGTCATAGTCCTGCCGCAGTGTGTATTTAAACACATCGTCAAACATTAACAAATCTACGACCTCCTGAGCTTTTTCCATCTGCTTGTTCACATAATGCAGCGTCTGATTAGTATAATCGGAAATTATCAGCGAGTGTTTTTCAGCAATCGTTTTCTTACTCATGCTGTAAAACACTCCGCCGGATATAATCTCAATGCTTAGCCCTATCCCGATAAATGATAGCATAATTTTTCTTGAATAACTGTTCTTCAAGCCTCTCACTCCCTCTGTTTAAATATATGCTATTATTATATCAGTGCAGCCTTTGCTTGGCAAGCTTACGGCTGCAGGATTTATTTACCAAGCTTTTCTTTATTGGATTCCCATACCTCCTGCTGATACGCAATAAGCTGATCTGCACCCGCAGCCTCGCACTCGCTTATAAGACTGTCAAGGAGCTCATTCACTTCCGCTTCATTCTTTGCAAAAATCATCTTTGCTCTGTAATCTTTATATATATCGCTCAGGGTTTGATATATAATACCCTCGTCTGTAGTCTTTGACGGTATAAGGTTTACAAATTCGGTTACATTTTTTGAACTTTTCCACATTATATCCTTCTGCTGTGTCTTTGTCCAATCCCGCTTGTCCGGCGCTGTCTGTTCATATACATTAAGCGCGCAGGAATCGATATATGATGTATTACCGAACGGAACCGGGAAGGTTTTAAGCTCGGCATTTATATCTGCCGGAGATTTATCAAAATATGATTGATTAAGCTTAGGGAATCCATTTTCATCAAAATCATCATAATATAATCCCTTAGGTCCGTACGCCAAAAGCGCCTGTCCTTCCGGCGAATACAGATAATCCAAAAAGGCATATATTCCCTCGGCATTCTTTGCATCCTTTGATATCATAAAGACATTCCAGCCGACAGTGTTGTAGGTTTCAACCATGATTTTGCTCTGATCAAGTCCCTTTTTATGAACAGGCTTTATTGCAAGCCAGTCATTTCCTTGCGGCAGGAGATTGAGTCTTGCTTTCGCCGGTTCATTTATATTTCCAGTCATTACCGCAGCTGAACCGTTACTCCATTTTTCCATTGCCTGGTCATACGTCTCGGTAAATGCATCCTGTGATATAAGCTTGTCGTTGAACAGCTTGTTCAGATAAACCATTGTATCGCGGTAGGCCGGATTTTTAAACACAAGCTCCAGCTTTCCGTCCTTCGGGTATGACATATTATCAATATATTCAGTTGAGTTATCCTCCAGCATTCCGGCAAATACCATTTCTTCTGCCGTAAACTCATCACCGGAATCATACGGAATTATATCCGGATATTTACTCTTTACATCCTTGAGATACGCATACAAATCATCAAAGGTTTCAATCGCCGGACTGCCCATCTCCTCGTATATCTTTTTATTCAGGAACCATCCGTCGTTTCCGTTAGGATTACCCGATGAATTTGCCCAGTTGGGTATTTGATACCATTTGTCATCATTTGATGTCAAAAGATTTATTACTCCGTTATCCTTATAGTCATTGTATATGTTTGAATATTTATCGGTAAAGCTGTTGAGCGGAACGACCTTTCCGGATTCAATCAGATTGTTCGCATCCTGTCCCTTGTCCATCTCAATGAGATCCGGAAATTCATCGGACACAATCATGACTGCCAGCTTTTCTGCGGCAGAACCGCCCGGATCCTGAAAATTAATCTTGACCTTCAGATTTTCATAAATCCAATCGGCAATCGGTCCCAAATCCTCCCACGGGGTTGCCGCAGCGGAATCATAATTACGATACCATGTGAATTCCAACTCATCCTCACCCAGCACAAAATCCCCTGTTTTCGGCTCTTCAGCCTCTTTCTCTGCCGTTTGACAAGCAGCTGCACCAAATGCCACCAATAACGCACACATAAGTGCAGTCAATTTCTTTAACTTTTTCATAGCGTTTTCCTTTCTGAAAATATATTGATTTATTTTTATTTATGACTGTGAGTTTATTATCCCTTTACCGCACCGAGCATAACTCCGCTTGCAAAATACTTCTGCAGGAACGGATATACCGCAATAATCGGTACTGTGGATACAATTATTGTTGCCGCCGAGAGCGAACGCGTGCTTACATTTGACTGAGCCAGATTTTCCGATGCGGTTCCTCCCATCTGAGCCATAAGCTGTGACATTGCGTTTGTATTGATTATCTGACGCAGTAATGTAGGCAGCGGCACAAGCGACGTATCTTTTATGTAAATCGCGCCCACAAACCAATCATTCCACTGTGTAACTGCGGTAAACAGTGCAAGCGTTGCAATAACAGGCTTTGAAACAGGCAAAACTATCGAAAAAAATGTTCTGTACTCTCCTGCACCGTCCACCTTTGCCGCTTCCAGCAGTCCGTCCGGTAAGGTATCAAAAAATGAACGGAAAATTATCATGTTATATGCGTTAAACAGCACCGGAAAAACATAAACCCAAAAGGTATCTACCAAGTGTAATTTCTGTATGAGCAAGAAGCTCGGTATAAGTCCGGCGCTTACATACATTGTCAATGTACATATTTTCATATACGTTTTACGGAATTTAAGCTGCTGCCTTGATACCGCATATGCAAACATGCTCGTAACAATCGTTGAGCCAACCGTGACCACAACAGTACGAAGAACACTGATCTTAAATGCATTGATAAGCCGCGAATCCTTAAAAACATATGTATAATTTTCAATTGTAAATATTCTCGGCCATATCGTAAGACCTCCTTTGAGCGAATCAAGACCATCATTAAATGAAATTACTATAAGATTCCAAAACGGATAAATCATAATAACACTCATCAACAGCAGTACAACATATGCTGTTATTGAAAGAGACAGGTTGGAAATACTCTTACCCTTTACCATAAGCTTACATCTCCTAACTTTCTTGAAATTCCGTTTGCCGCCAACAGCATCAGTATATTGACAACTGACTTAAATACGCCTGCCGCTGTTGCAAACGAGAAACGTTGTGCCTTTATACCTACTCTGTACACATATGTATCTACAACATCGGCAACAGACATAAGTATTCTGTTCTCGCCGTTATTGGTAAGCAGCAGTATGTCATCAAAACCGGCGTTCAGAATATTTGATACATTCAGAATAAGCACAATTACTATCTGTGTCATAATGCATGGCAGAGTAATGGCAAAAATTTGTCTGAAATGCGAAGCCCCGTCCAGTGCCGCAGCCTCATAAAGATCGGGACTTATACCGCTTATAGCTGCCATGAATATTATCGCATTAAATCCGGTGCTTTTCCATACATTTGCCGATACAAGTATTGTCCAGAAATAATTCGGATTTGATAAAAAGTTTATCGGCTCATCAATAAATCCCAGAGACATCAATATCGAATTTACCGTTCCTCCGTCCATTGATAGCAGCGTTGTCAGCATTCCGGCAACAACAACCCATGATATGAAATGCGGCATATATGTAATCGTCTGAAATACTCTTCTGTTTCTTATATTGGCTACCTCGTTGAGCAGGACCGCCAATATAATCGGAGCCGGAAACCCGAAAATCAGCTTCAGAACACTGATAACAAGCGTATTGCGCATTATCAGTATAAAGTTTCTGTCGCTGAAAAAGGCTTGGAAGTGCTTGAGTCCCACCCACGGGCTCGCCATAATTCCGCTGTACAGATTGTAATCCTTAAACGCAACCACAATGCCGAAAAGAGGAATATAGGCAAAAATAAAAATCAGCACAAATCCCGGAATTATCATAGACTGCAGTTCAAGCTGCTGCTTTAATCTGCCGCTTTTCATCCTGCCACCGCATACGTCTGCCTTTTTTTCAAGCGTTTGTCTTTTCAATGTACTTACCTCCTTCTCTGCATATCAAGATCAATACGTGTTCCCATAAGCTTATAACGCTTTTTGAAGACTGCATATGCAGACTTTACGTCACCGGCTGTTCCGTTAAAGCCGCATTTCATGCAACGGTAAACTCCGTCCTCATCCTTGTCGATTACCACATCAATGAACCTGTTAAAACAGCAGGGACATTTGTAAATTACATCTTTTTCAGCCTCAGCCATGCCTTTGTAACCTCCGTTCCGTTAATTTTACGGTGCAGCATAAGCGTATAATACGGAACAAACAGCTCGCCTTCCACAGCCTCTGCCGACTCCGTATTGTCTGCGCACAGCTCAACGCGTGTTGTTATCTGCGGAATTTCCGCATATGCACATTTGCCGCCCTTAACGCTTACCGCACGCTTTTTATATAAATAATCCTCCGACTTGTCATCGACGCCGAATTTAATTCCCCTCATTTCCTCCGGGTATTCCGTAAATCCGTAGCTGCCCTTTACATATTCGCAAAGCTCGCACTCGCCATCTGTCTTTTCAAGAATATGTCTTTCGATTTCTATATCATCGGATTCAAAATTATATACCGTCTGAATTTTTATCGTATATCCATCCTTGAATTTCATCGTAACAGGAGTCAGCTTCAGAACTGTTGAGTTTCCGGTTCTATTTATATCAAGAATTTTCGTCGGATAAAAGCACATATCGAGTGTTTCGCCACCGTGTGTAACCAAAAGCGTTGTCCTTGAGCCGTCGCCGTAATGATGCCGCACTCCCGTGCGCAGCTGCGACTGGATTATATACGGATATGTGTTTATCAAAGGCCTTGCTGCGTCAAGTCCCGTAAACGCTTCATATTTTCCGGCATAAGGTCTTAAATCGCCGATTGAACCGCCCTGGAACGCATCGGCAAGCACACGATAACCGTTGCTCATCAGCCAGAAATAGTGCTTGCCCGAGTCGTAAAGCATATCCTTGCCCACTCCGACGGTTTGTCCTCCTATGGGAACATTTCTGCGGTAGTAATCACCATACTCGCTCATGGTCATACACTGAACCTTGCCCTCCGCACTCAGCTTTGCAATATATTCAAGCGTTTCCCTGTAAATCGCCTGTGTAATTTCGTCACTGTCTATCAGATTAGTGTCATTGCTGAGCCATGCCGAGGATACATGTATATGGTAATTGGACTGAAAGTCATTGAAATCCTCCTGCATACGATACTGGTCAATCAGATTATAGTCGTATACATGCATCATGCCCTCATTGCCTAAACCTCTTTGAACATTCGCCGGGTGACTTGCAAAAAAGTCATCCCTGCCCTCGTATGCCTGAACCAAATCACGGCTCAGATGCGGTACGGCAACAACTCCCGACCAATCCTCCTCACTGCACGCCGGGCGCAGAGAATGCGTCTTCGACGGATACCACGCTGTCCATGACATTCCCTCCGAGAAGAGATACCATGAGTTATTGCAGCCGTGAAATACGTTTACTCCCTCTTCAAAGCATCCTGCTATAACCGTTGTGACCTCCGGGCAGTAATCCTTTATTATTTTAATGTAATCACTTCCGAGAATATAATGTCCCGCAGTCTTAGGCATATAACCGAAGCGCGCTTTAAACTTATCAAAGGTTTTGCGCACATACTCCTTTTTTTCTTCTATGCTCTTAAGCCATGTAAAAAGAACATCATCGTCATCGAGCCACAGCATGACCTCATATCCGTACTTTTCGCTGTCCCTCTTTATCATTTGTACAAGCTCCGGATTGTCAAGGTTCACCGCACGCGCCGCAAGCGTCACCTTAAGTCCCAAATCTATGGATATCTGCCTTTGCAAAGCATATGTATCCGTGAGCTCAGGTCTTTGTATAATATTAACTATCATACATGTATTTCCTTTCTTTTTGCATTTTAAATATATTTAAAGCGTTTTTTGTTGTAATTAGTATATCATTTGCACAAATTTGAGTCAATCACAAAATCAACGATTAGTTACCAAAATCAGCTTTTTAATAAACACCGAGCTTTTGGCAGCAATAAGCTTATAATGATTTGTCTGCTGATCTCACTCTGCGATTTCTATTCCGTCCGGCACAGTTATTTTTGTTTTTATCTGCCCGTTTTCTTTGCGGCTCTGTATCCTGACAATTCCGTACGGTGTCGGATACTTTATATCAATCCATTGCAGATTTCCCATATCGGGAACTATTCTGAGTTTCCTGCAGCCGGGTTCAAGTATCTCTATGCCGCCTATTCTCTCCGACAAAAACGCGGTAGGCCCGCCCGCCCAGCCATGGCACAGGCTCAGCCGATACTGCTTGTAGCAATGCTCCCCAAAATCGCCGTGAATATCATCCCTTCCCTCTTGCAGAGGTTCGTCAATTCTTGAAGCATTTTTTGCCCATTCCGTTTTAAACTCCTCCCAAAACGAGGTTGCTCCGAGTTCAAGCATTTTCCCCCAGTACTTTCTTATAAGGTCAAGAGCCGTATCACACCTTCCGACACCTGCAAGTGCGTTCAAAATATAATAACCCATAAAGCACGACATTTCATTTTCTGTTGTGCTCAACAGCTTTTCCGTTGCTTTCTCGGAATTTCTTCCAGAAATGACAGTCAATGCGGCAATTCGATTATTAAGCTCAATATCATCTGCCGCTTTCTGTTCCAGTAAAAGCTCATAATATTTTGAACACTTATCCGCATACTCTCTTTCATTAAGTATTCCAAAAAGCTTTTTTAAGCATTTTAATGCAATGCACGCAATTGATTTAACACCTTCTATCTCACAGCTCTGACCAGCACTGCTCCAATCAACAAACAAATTGTCCTTATCCTTACCGCTGAAATCCCCGTCAATCCATTTAATAACCAAATCTGCAAGCTCAATCATAAAAGCCTGCTGCTCTTTAAGATAATTCAAATCTCCCAAACGCATATATCTGTCATGCTGATTGATTATCCACCAAAGACTGTAAGTAGGTATTCCGTTCATCCATCCACCGCACGGTGTTTCTTGTTTTATCAAATCCAGACTGTTCTTTACACAGACATCATCACCGAACACGGCGTATACAGTTGAAGCCGACGGATGCATATCCCCGCTCCACACGAGTCTGTCTCTCTTTATTCCGTCCCACAAATATTCATGCATATTAAGATGAACCGTGTATGCCCCGGTTTCCCATATTTTATTTAAAAGCTCATCATTGCATCTGAATGAACCTTTATATTCAAGCTCTCTGATATTCGGCACTGCCTTTACCGTTCCTACGGTAACGTCTCCTCCTACAGCTTCAATTTTCACAAATCTGAAGCCTGTTTCGCCAAAGGTTTGTGTACTCATAAAAACCGCATCAACAGTCATATCCCTGATAGAATGAAAATTTCCCGAATTTTTCTCACCCGGTTTACTTAATGCTTCGGAAACACTTTCCCCGAATACAATTCTGTACTTTGCATTTTCATTGCTCACATTCTGAGTGACAATAGCAATTCCGCCGCTCAGTTCTTTGCCGAAATCTAAAAGAACATATCCTCTGTCTCTTATTAATGCGCAGTTTGACATATTAAATAACGCTTGCATTACTTTGTCATTGAGTAAACACGCTGAATTGATAACATCCTTTTCTTTCACAATTCGTTTTATTTTTATAGATTTGCTCATTTTTCTTTCCTCTTGTTTTAAAATCTGATTTATAATTCATACTATGTTATATGTTTAGTATACTTTTTACCATTTTTTCTGTCAATTACAAAATCAACTATTAATATTCAATATTAACTTCATTTTATATGTATATGCGCACACTCTCGGCAGCACCTTTTCTCGTTGCAGATTGTAGTCTACCAGCAATATCGTTGCCTGTGTCCCGATATTATCTCATACTTGCCCTCTGCGGCTTTTCTCACAATTATCGGTACCGCTATTCCCGCTTTTTTATACTTCCCATAAATTTTTCAGATGAGTACATTGCAAATTTTCTTTCCGCACCGCTCGGCATATTTGATTGTATTTCTTGTACCTCCTTTCTCTCCGTTGTATACTGCGATCACAAGTGATGAATTGTCTACCATCCATTTATTTCTCAGCTGAAAACAGCTTCGGCTGTAATGACTGCATATAACCTCAACCTTATCTGCCATTTCCATTATACTGTAATACTGTTCTTTCTCCTTGCTGC
This sequence comes from Candidatus Ornithomonoglobus sp., assembly GCA_051877435.1. Taxonomy (GTDB): domain Bacteria; phylum Bacillota; class Clostridia; order UBA1381; family UBA1381; genus Ornithomonoglobus. The sequence goes on from JBJEIW010000140.1 coordinate 10,334, forward strand.
TGCGTTTCTTATCAAAACCTTCAAAGGGCAGAGCACAGACAAGATGAACATCAGGATTTTTTTCTTTCATCTCCAGCACGATTTCCGCTGCCCACACATCAACACCGGGTGCCATACCGGAAAGATATGTATTAAACCCGTCAGATATGGCTTGTTCAATTTCTTTCCGCAAAAGCATTTTTACTGTATCAGCTTCAATGTTAAGCTTTTCTTCTCTGTGTCCTGTAAAGCAAGCTGTTGTCTTGATGTCGTACATTTTTACCTCCG
>JBJEIW010000141.1:0-40677 GCA_051877435.1 Candidatus Ornithomonoglobus sp.
TGTAAAATATGTTATAATTGTAATCAGCAATCCTGGCGGTCTTAAGGCGGGAGAATCGGCGTCTGCCACTGTTAACGGAGTGGCATGCAGCGATCTCGGAACTCTGGAGAATTATGAGGACGGATATATTACAGCAAAGGTTAACGGCAGAATCAGTGATCTGTGGTTACAGGCAAATGATCACATTACAGCCGGTCAGGTAATAGGACATCTCACCTCGGATTCTGTTACGAATGCTCTCGCAAGCGCTCAAAGCTCGGTAAAGACATCGCAGATAGATCTTAATGACGCGTATACAAAGCTGGAGCAGCTTGTAATTGACAATGATACATATTCGCTTGATTCGTCAATAAAGTCTGCCGAAATCTCGCTTGACAATGCGAGGATTTCTCTTGAGGATGCGCAGGATACACTGGATGATTATTCAATAACGGCGCCTATTGACGGTACAATTATTACAAAGAATAACAAAGCCGGAGATAAGCTGGAGCAAAATTCAAACAGCTCGTCAGAGCCTATGGCGATTATTTACGATATGTCGGTGCTTAAAATACAGCTTTCCATTGACGAGTCGGATATTCAGGATATTAAGGTGGGACAGAGCGTAAGCATAACGGCGGACGCGGTAAGCGGTGAGTTTACCGGCGAGGTAACCAAGGTAGGTATTAACGGCACGTCCGAAAACGGCGTAACAACCTATCCCGTGGATATAACCCTTACGGAATACGGAGAGCTTCTGCCGGGCATGAATGTTAACTGCGTGATTGAGGTTGAAAGCGCGGAGAATGTATTGGCAGTTCCGTCTGAAGCGCTCCAGAGAGGAAACCGCGTTTATATAAAGGGCGACAAGACGGACGAAAAGGATAAGGCTCCGGAGGGCTATTACAGCGTATCTGTAACAACCGGAGCAACGGACGGTATATATACGGAGATCAAAGAAGGTCTTGAGGAAGGTCAGGAGGTCTGCGGCGCTGCCAAAGCCTCAGGTGTTGAAGCCGAAGGCGCCGCAGAGTCTCAGCAGCAACAGCAGATGCCCGGCGGCATGGGCGGCATGGGCGGCCCTCCGGGAGGAGGCTACGGTAGCGGTAACCGCGGCGGCGGAGGCGGCTATGGCGGTGGCGGCGGCATGCGCTGAGGAGGTGTGATTTATGCCTCATTTAGTAGAGCTCAAGGATATTTATAAGATATATCATATGGGTGAAACCGATGTTCATGCCCTTGACGGCATTTCCCTTACAATCGACCGAGGCGAGTTTGTGGCTATTGTAGGCTCGTCAGGCTCGGGTAAATCAACCTGTATGAATATAATAGGCTGCCTTGACGTGCCAACAAGCGGTACCTATAAATTAAACGGAAGAAATATTACGAATTACAGCGAGGATGAGCTTGCGGACGTAAGAAATAAAATGCTCGGATTTATATTCCAGCAGTACAATCTTATCCCCAAGCTTACGGTGATAGAAAATGTTCAGCTTCCTCTGCTTTATGCGGGGCTTAGCGAAAAGGAGCAGCGAAAACGCGCAATGCTCGCTTTAAAGCGTGTAGGGCTTGATTCAAAGGCAAAAAACCTGCCCGCGCAGCTTTCCGGCGGTCAGCAGCAGAGAGTTTCGATTGCGCGCGCGCTTGCGGGCAATCCGTCTGTAATACTTGCCGATGAGCCGACCGGCGCGCTCGATTCAAAAACAGGTCGTGACGTTATGCTGTTTCTGCAGCAGCTTAACCGCGAAGGCAACACAATAATTCTTATCACGCATGATAACTCGATTGCAGCGAGAGCGTCAAGAATTATAAGGGTAACAGACGGAAGAATAGTATATGACGGACCTGTTGCGGGTGATAAGATAGTTGCCAGTCAGATGGCTGCGGGCCGTGAGGAGGGTGACGATTAATGGGTCTTGGAAAAAGCTTTACAATGGCTCTTTCGAGTATTATAAGCAATAAGGTACGTTCTCTTCTCACAATGCTTGGAATTATAATAGGTATCGCGGCGGTTATCATTCTTGTGTCGGTAATGAACGGTCTGACAGGCGAGGTGACATCCATGTTTGACGACATGGGCATGACCTCGATTACGGCAAATATCACACCGCGTTCAATACTTGAGGTAAAGCCGGAGGAGTTTTATGAGTTTGTTGAAGAAAATTCGGAGCTGCTTACCGGTCTTTCGCCGAAAGCGACTGTTTCCGGTCAGCTTAAAACCGCTGATATGACAGGTGATGACGCGATAACAGGCTCATGCAACGGTGTATCTGAGGAATATATGAGCATTCAGAGGCTGAATATGAGCTTCGGACGCTTTATAAGCTATGCAGATTGTGAAAATACGACAAAGGCTGCGGTTTTAGGTACATATCAGGCTTTGGAGCTTTTTGGCACCTGTGAGGACGCAGTCGGCAAAAAGCTTAAAATCAACGGTATACCGTTTACCGTTATAGGAGTCCTTGAGGAGAAAGAGGATTCCTCTCAGTCCTCCTCGGATGATATAGTATATATACCTTATACGGCGGCACTTGAAATGAGCTATACAAACAAGGTAAATCAATATGTGGTCGACGCGGTCGACGAGGATCATGTTGACCGGGCAAAGACATTGGTTGAAAGCTTCCTTCTTGAAAAAATGGGCGATGAGGATTACTATACGGTATCGTCGATGAAGTCCCTGATCGAAACAATGACGGAAATGCTTGACAAGATGAAGCTTGTACTCGTTGCAATAGCCGGAATTTCACTGCTTGTCGGCGGTATCGGAATCATGAATATCATGCTTGTATCCGTCAGCGAGAGAACAAGAGAGATCGGTATAAGAAAATCACTCGGAGCAAAGCATAAGCATATTATGACGCAGTTCGTTATGGAATCCGGCGTTGTAAGCTGTATAGGAGGCGTGATCGGAATTATATTGGGCTGTATGGTGTCGATGCTTGCGGGAAAGGCTCTGGGCATGAGCGTTGCGCCGTCAGCGGGCGCGATCGGACTATCGTTCGGGGTTTCGGTGGGAATTGGTATAGTATTTGGTTTCCTTCCTGCGAGAAAAGCGGCGAAGCTGAACCCGATAGACGCGCTGAGAAGTGATTAATTGGTTACAGTTCACCTATCCCGATAAAGTAAAGAGAACTGCGCGGCTCTGATAGGAAATAGTTTCGTTCAATCGTATAATACCGCGCAGTAACAGACCCTATAGCTGAACTGTAAATTAACTGAAAAGGAGTATATAGAACATGAAAAAAATAATTTCGGCTCTGCTGACCGCCGCAATGGCTGTATCGGCAGTTACTGCCGTTCCGTTTACGGCTTCCGCCGCAAGCTCGTCGTGGCAGTCGGATACAGAGATGATGTCACTTCTGTCCGCGCTTGATATTATGGTAGGTGATGATAACGGAAATTTTAATCTTGATTCGTATGTAACAAGAGCGGAAATGACAAAGATTGCAGTTGCCGCGTCAAGCAGTAAGAATACCGTTGCCATAGGCATGAAGTTTTCACCGTTTTCGGACGTGGGCAGCACATTCTGGGGCGCTCCGTATATTCAGGCTGCGGTATCGGCAGGTATTGTTAACGGATATATAGACGGAACCTTCCGACCGGACGGTACAGTTACTTATGAGGAAGCGATAACAATGATGCTCCGAGTTCTCGGCTATGAGAGCAGTGATTTCGGCGCATCATATCCGTACGGTCAGGTAGGTATGGCGAACAACCTTGAAATGACGGAGAATATGTATGCGGATATTGGAGAACCTCTCACAAGACGTCAGGTTGCGCATCTTGTGTGCAACACTCTTGACACAAGCATGAAGGCTTCAACAAATGACCTGATAAGCGTGCACAACTGTACTATTCTTTCCGATGTAACAATTATCGCATCGCAGGCTGATGATGCAACGCTTGCTTCAGACGAAATTTCTACAACAAGCGGTAAGTACAGGATCAAGGATGATTATTTTGATGACGGCTTTGTTGGCTGCAGAGGAGATATGGTTATAAAGGACGGAAAGTATTATGTGGCATTCTCTCCTGACAGCTCATATGCATCAGATAAGTATGTAATTTATTCAACGCTTAATGACGCGATCCTTGCTTATCCCGACGGAAATAATACAAATATCAGGCAGTTCACAATCAGTGATACAACGACCTGCTATATGAACTCAACAGCGTATACATACGGCTCGCTCCGTTCACAGATGGAGATGGGCGATACAATACGCATACGTTATAAGGATAACGGTGAGGTTGATTATATAAATTACAGTAAGGGCAGCATGGACGGACCTATAAAGGTCACATCCTCCAGCTGGATAAACCGCTTTGCCGCCGATTCATCAACAAAGATTATGCGTGACGGTACAAAGGCAAGCGCATCCGATATTATGACAAATGATATTGTATATTACAGCAGCGCGCTCAATATGGTTCTCGCGTACAGCAAGAAGGTGACGGGTGTTTATGAAAGCGCAAGTCCTTCAAAGGATTCGCCTCAGAGCGTAACCGTATCTGGTGTAACATATCAGGTTGAAGGCGTTGAAGCGTTCAATGACCTCTCGTCAAGCGGTTCTCTCAACTACGGCGATACAATTACACTCCTTATGGGCAAGGACGGACTGCAGGTTGCAGGTGTTGTTACAAACACTGCCGCATCAACAGACTCTGTCGTCGGATATGTTACGGCATCGGGTAAAGACACCTTTAATAATCCTGACGGAACCACTTACACGAGCTACTATGTAAATATTGTGACGCCGGACGGCACAAGCTATAAATATCCTACAGAATATGACAAGAGCAGTAATGTCAATAAGGTGGTAAGAGCGTCTGTTGTGAACGGTTATGCAACAATAAACGCTCTGACGTCAAACACCTCGCTCAGCGGATATGTGAGCTATGCAAAGATGCAGATAGGCAGCAAGGCTGTGGCAAGCGATGTCAAGATACTTGATATATCCAAAATTGCAGGCTCAGATACTACGGCATACACAAAGACATATATTCAGAGAATAGACGGTATCACTCTCAGCAGCAGCAATGTTGTATATTATGCGACAAATACAAGCGGAGCGGTTTCGGAGCTGATTCTCCAGAATGTAACAGGTGATATGTATCAGTACGGTATGGTAATGTCATCCTCAACACAGAGCGCAGGCGAAGATGCCACATATAAGACATATTCGATCCTGTCCGATAACGCAACATATTCTGCTTCACGCTTCAGCCTGACAGCCGGAATACCGGTACAGTTTGCGGCAAGCAGCAGTACTGCCACCTATGCGGTAAGCCTTAAGAGCTACAGCGGGACCGTAAGCGAGCTTACTCAGGTGAAAGCTGTAATAGGCAGCAATGAATATCTCTTATCCGATAAGGTAAAGGTATTTAATAAGCTGTCAGGGCTTGGTTATCTTGAGATGTCACTTAATGATGCGATCAACGGAGACTATTCATATACATGCTACTATGATAAGACCGAAGAAAACGGCGGACGAATCAGAGTAATTGTGTGTGAAAGCAAGTAAAAAATAACAGGCGATCAAGGGACTGCGGCATGCGGTCCCTTTTTGTGGGTCAAATTCAACAAAACCCCTAAAAAGAATAATGAATATTACTATCAATAAATTACAAAAATAAAATTGAAAAAAGGGAAATCGAGTTTAGCCGTCGAAATATTAAACCGACGGAAAAAAGATTAAATTTTTTGTTTGATTTTTCAGATTTGCGGTAAATATAATATGTATGGGACTTAAGTTAATGTATAAATTTGTATATTATGTTAATAATATATTGGAATTACAAGATTTATTGGGAGGGGTGAAGCATGCCGTTTGTTTCTGATGAGCTTTTCAGTGAAATCTGTATGGCTAATGATATTGTAGATTATGCGTCATCATTTATGACATTGAAGAGAAGCGGAAGAGGATATATGGCATGTTGTCCGTTTCATAATGAAAAAACTCCCTCCTTTCATATTGACCGCGAAAAACAGCTTTTTCACTGCTTCGGTTGCGGCGCGAGCGGGAACTTTGTTCAGCTTGTTATGCGCCTTGAGGGGCTTGATTATCAGGATGCAATGCGCCAGCTTGCCGAGCGTGCGGGAATAACGATTCCCGAAAACGGCATGAGGCAGTCCGATGCGCTCACGCAGAAAAAAGAAAGCATGATTGAGATGAACAAGCTTGCCGCGCGGTTTTTCTACGACTGCCTTATGGATGCCAATATAGGCAGAAACGCGAGAGGATATTTTGCGTCAAGAAAGCTTACCAAAAAGACAATTATAAAATTTGGTCTCGGATACGCGCCGGATTCAAATGATTCGCTTCTCAATTTTCTCAGGAAAAAAGGGTATAATGATAAGCAGATACTTGAAGCGGGTCTGGCGGTTGAACGCAATGGCAATCCGGTGGACAAGTACCGTAACCGCGTGATGTTTCCTATTATAAATGTGCGCGGCAAGGTGATAGGCTTTGGCGGCCGCGTTCTGGGCAGTAATGAGCTGCCGGGCGGATTCAAGCTTGCAAAGTATCTTAATTCGCCACAAACGCTTGTTTTCGACAAGGGAAGTAATCTTTTCGCGCTTAATCTTGCAAAAAACTCAAAGGAGAAAAATATTATTCTCTGTGAGGGCTATATGGATGTCATAACCGTACATCAGGCGGGAATATCCAACTGTGTAGCGACTCTCGGCACCGCGATAACAGAGCAGCAGGCAAAGCTCCTTCTGCGATACGGTGAGGAGGTTCTTATCTGCTATGATATGGACGAGGCGGGAACCAAGGCGGCGCTGAAAGCGATAGACATAATTGCGGGCGCAGGAGGTAAATCAAGGGTTATCCGCATAACCGGAGCAAAGGACCCGGACGAATACATTTCAAAGTACGGTGTTTCGGGCTTTAAAAAGGCGATTGAAAAGGCGGTGCCGTCAACCGAGTTTAAAATATCGCTTGTGAAAAAGCAATATGATCTGACAGATACAGACGGTAAAATCCGTTTTGTTGAGGAAACAGCAAAAATCCTTGCAGGAATATCAAATCCCGTGGAGGTTGAAGCATACATAAAAAAAACAGCATCGGATACAGGTATATCCGAGCAGTCCATAGCAGGCAAATGCAATGAATATAGGAGCAGGGCAAGAAGCAGACGTCCCTCACCTGCAAGAACCATGGAGGAGCATAAGCGCAGGGAGGCTGCCAGAATAAACAGAGAAAAAAATCCCGAGGAGCGTGTCAGCAGCGCCGCGCTTGAAGCGGAAAAACGAATACTTTCGCTTATGGCGCAGAATAAGCGGTTATGTCTTATGGCATTTAAGATCATGGAGCCTGAAGAATTTTCAAATGAGGTATATAAAACCCTCGCAAAGCGCATTCATGAATATGCCGTAAAAGGCGAGGAACCGGACCCCGGAGCAATCACAAATGAATTTTCAGGCGATAACGATGCGGCGGATATGGCTGCTGCTGTGTTTTTTAACAGAGAGGAATACAGTGATAACGACAGAACATTGTATGAGCTTATATATACAGTGAAGAAAAACAAACTCGAAGCAATGAAAAAAGCTGAAACTGATCCGGTAAAAATAAACGAGCTGATGAAGCTGGAAAAACAGCTGCATGCGGACCGCAATCGGTGGATGTCGAATATTTAACATGGAGGAATACTATGAGTACAGAAAAAGAGCTTTCAAATGCTGCGTCAGAGGAGCATAAGGAAATAGTTGAAAAGAAGCGCGCCGTAAAGCGTGAGCTTCTTGAGCGCGGAAAAAAGCGCGGCTATCTCACATATAAGGAAATCGCGGATGCTCTTGAAGAATTTGAGGTCACAGCAGAGGAAATGGAAAAGACCTATGACAGATTTGAGAGTGAGAAGGTGGAGCTTGTTGAAGAGTTCAAGGAGATGGAGGAAATCGAGGTCACCAAGGAGGAATTGGAGGATCTATCGGTTCCTGAAGGCATTAACATAGACGACCATGTTAAGATGTACCTTAAGGAGATAGGTAAGGTTAATCTTCTCACAGCGGAGGAGGAAACCGCGCTTGCAAAGAGAATGTCAGAGGGAGACGAGGAGGCTAAGAAAAAGCTTGCCGAGGCAAATCTGCGTCTTGTTGTAAGTATTGCAAAGAGATATGTGGGACGCGGCATGCTTTTCCTTGATCTTATTCAGGAGGGTAATCTGGGTCTTATCCGCGCGGTTGATAAATTTGACTATACTAAGGGCTACAAGTTCTCGACCTATGCGACATGGTGGATAAGACAGGCTATTACAAGAGCAATTGCCGATCAGGCGAGAACAATAAGAATCCCTGTTCATATGGTAGAGACGATCAACAAGCTTGTGCGTGTTCAGCGTCAGCTTGTTCAGGAGCTGGGACGCGAGCCGTCGCATGAGGAGCTTGCAAAGGGGCTTAATATGTCGGTTGAGAAGGTGCGAGAGATTTCAAAAATTTCGCAGGAGCCTGTATCTCTTGAAACGCCTATAGGTGAGGAGGAGGACAGCCACTTAGGCGACTTTATTAAGGATGACGATGCTCCGGCGCCGGACGACAGCGCAAGCTATGTGCTTTTAAAGGAGCAGCTTGACGATGTACTGCAGACGCTTACAAAGCGCGAATCAAAGGTACTGCAGCTTCGCTTCGGTCTTATTGACGGAACGCCGCATACTCTTGAAGAGGTGGGGCGCGAGTTCAAGGTTACGCGTGAGCGTATAAGACAGATTGAAGCAAAGGCTCTGCGCAAGCTGAGACATCCGAGCCGCTCAAAGAAGCTTAAGGATTTCCTTGATTATTGATGCAAGAGGTACGGTATGGACTGGATAAAGGTAACGGTTTACACAACAACAGAAGGTATAGAGCCGGTAAGCGGCAGACTGATGCAGCTTGGTATAACCGGACTTGAAATAGAGGACGAGACGGAGTTCAAGGATTTTCTGGAGGAAACAAAGGATTACTGGGACTATGTCGATGATGCTCTCGTTAAGCGCATGGAGGGCGAAACAAGGGTTATAGCTTATGTGAGTGATGATATTTCCGGGCATGAGCTTCTGACCGGAATCCGCGGCTCAATGGCGGAGCTTAACGAAATGAATGGGGATAATATCTTCGGCAGACTTGATGTAGAAATCGAGGGTACAAAGACAGAGGACTGGGCAAATGTCTGGAAGCAGTATTTTCACCCGCTCAAAATCGGACAAAAGCTGCTCATCAAGCCCGAATGGGAGGAGCTTAAGGAGCCTACGGACAGAATAATATTCAATATAAATCCGGGTATGAGCTTCGGAACCGGCTCACATCAGACAACACAGCTTTGTCTGGAGCAGCTTGAAAAATATGTCACACCGGGCTGCAGAATGCTGGATCTGGGCTGCGGAAGCGGAATACTTTCGGTCGTATCGCTGCTTCTGGGAGCAAAGGAGGCATTCGCGGTAGATATTGACCCGAACTGTATTGATACGGCGTATGAGAACGCCGCTATGAATGATATTGACAGGAGAGTATATACTGTTATCAGCGGCAATGTTGTGTCGGACCCCAAGGTGAAAGAGGTGCTTTCTCAGCATAAATATGAGGTCGTTGCGGCGAATATTGTTGCGGATGTCATAATAGGACTTGCTCCGACTGCGCGCGAGTATATGAAGGAGAACGGTGTATTTATCACCTCCGGTATTATTGACGGCAGACAGGAGGAGGTCAAAGCGGCGCTTATAGGGCAGGGCTTTGAGGTTGTGGATATGCAGAGAAGAAAGGACTGGTGGTCCATTGTCTGCAAATAATATCAATGCTTATACGGCGGGGCAGTATAACTTTTATACTGTGCAAACGGCAGGAAGAAGAATTACAATAGGCGGAACAACTGAAAATTTTTCAGAGTCTTACATAAGAACAGCGGCATCCTCGGATGCCGTTATTCTGCTTACGGCAAAACCCGAATTTACCGGAGGTCTTGAAAGGGTTATTGAAATAAAGCCCGATATAGAGATTTATGCCACGTCAGCGGGACTGCGCAATATAAAGCAGATAGTAAACCGCGAAATCAACGAGCAGCTTATAAAGGACGGTATGGAGCTTGGGGAAATAAGATTTTTTATAACCCCTAATATTTCATGGGTTGATTCATGTATGGCGTTATATGAAGGTGTGTTATTTTCAGGCGAGGCGTTTTCAGGCTTTGAAGGCTCAGCGGTTGATCTGAAAAATGCGTTTGAGCAAAGACTTGCGGTTAACAAGGCATTTGTACTTTCCGCAACAGAAAGGCTTGAAAAGGAAAGCATAACGGCAATTTACCCCGCATACGGCAGTGCTATGCCGCAGGGAACGGTATGTATGAGCGCTTTGCCGGAGGAAGTGTTTAAAATATACCGGAAGTGGTGTCATACAGAAAACACTGACCGGATTAAGGCGGCTGTTGTTTATTCAAGCCGGTACGGCTATACAAAATCACTTGCTGACAGACTTATTGAAAGGCTGGGGGCGGCTTTTGATGTCTCGGCTTCTGATGTGGATAAAACCGAAAACAGCGCGGTTATAGATATACTGAATACCGCTGATGTTATTATTGTCGGAACCGATACGATCAACCGCAGCGCGCCCAAAAGGATATGGGACGCGGTAACGGGAATTGATATGGTCAATAAAAAGGGAACCCCGTATTTTGTATTCGGCTCCTACGGCTGGTCGGGTGACGGAACAAAGCTGATAGAAAAGACGCTCGGTGCAATGGGCTTAAGGCAGATCATTAAGCCGGTCGAGGTAATACTCAAGCCGGATGCCGCTGATTTTGAAAGACTTGACAAGGCGGCGGAAAGGATTATTGCATATGTTGGTGAGAATTGCGGAAAATGACGAGGATATAAGGGAAATAGCGGAGCTTGCCGCGGTTATATGGCACGAGTTCTTTGTTTCTATTCTATCGCCGGAGCAGATAGATTATATGGTTGAAAAATTTCAGTCATATCCGGCATTGAAGAATGCGGTAGACAATGACGGCTATAGATATTATATGGCATATGACGGAGACGACCTCTGCGGCTATCTTGGTATACATGACGAGGGCGGCGGTAAAATATTTATAAGCAAGGTTTATGTGAGAGCAGATAAACGCAGGCAGGGCATAGCCTCAATACTGTTGGACAGGCTCAGAACAGACTTCCCGGATGCAAAGAAATGGTATCTTACTGTCAACAAATACAACAGCGGCTCAATCGCCGTATATGAAAAGCAGGGCTTTCAGAAAACGCGCAGTCTGGTAACAGATATAGGCGGCGGCTTTGTCATGGATGATTATGTAATGGAGAAGATATTAACCTGATGAAAAACATATTTAAAACCGGACTCATAGACGGACTGCCTATAGCCGTTGGGTATCTTGCGGTATCCTTTTCATTCGGCATTGCCGCGGTTGCCGCGGGACTTTCTCCGGCTGAGGCGATTATAATTTCTATGACAAATCTGACCTCGGCGGGTCAGTTTGCGTCAATAGGGATAATAACCTCCGGCGGTTCATACATAGAAATGGCGCTTTCTCAGCTTGTAATTAATCTGCGTTACGCGCTTATGGGTATATCTCTGTCACAGAAGCTGGATAAATCCTTTACGCGTCTGCACGCTCTACTGCTGGGACACGCGCTGACCGATGAGATTTTCGCGGTGGCGGCAAGCCGTTCACAGAAGGTGAGGCCTCTGTATTTTTTAGGGCTTGCGGCTCTGCCGTACATAGGGTGGTCTCTCGGAACTGCCGCGGGCGCGGTATTCGGCGCGTTGCTGCCGGATAAGCTGTGCTCGGCGCTGTCGGTTTCCATATACGGAATGTTCATTGCTATTATAGTTCCGGCTATGAAAAAAAGCCGTGCATATCTCATAGTAACGCTGCTTGCCGTGACGATAAGCTGCTGTCTGCATTATGTGAAGCTATTTGCCGGTATATCAAGCGGATTTGCGATTATAATATGCGCTGTTATCGCATCGGCGGCGGGCGCGTTAATATTCCCTGAGGAAGGAGAAGCGCAGGATGAATAGCAGATTTCTTATATATCTTTTTATAATGTTTATCGTAACGTATCTGATACGCGTCCTTCCGCTGACCCTGCTCCGAAAAAAAATACAGAACCGTTTTCTGCGCTCGTTCCTTGCCTACATACCGTACACGGTGCTGGGAGCAATGACCTTTCCGGCAATGTTCTATGCGGTGGGCAATACCGTTGCCGGAATAGCGGGCGCTGCTGTGGCGCTGATATCCGCTTTCTGTGGCGGCGGGCTTTGCACGGTTGCCGCCTTGGCGAGCGCGGCGGTGTATGCGGTGCTGCTGATTATGTAAATGACAAATGCCTGCTTTACAGCAGGCACTTTTTAAATATTTCAATTTCAAGCTCCCATGTTACCTCAAAGGGGCATACGAGAACATTTTTTGACTGAATTGTGGTTTTTGTCCACTCTGTCAGCTCCTCCTCTGTGAAGCTTTCCTCTGTGGGGAGTATTTCGCGGAGTAAGGCTTTTATTTCGTCTACGGATTTCATGCCGAGCGCGTCAAGATACTGCTTTGTTTTCTGCGGAAGCACGCTTTCTGTCCTCTCGAGATATTCGCCGAGAATAAGACCGTTCGCTCTGCCGTGAGGGATGTTCTTATAATAGGTGAGGGGATAGCCCATTGAATGAACTATAGTCGTTCCCGTCTGTGAAATTACCATGCCGCCGAGGGTAGATGCCCATAAAAGCTCTGTGCATATATCCTCCGTAGGCTTGTCGCTTCGCAGGTATTTTATATTTCTGCCTATAATGCGAAGTCCCTCAAGGGCGATATAGTCCGAGGACGGCGAGGAACGCTTATCGGTAAAGCCTTCAAGCAGATGGCACATCGCGTCAACTGCCGTATTGCGCATAACCTGCAAGGGCAGATTTAAGGTGTAGCGACCGTCAATAAATGCGGTTTTATAGAATACATCGGGCGATGCAAAGCTCTTTTTATTCTTATCTCTATGCAATGTAAGAATAGAATAAGGAGTAGCCTCCGAGCCTGTTCCTGCGGTCGTGGGTATTCCCGCCATAGGCAGCGGCTTGTTTTTGTAGCTGCTGTTAAAAATGTCGTACAGCTCAAAATCACTGCCGTCCTTCGGTTCGTTTACCGCGTAAACCGCTATAGCCTTTGCCGCGTCCAGCGGTGAGCCGCCCCCTATGCCTATAAGAAAGTCAGCGCCGAATTGGCGAGCGACCGCTCCGCCCTCCGCGGTTGATTCTATTGTGGGGTTGTTTTCGATTTTATCATAGATAAGATACGGAATATTGTTTTGGGTAAGCGCTTCCGTTACATCATCAAGCGCGCCGGATTTTTTGCCGGAGCTTTTTCCTGTAACTATCATCGCTTTCGTACCGAGAATTAAATCAGCGGCGTTTTCTTTGACCGCGTTTGTTCCGACAGTTATTTTTGTCGGCATATGAAAACTATACATTGTAAATCCCCTTTCATTTTGCATAAAACAACAGGACGGCGCCGCCGCCCTGTCCAATTCAGTTAATCATACATATGCTCAAGAAGCAGCATAACCTCTGCTTTTGACGGTACACGCGGGTTTGTAGCGGTACAAGCGTCCGCGATAGCCTTTTCCGCCATTGACTCAACGGCGTTCATGTATTCTCTTTTTTCAACTCCGCACTGTGAAACAGAAAGCGGAATATTCATTTCCTTGTTCATAAACTGAATCCAGCCTACAAGCGCGCGGATTGTTGTGATTTCATTAAAGTTATTAACTCCGAGCAGCTTTGCAACATTGCAGTACTTTTCAACGCACTTAGGATATTCCTTTTTGCTCTTTGAATGCTTGTTTATTCCCGAGTTGAACTCAATTACATACGGAAGAACAATAGCGTTCGCTCTGCCGTGGGGGATGTGGAAGCGTCCGCCGAGTGCATGCGCTATGCCGTGGTTCAGACCGAGGGATGCGCTGTTGAAGGCAAGTCCCGCAAGACATGACGCAACGTGCATTTTCTTTCTCGCGTGAGTGTCGTTATTGTCAAGGTATGAGCGGAGCAGGAAGGTTCCGCAGATTTCAATCGCCTTTTCCGCAAGAGCCGCCGAAAATTCGTTGTTATTGATACTCACATAAGCCTCAATAGCATGCGTAAGAACGTCCATGCCGGTGTCCGCTGTGACTGATGCCGGAACACTTTTTACAAGGTCAGCGTCAAGAATGGCTTCTGTCGGAAGCATTGAATCATTAACAAGCGGATATTTGATGTTATTCTGTGTATCCGTAACAACAGCAAAGCTTGTGACCTCTGAACCGGTGCCTGAGGTTGTGGGAATCGCAATAAGCGCGATTTCCTTGCCTGTTGCGCGTGTTGAAAATTCGCGGATCGACTTTGCCGAGTCAATAGCGCTGCCGCCGCCGATTGCGACTACGCAGTCAGGGTTACATTCAAGGAGCGTCTTAACGCCAAGCTCAATTTTTTCAAGCGGCGGGTCGGGTACAACGTCTGAAAACACCCTGAAGTCAATGAATGCCTGTGAAAGGCGGTCGGTTACGAGTGTAAGCAGACCGCTCTTTTCTATAAACGGGTCTGTTATAACCAGAATCTTTTTATACGGCAGCTCGATAAGTCTGTCAAGAGCGCCGTCACCAAAATATATTTTAGTACGAATGTCGAAGCTTTTCATAGTGAGTTTCTCCTGTATACGATCTGTAATTGTCAATAAAATATCTATGTATTTATTATACTACAAGCAGAACGGGATTTCAACCCAAAATTTCATCAATTTTACGAAGCTCTTCTTCTGAAAGCTCAGGAGCGTCAAGCGCCTTTACGTTTTCAACGATCTGCTGCGGACGCGACGCACCGATAAGAACCGATGTGAGCTTACCGCCGCGGAGATTCCAGCGGAGCGCCATCTGCGCAAGGGTCTGACCGCGTTCTTCTGCGATTTTATTAAGCGCGTTGATCTTTTCAAGCGGAGCGTGGCTTACCTTGTCCGCATTGAGAAAGTTTGAGTGAGTAGCGCGCGAACCCTCCGGAATGCCGTGGAGATACTTATTTGTAAGCAGTCCCTGCGCGAGCGGACAGAAGGATATCGAGCCGATGCCCTCGTGCTCAAGCACTGTCTGGAGTCCGTTCTCAATATTTCTTTCGAGCATATTGTAGCGCGGCTGATGAATTAACAGCGGTGTACCAAGCTCCTTTAATATCTGTGACATTTTAAGCGTCTGCTCAGGGTTGTAGTTTGAAACGCCGACATAAAGCGCTCTGCCGCTTCTTACTATGTAATCGAGAGCTGCCGCCGTTTCCTCAAGCGGTGTTTCCGGGTCGGGACGGTGATGGTAGAAAATATCGAAATATTCAAGTCCGGTGCGCTTTAAGCTCTGGTCGCAGCTTGCAACGAGATATTTGCGCGAGCCGTGATCCCCGTAAGGCCCTTCCCACATACCGTAGCCTGCCTTTGATGAAATGATAAGCTCATCACGGTAAGGAGCAAGCGTGCGCTTAAGAATTTTTCCGAAATTCTCCTCCGCGCTGCCTGGATACGGACCGTAGTTGTTGGCAAGGTCAAAATGCGTGATGCCGAGATCAAACGCCGTGGTTACCATATCGGTCATGTTATCAAAATTATCAACACTGCCGAAATTGTGCCACAAGCCGAGTGAAAACGCGCTCAGCTTCAGACCGCTTCTGCCGCAGCGGTTGTATTTCATATTACTGTATCTGTTTTTGTCTGCAATATACATGGTAAATTACCTCTCTTTTTTAGTGTTGTAATAAGTATATCATACTTTTAATGGAATTTCCATATAAAAATCGGATTTTGTAAATAAAAATAAGAGTCATATCAAAACCGTGAATTTTGATATGACTCCTGTTTTATTAAAAAATCACTGCATCATTAAGTATTATTAAAATACGAAGTACTTAATGCATGCTATATAGTTGTTATTTGGCGTAAGTCACAGTAATATTATTAGATATACTCGTATTACCGGAATATAATGCAGCTCGCCATTCATCTCTGTTTCCTCCAAATGAGATTTCTCTAAGATTAGAACATCCGGTAAATGCATTAGCTTCAATACTTATTACCCCTTTAGGTATATACATACTCTCAAGGCTTGTACATCCACTAAAAGCATTGCTGGCTATGGTTCTCACTGAACTGAGTATTATGACTTCTTGCAATGATGTACATCCTTCAAATAAACCTGTTTCTATTCTATTGACACCATAAGGAACAGTTATATACTTTAACGATACGCACCCACTGAAGGCATATTTTTCAAGAGATACAGCATCGGTTATTTCAATAATTTCAAGACTGGTGCATTTGTAAAATGCGTGTGTGCCTATCTGTTCAAGTCCACGAGGTAATATGATTCTTTTCATGTTTGACATGTTTGCAAAGGCATAGTCACCTATGCTTTTGACACCATTCTTTACAACTACTGCGGTAATATCCTTTACATAGTCATTCCAGGGTGCCTTTGTGTTTACTGTGATCCGGTCATTCATGGTTCCATTGCCTTTTATTGTCATAACACCGTATTCATCAATCTCCCACACCACATTTTCACCGCATGCGCCGCTAGCTATAGCGTTCTCAGATATTGTTGTATCGTTTGCTTCACGCTTTGAGACAAATTCCGTATAGTCGGGATCGAACCTCTCGCCGACATTATATACACGCAATGCGATCAGAACAGCTTGTTCAATTGTGGCGATGCCGTTCTGCTCTGCAGTCGGATTAAAATTACCGTCACTGTCGATAACACCGAATTTAGACATATAGTATACAGATGTTTTTGCATAATCTGAAATAAGATCATTATCCGGATATTTACTTACTCCGTCTATATCAAGTTTATACTCTGAATCATTAGAAAGAGTCCAATCCGTAAGATAACATTTTTTTATAACACGGCACAGCATTGTGACAAGCTGCTCACGGTTCAGAATATCGTCCGGATGAAAATACATATTATCATCATCAACACCGTCTGTAATGCCAATTTCATATGCTGCTGCAATATATGATGCGTATTCGCTGTAAGTACAGTCTACAAATGGTGTTTCCTCTATATCTGCATATACAGCTTGACCGCTTAGTTTTTCATACAAAGCTACAGCAATCGCCGCAAATTCCCCACGGGATATATGTTCCGTTAAATTCTGAGTCTCCAGTTCATAAGGAAGTAAGCCGGTATTATAGGCACTTACTACTTCAGTTTTTGCCCAATCCGATGTTATAAATGGATACTCCGGTTCCGTGAAATCAATCAGTTCACTTGACACATCACTTTTAAGAAAACCGTTTTTTATGACATATGCGCACACAGTAGTTCCCTCCTCTGCTTGAAACGAGTCTGTGTACAGTCTCGGGCTTCCGTGAACTTCCTCCCCATTTTCATCATATCTTGAAATATAATAATATATCTCTGCACCATAGTATCCGCTGATACTTACAGATGCATAGTCAGTGGTGCCTATTTGTGACCATAGGATAACCGGCGACGGGAGAGCACCGTCTGGGGTAACATCAGAGCTTGAAGTATACTTTCTGTACAGAGCATTACTGCATACATAGCCATCCAAATATGCTCTTGCGGTAATTTCAGGAATATTTTTCTGACTAAAAATCAAATCGTATGTAAATTTTTTGCTCGTTAAATTTGGTATTGTTCCATCTGTTGTATAATATATTTCAGCATCCTCATACTCCATGTTCATTGAAACAAAAATGCGGCCATCCTCAACGCTGAATGTTACAATAGGGTCATTAAGTTTTTCGGCATAAACATCGGCAGTTGCTATGTATTCACTGTAATAGCTTCCGTTTATACATGAAACAGCTTTTATTACACCATCAAATGCAGAGGTCAGCTTTATGGTACCGGTGTATTTTCTGCCGTTATTTACGATATTATTGATTTCGTCCTGAGATGCCTCGACCATATCACCATATTCGCCCTCACTATCATATTCTTCATTATAGTCTTCTTCTGCGTAAAATTCATTATCATCAGTTTCGCTGCAATAATAATCTTCACCATTATCACCGTCACTTCTTTCCACGATATAATATATATCCGCGTTTGCCGTGTCACAGGTGATGTTTATAGAAACACCTTCCTTTGTCTCAAAAATCGCAATATCAGGTGGTGTTAATATGTTTTGTTCAGAAATCTGTGTTATGATTTCAGGGGCAGTCAAGAAATCAAACTCTCCATAATCTATGTAAATTGGAATATCCTCACTGTTTACATCGTAACCGTTTATATCGTACAAACCGCTGTTTGTATCGTCAGCGGAGGTTATTTTTATTGTGTAGTCTCCGTCTTGTTTTATATCCGCTATGCACTTTGTAATATCAAACAGAGCTGTTTCTTCTTCTACAATACCATCTTCAACAAGCGTACCTTCTACAATATAATAGTCGTCATTCTGCTCAATATCATCTATCTGATATAACTTGCTGTCGTTTTCATCTATCTCCAGACTTCTTATATACTCCGGATCATATGACAACTTTAATTTGAAGCTTCCGATTTTGTGTTCTCCAATTGCTTCTACTGTCAGGCGCTTTTCGCTGATGCGGCTTGTATCGAACCTCAACTTTATTTCGCTGCCATCGGCTGAAACTGGTACACTGATTAGCATGGAACCGCATAGTGATAATGCAGTTAATATAGATATTATTTTTTTCATTTCTTTGTATCCTCCTTAAAAATATAGCGGGAGCTTTGGTACTCCCGCCGATATTATCATAATATTTACTTCCATGTTGTAAATGCACTCTTCGGGTCTACTGCTTTACTGTTTTTATATACTTCAATATGTAGATGCGGACCACTGGCATTGCCTGTTTGACCTGTATAACCAAGCAGTTCTCCCCTTTTTACACTTTTTGTCTTTAGTGTAATAGTGCTGCATTTATATTTACTTGCACTGCAAGGATATGCTAATGACTGTGTATATTTGAGAGAAACACCATTAAATTTGCTAAGATGTGCGCATCGTACTCTGTATTGTCCATCACTTGATGTAAACTCAATATTATTTCCGTAGCTTGCAAGCTTTTTATACGTTGTAGAATATGATTGCATGAATTTAACTGTTCCGTCGGCAGGAGCATACAATGGGGTACCGGCAGATGCCTTATAGTCACAGTAATAGCCATTAGTTTTTGTTGTACTACTTGTCGTTATGCTTCCTTTTAACGGGTATAAAAGAGTGGATATCGGTGTCGATGTCGGTGTGGGATTAGAACTAGTATAGGCTAACTTATATGCTCTTTTACCAGATTTAGCAGTATACATTACATTATAATTGGTAGCTGAAAGCTCATATACACTATCGCCGGATTCAATATAACCTGTTGTTGCTCCGTTTTTATACGTATACGTAGTCACCTTGCTTGTAGCTTTATAATTCGTACTAGGAGATATATTGCCACCTAATAAATCACTTGTTTTAATATATCCTGTACGTCTTCCCGATGAAGTCGGATAGTTCACCTGTACATAGCTTGTTGTTATTTTATAAATATAACAAACATCATTTTTAGAAATATAGGCGTTGTATGCCTGTGCCGGACTTGAGGTTCCTCTTGTTTTGCATGCCGTGTCTTTATAAACATTGATTTGCTTCGCTGCGGTAAATTCACAATAAACCGATGATGATAACGATGGCCACGAAACAGCTGCGGCATATAGCTCACCGTCATTTGTAATAGCATAGTCAGATATATTATCCTCAGATAGGTCTATTGCCGTATCAGCAACAACTTCTTCGTTTTGAACAGTGGTTTCTTCTGATATTGTATAATCAGAAACATTTTCATCAGCCAATACTGCGACAGGAAATGCCGAGAACATTATGCATGCTGCAGATAAAACTGCAATTATTTTTTGTTTTTTCATAATTAATACTCCTCTCAATTTTTTTAATATTATCCAAAGTCTTATTAAAACCATTTTGGCGGTTTACGTGTTTTATCTTTTATATATTTGTGTTTATCTTAAGAATAAATATGCCTATATATTTCTTCTATATGCAGATTGGCGATAGTGTTTCTATTCTTCTCAATAAAATAATAAATTTAAATTCATCTGCTCCATGTCACAAACCGCTATTTGTGCCGTTTTCCAATACCATTGCTGTATGACTGCCAGCCCTCAATAAAATATCTCCCTTTTTCAAATATGATGCATCCTTCACTGTTATTGCATCAAATTTCTTGGTTGCGACAAATGCATTTTTCATATTACTTGTAGTTACAGAAGGACTGACATTAACACCAGCACCAATAGCGCAAACTGCCATGAAACTCGAACAGTCACAATAAACGATAGATGTTATTTTGCTCAAATCATAATTCACCTTTTTAGCAGCTGTATTTAAAGTCAGCCTGCTTCCCTGGCTATAACGAATGTTATTGTTCGCACACCCTGCTTTGCATACTTCAACCATTTTATTAGCGATAGTTGTACTTGTGGGACGCAAAACAACGGTCCAATCTGTAAAATACGAATTCGGCGTAATACTAACCTGGTTGGCATTTGATAAATTTGAATTACGTGCATGTCCTATATTAATTGAGGAAGTTTTAGGCGCAGTTGTTGCCTTGGGTGCACCCGGTAAAGCTGATGCCTTAATCCATCCCATCTTATACCCGCCCGAAACCGGATAAATTACTTGTACATATGTACTCGATGTGGAGGTAAGAACGTATACCTTATCACCCTTTGAAATATAGCCAAGCTCTGTTCCACCGCCGGTTCGTCTGTAAGTCGTTGTTTTAGCAGTTGCTGTATATGTACTGTTAGCAGAATTGTACGTTGCAGCGGTTATATCTGATGCTGCAACATATCCTGTTTTTGTGCCTCCACCTGTTAAAGGATAACTAACTTTATACCGCTTACTGTTTTTGTCATATCCCTTAATAGTAACCAAATCCGACGCGTAAATTGTTCCGTATTTGCCGTTCGTTGATGTCGCTGTCTGATAAACCTTCGTATCATTTTTCGTCGACTTGCAATACGTCTTTATTCCCGATGTTGCCGGCCATGTAATTGTCGCACCATATAAATCTCCATCTGTCTCAATCACATATTCCGAAATTGACAGTGTTTCCATTTCTGTTTCATTCAATGTGTCATTAATATTTACAGTATCTACTGTATTCTCATTTTCTGTCATTTCATAGCCAGAAGAATCACCTTCTGCAAGTACATTTAATGGCATTACAGTGAAAATAAGGCATACCCCGGAAATAAATGAAATTAATTTTTTGTTTTTCATGATATGAAAACCTCCTTTATAAATATTACCAATATTATAACATATTGCATTATAAAATGCAATACAAAATATTAAAATTTATGTAATATTTTTTTATTACTAATTTTTATTTCTTTAAATTTAAACATTACAAAGATTAGTGCCATAAAAGATAATATTTATTTGTAATATAATTTTCGGTATAATATTATTAATTAATGCGTTACATATTAAATACAGGAGGCTTTAATCATGAGAAAGTTTAAAATACCTATTACACCACATTCGACTAACAAAAGTATTCGCTTCCCGGATGATATTATAAATGAAGTTGAGGAATCCATCCGAGGTCTTGACTGTACTTTTTCAGCATTTGTTGTTGAAGCGGTAAGAGTGGCACTTGACAATCTGAAGGAAGATGAAGAATGATGCAACGGAGTATATATGATATTCATATATACTCTTTGTTGTATATATTGCATTATAAAACGCATTATATTTTCTGATTAAATATTGAAAAAACTCTTTTTTTATGTTAGAATAGTATTATGAATATAAAAGGGGGAATATTTTTGAAAAAAAGGCATGTCTGCTTAACCTCAGCTATAGCTGTGTTGCTCAATTCCTCAGCTTATGCAGTTGGAAATATAACAAAAGACTATAAATTACCGTTCACCGGTGCAGAGCAAATCAAAATGATTGAGCTTTCAGAGGAAGATTTTTTAGGCGCGGTTACAGACACCCCAACAGAGAGCAGCATTGATATTCACATACAGAGTGACGAGACTGCGTTTTATTCCTATGGAAGCAATTACGGTTATAATTATCTCGGAACTATGTCCGATGGAGAAGAAATGCAGAACTGCTACGATACGCTTCAAGCAATGTGTACTGAATTTTGTACCAATACCTCGAATATTCCATCTACAACTTATAGTGACGGAACCGTAGTCTATAAGCTGTCCTCAGACGATTACAGAGTCCCCCTTACTCCGGACATGGCTGCGGCGGTATATTATACCTTCCGAATGGATCATCCCGAATATTATTGGCTCTCGTCAACGATCCTGTACACATCTCTGTCGTCCGGAGGAACAAGGCTCATCCCATGTATATATGAGGATTACAAAAGATACAGTGTACGAAGCAGTCTTAATACAATCATCGACGAAAATGTCCGGGGTTTTATTTCCTCGGCTCAGGCTGTACAGCCATACACTAAATACAACGTAATAAAGCAAATTCATGATGATATTGTCAGCGCAACAGATTATGGCTATGATGAGAATAATAATCCGTTGGATTCTGCCGCGGCGCATAATATAGTAAGCGTGTTTGACGGAGAACAAAATGCTGATACAGTCTGTGACGGATATGCAAAATCGATGCAGCTTATACTTAATGCTGTCGGCATCAGCAATATGTTTGTTATCGGAAAGGCAAACGGCAGCAATCACGCGTGGAATCTGGCACAGTTTGATGATAATTATTATTATATGGATGTAACATGGGATGATACAACAAATTCGTATGATTATTTTGCAAAGGGTACAGCTTCATTTATAGGGACAACAGCAAACAAGCACAATCCGTTTACCCCGACAGGCACCGGTTCTGATTTTCTATATGAACTGCCCTATGTGACAGAGGGGGACTATATCTATATTGAACCTACCGAAGTCCCTGCGGAAACAGCTTCACCATCCCCCTCGCCACTGCCCGAGGATTATGAACTCAATATAATATTTGAAAAGCAAGACTCTGAAAATGCTTATCTGGTATCCTTGACAAACAGAATCCCTGATAATTGTCATTTGTATGTTGCTTCATACGATGCTGACGGAATGTTATTATCGGTAGGTGTTTCGTCGGAATCTCTGTATACAGAAGTAAGCAATAATGCAGCAATGCTTAAAGGCTTTGTTTTATATGATGATCAGAAGCCTTGTATTAATGCTGAGATATTGGATTTGTGTGTTACGCCGATGCCAACGTACGAGCCAACGGAAACCCCAGAACTGACAGAAACACCGGCTCCGACCGAACAGCCAACGGACGAACCGACAGAAACACCAACACCGACTGAACAGCCAACGGACGAACCGACAGAAACACCGGTTCTGACCAAACAGCCAACGGATGAACCGACAGAAACACCGGTACCGACTGAACAGCCAACGGACGAACCGACAGAAACACTGGCTCCGACTGAACAGCCAACGGACGAACCAACGGAAACACCGACTCAAATCGAACGGTCAACAGAAGAACTGATTAATAATCAAGAAGGGATAGATTCGTTATTAACAAGGCTATTAGATTATTGTAAAAGGAATATCTTCGGCTTCCAATTGTGAGTTCGCTGAATAAACAGGAAACCATATCAAAACTATGACTTTTGATGTGGTTTCTTTTTCTGTAAAAATAAAGAAGCCACATTTTTTGAATGTGAACTTCTGTTATATATTATCACAAAATTAATCACTGAGCACATAAACTATAACGTCACGTCTGCCGAAGTTGGTGCAGTCGGAATATGACGGATAGCAGAGGTCAATCCTGTTGCCCTTTATAGCGCCGCCGGTATCCTCCGCTGACGCTTCACCGTAGACATATTTTCCGTCAGCGCTTACGATATAGAGCTTTGAGCCAAGCGGAATCACGCTCGGGTCAACCGCGACAACGCCCTTGCGGAGCGCAGTGCCGAGAGCTGTACAGCTGTAGCCGCCGTTCTCTGCCGGCGAATCTGTGTATGCGGTACCCTGCATCGTAATCTTTTTTGAGTAGTGATGTCCGGCAATGGTGCTGCCGGTATCCGCTGCGGACACAGCTGCTGAAGCCGCGGCTGAATCGGTTGATACAGGCTTATCCTTTGTGCCTCTTTTGATTATCTTATTTACCGGCTCTGAAATAGTTGTCTCACTTTCAAGCGTGCGTTCCTTCTGCTCGCCATTGTCGTATGTAAGAACCTTATAGGTTTTAAGCTTTATACCGTTGACACCTTCAGTGACAACTGTTTCCGTACCCTTGTATGAGTCCGGGTCATCCCGGTAGGTGGTCTCAAACGGAATTTCTTCCTCTTCGGATTCATATGTAACGCTTATTGATTTTATTTCGACAGTATCGCTTGCCGCGATGCTGCCGCCGTCAAGGGTTATTTCATCGGTATCTGATGTTATGTAACCCGCCTCGCGGAGCGCCTGCTCTGTATCGGCGCTTGTTACAACAACTGTTTCCTCATTATTGGAGGTGACAACCTTGATTTCCTTACCGCGTCTGAGAACGATCTCACTGTCCTCATCCGGCTTTGAATCGGACGGAACGTTAAGCTTATCGGTATCCGTTACCTCAATGCCCTGCTCGTTAAGAACATCAATAACCTCAGACGCCCTTGTTCTTACGGTCATTGAATTAGCGGTGCCCTCAAACTCGTTTATCTCTGTAATGGTAATATCCTTAGCTGATGCTGTGTATACAGTTCCTGCTGAAGCTGCACAAACAGCAATGAGTGTAAGAACAGCGCAAATCCTGTGTCGGATTCTCTGTCTGCGCTTTTTTTCTCTCCTAAGCTTAAGATTGCTTAAGCGCTGCTGTGTATAGCTTTCCATTGTTTCCATAATAAAACTCCTCTCTTATGTAACACGCTTATTATACACCATAAATGTTACATTGTCAAGACTTTTATTACAGAAATATTACAAAAGTATTTCACAAAAATATCATATATAACACAAAGACTTACCGCAAATCACATAATAACCATACATAAAAAGGCAAATAAAGGTTAAAATTGTAAAAAAATAAGAGGTACATATGATGCGCCTCTTATTTATATTACAATAATGTTACAATTGAATTACTCAACGGTTACCGACTTTGCAAGATTTCTCGGCTTATCAATATCGCAGCCCTTCTGAGCGGCTACATAGTAACCGAACAGCTGCAATGGGATAACCGAAAGCGACGGGAGGAAAATGTCATCCGTTTCGGGAATCTGAATTGTGTAATCGGCAATTCCCGTCATGCTGTGCTCTGTTGTTGTAAGTCCCAGAACAACAGCGCCGCGCGAGGTAACCTCCTTGATATTGGATACCGTCTTATCGAACAGATCATCGCCTGTCGCAAGAGCTATAACGAGAGTGCCGTCCTCGATAAGCGAAATTGTGCCGTGCTTCAATTCACCTGCCGCATATGCCTCCGAATGGATATATGAAATCTCTTTGAGCTTGAGCGAGCCTTCAAGCGATACCGCGTAGTCAAGATTTCTTCCTATAAAGAAGATTGAATGGCAGTTATAGAACTTTGAGGCAAGATACGCGATCTTATCCTTATTTTTCAGCGTTTCAGCTACAAGGTTCGGCAGCTCCTCAAGGTCTTTGATATATTTTTTGTACTGCCCCGAAGTAATTGTGCCGAGCTTTTCAGCCATATAAATCGCAAGGAGATATACAACCGAAAGCTGAGTTGAATATGCCTTTGTTGTGGCAACGGCGATTTCGGGACCCGCCCATGTGTAAATAACATCATCGGATGCATTTGCGATTGCGGAGCCTACAACATTTACAATTGAAAGGATTCTGGCGCCGCGTGATTTTGCAACCTTAAGAGCCTCAAGCGTATCCGCCGTTTCACCGGACTGGCTGATTACGACAACAAGATCCCTGCTTGTAACAATCGGGTCGCTGTAGCGGAATTCCGAAGCGATTATCGTTTCAACCGGAATACGGCACATCTTTTCAATGACATATTTAGCGACAACGCCTACATGATACGCGCTTCCGCAGGCAACAACGAAAATTTTATTGATATTTTTTATATCCTCTCTTGTGAGCGAAACATCGTCAAGGACTATTTTTCCGTCCTTAATACGCGGCGAAATAGTTGCCAAAAGCGCCTTGGGCTGCTCCTCGATTTCCTTGATCATGAAATGCTCATAGCCGCCCTTTTCCGCTGCTGAAATATCCCAGTCAACGGTGAAAACGTTCTTGGGAACCTCTTCCTTATCCGTATTGTATATCTTGACTTCATCCTTTTTAAGAACAACGATTTCATTGTCCTCAAGATAGTATACATCACGCGTATGCTTTAATATTGCGGTGACATCGGAAGCGATGAAGTTTTCTCCCTCTCCAAGACCAACGATAAGCGGGCTTGCCTTGCGGACCGCGATAAACTGATCGGGATAGTCCGAGCAGAGAACGCCGAGGGCGTATGAGCCTTCAACACGGTTTATAACCTTGATCATAGCGTCCATGATGTCGCCCTTGTAATAGTATTCAAAGAGATGGGCGATCACCTCTGTATCCGTCTCTGAGATGAACTCAAAGCCCTTTGCCTGTAAACGTTTTCTCAGCGCTATGTAGTTTTCGATAATGCCGTTATGAACCACCGCAAAGCGTCCCGAATTGGAAAGATGAGGGTGAGCGTTTACATCCGACGGCTCGCCGTGGGTCGCCCAGCGGGTGTGACCGATACCTGTTGTACCGATTACATCATTACCGTTATTTGTTTTTTCTCTTAAGACCTTAAGCCTTCCCTTTGCCTTCCGGACATCTATTTCATTTTTATTAATAACAGCGATACCTGAGCTGTCGTATCCTCTGTATTCAAGCTTTTCAAGACCGTCAAGCAGAATAGGAGCTGCCTGTTTTGATCCTATGTAGCCGACAATACCACACATAGTAAAACCTCCTTAGTCAACAGTGTATAACTACATTCTATTGTATACTATTTCAAAAAAAAATTCAATACCTTTTTTGAAAATTCGTCGTTTTTCTATTTACAAACAGATTAAAATATGGTATTATTAATTTGCGACGTATAATTTAAAAGCAAAAGGGGAAGTGTATAAGATTGCCATAATCGTAT
Organism: Candidatus Ornithomonoglobus sp.; assembly: GCA_051877435.1. GTDB lineage: Bacteria > Bacillota > Clostridia > UBA1381 > UBA1381 > Ornithomonoglobus. The sequence goes on from JBJEIW010000141.1 coordinate 27,098, forward strand.
ACGCTTTGATTGATATTGTCTTCTTTTTTTGCTTTTAGGGAATATTATGCGTCGCAGCATTGAATCAGGGCAGCGTTATGGATTGCGCCGTAGGCTCGGTTTGATGCCTGCGGCGCATTTTTATATCCGAAAATAATAAATTTTAAAGGAGGAATTTTCAAATGAAAAGAAAAAGCAAACGAATTTTGGCATGGCTGCTTTCCGCGGCTCTGTCTGTCGGTACGCTGACGGCAAGCGAGGCGGCTCTGCATGCGCGCGCGGAGGATGACATTTCACTTATGGCGGCGGAGGTTGACACATCCTACAGCGTTAAGGGGCAAAAAACCAAGATTTTTACGAACATAAGCACAGCGGAGCAGAACGCGGCGATAAACCAAGGCGACAAAATCCGTGGATACACATATGATTACATAATATATTATGCGGACAATACAGTTAAGGAATACTCGTATGCGGAGGTAAACAGCACGACATTCACGGTGCCCGCAGGCGGAAGGATAGCCGTTTCCACATCGCGCAGTATGTCCGTCAGCATAGCGGACGACTATTTTTTTGTCGAGGACGAGGACGCGCCGCTTTATACAACCCTTCGGATTCCCGCCGGAGAAAGCTATACCGTGACGAGTATATCCGATATGCCGTATAAGATCTTTACAAAGAGCGGCACAAAGCTTGATTACCGTATTAAGGACGCCTCGGGCGCACATTCATCAAGAGGCAGTGTGTCGGATACCGCCGGTCTGACGCTGCCTGCGAGATACAGCGCGCATATTACGTCATACAGTTCAAACTCGGAAATAGGTATTTTAAATCCCATGTTTACATATGAAAGCGCCGATTCACAGGTGTACGAGGCGGCGCACGTTCAGGCGGGGGAAAGCTATGTATATACAAATAAGCTTGATTCGGAAATGACGGTAAGCTTTAATTACGGTGAGAAAAGCGCATACGCTGTTTTTGATAAGGACGGAAATGTCACATCGACAGAATTTGTCAATAGCAGCAATAGTACAAAGGTTCCCGCGCACGGCTGCATTAAAGTAATGTGTTTTGAACCCACAAGCTGGGGATACTTGAAGGATATGAAATCATTTGAAAAGCTTGATGAAGACCTGTTTACTATTATCCCGATGCTTTCGTCAGACACGTGGGAGTTTACCAATACTTCGTCAAATGATTGCGCGATTTTTAGCAGAGACTATGCGCACTTTATATATGTTCTGTATGACGCGGTGGGAACCGCTAAAGACGCGTCCGGGATGATTTCTTATAAGAACACAATAAACGTTCCGGCAGGCTATACGCTGAAGCTTCAGTGCATAGGAAGCAACAGAAATAACTGTTATCTGTTCGCGCTTAACGATGTGTTTGAGGTCAGGGAAAATTCCGGTAAACTCCTTGAATCTGTATTTATCGCGCCGGATGAAACTTATAGGGCAGTAAATCTGAGAAATAAAGAAACAACGATTAGATTCGGCGATAACAGAGACTATACGTTGTATGATTCAACAAATACACTTACAAAGAGCGGCAGCGGTTATCATACCAATATACCTGCAAATGGCTATGCAGAGTTTACATCACCCAATAACGAAAGCTCGTTTTACCATATAATTTCGGGGAAAGCCGAATTTGAAAAAACCGGCGCCGCAGAAAGAACAACGTATAAGGTAACTAACACCGGAATGGCGGAATGTTCGCTGTCAAGCAGCGGCTATTACGCGTATATCATGTACAGCGAAACCGGAAAAATGTTATCCTCGTCGTATTATACAAAAAACAGTATAACGCTGCCGATAAACGGTTACGCGTATATAACGCCGTACTACAACGGTTACAGCGTAGACGAAAGCGCCGCGCTGACACTTGAGGAAGTAAAAAACGAGCCGCTTTACCAAATGGTGCATATTCCGGCGCAGGGAACGTATAACTTTACAAACACCTCATCGGTAGATATGAATATCGCTGTTTATATTCCGAAGTATGGAATGGATCACAGTTATTCCCTCCCGGCTCAAAGCACTGCTTACGGCTTTTATGATTACGCTGTCTACAACGCGGACGGCACGATAAAATCCGCCAAGACGAAAGTAACAGACGGCAGCCTTACGGTTCCCGCCGGCTGCACTGCGGCGATTACCGCGTCCGGAGAAGCGGATGTTGACATGAGCGTAAGATACTGGGCGGATCTGTTCACTGCTGAGGAATCAGATAACAGCGCATATTTCAGAAGGTTCATGGATAACGGAGAAAGTATATCGGTAAAGAACAATACAGAAGTCAAGCAGGATGTTTCCGTCGATTATTTCTCAACGTCCGACGACGTATCGCATGATTATGTTATATACAACAGCGACGGATCTGTAGCAGCTTCAGCTTGCAGAGCCTCGTACTCAAGCGGTTCTCTGACGATACCCGCAAACGGCAGCGCGGTGGTAACGGCAAGGAGTCCGCTTATACTGTCGGGAATAAACGATTATTTCACCGTTTCGGACTATGACGGCGAGGCGTACACATATACGAAAATTGAAAAAGGCGAAACCTTACTTTTAAAGAACACGAGCAAAACGACGGAATCATTTACTCTTGATTCATACGAGTACAACTACACGATCTACGACGACGAGGGCAAGCTGTCCTCATGCGCTTTGGAGGGCAGCATAAGCTCGCTTAAGCCCGGGGAAAGCGTTGCCCTGACGCCTGTAAAAAGTACGCTTACCGCGATTACAAGAAGCGGAGCGTTTGAGATAAGCAAGCGCGATTATCCCGCGACGATAAGCCGGGTTGTTGCGGCCGGAGAAAAGGCGGTCATGAAAAATACTTATCATGCAGACTGCAGTGTATACTTTAAAAATTACGATTCGGGCTATATAGATTACACTCTGTATGACAGCAGCGGAGCGCTTACGGAAGAAAAAGCGGATACGCAGATTAGCAGCAGTACATCGTTAATTTTACAGCCGGGAGGATATGCCGAGATCATCCCCTGTAAATATACAGTGATATACGGACCTTACGAGGCGTTCTCCAGCGAGGACGTCGGAGTTAAGGTTACGGGGATAACGCTGTCGCAGACGGAGCTTTCGATGACCTCCGGTGGACAGGCAATTCTTACGGCGAACGTAACGCCTTCGGATGCGGCGAATAAAAACGTAACATGGACAAGCTCGAACACAGACGCCGTAACCGTGGCGCAGACCGGCAAGGTTCGCGCGGTAGCCGCAGGACGCGCCGTAATAACCGCGACGACCGAGGACGGCGGCTATACGGCAACCTGTACGGTAACGGTAGACGGCGGCGGCACAGACCAGACAGAAGAACCCGCGACTCCGACGGACGAACCGACGGAGCCGACAAGCGAACCCGCGGAGCCTGCGGACTACCCGTATGAAATAACCGCAGTCCGGCTTGAGAGCGGGAGCGGAGAGGAACTGAAGGACATTCCGCAGGGCGGGAGCTTTATCGCGGACGTTGAATTTGTAAAGAATAAGGCGAGAAATGAAAAGGACTATATGTTCATCGCCGTATACGGCGCGGACGGAACTCTATTAAGCCTTGATTATGCAAAGGCGAATTTTACCGAGGGCGACAGCTTTGAAATAGGCTTCTACATCCCGGCGCAGACCGCGCGGATAGCCTCGGTAAAGGCGTTCGTATGGAGCAGCTTCAAGGATGCGGAGCCGCTTGCCGAAAGCGTGGCGGTTATATCGGAAGAACAATAAAGAACAATATGTTGACTGCGCATATCCGGCAGCCGGATATGCGCAGTTTTTTATACAAACAATTAACTGAAACCGCCGATAAAACACTTGAAAAAAAATCCGCGATGTGTTATTATAAATAATAATTATACAGTACATAAAGGACGGATTGTTATGCTGCATATAATAAAACATTTCAATACTGTGACCAGGCACCGCTGGATAGTGTTTAAGCATTGTGTAAAAGCGGGAATAATATATCGCGGACTTATGCATGATTTGTCAAAATACAGCCCCACCGAATTTATGCCGGGGGCGCGCTTTTATCTGGGTGACAGAAGCCCTACTGAGAGGGAGCGGGAGGTTTACGGATATTCCAAGGCGTGGATACATCACAAGGGCAGAAACCGCCATCATTTTGAATACTGGACGGACTACAGCAGGGAAACGAAAAAGCTGGAGCCGGTTAAAATGCCGATTGTATATGTTAAGGAGATGTTCTGTGACAGAGTAGCGGCGGGTAAGGTATATCTGGGAGATAAGTATACCAACGACAACCCTATAAATTATTTCAGACAGGGAAGGGCGCCGAAGGCGATGCATCCCCAGACAGCGGCGCTTCTTGAAAAGTGGCTTCTTCTGCTGCAGAAAGATGGGGAAAAAGCCGTTTTTAAGGAGATACGCAGTACAAAAGATTATTAAGAAAGCAAGAGAGGTGATTTGATGAAAAAACTCTCAAAATTAATTTATTCAAATAAGTTCTTTGCCGTAACCGCATTATTATTGCAGATAGGCATGATAGCGATATTTATAATAGGCGTGTCAAACAATACAAGATTTTATCTTCTCGGCTCTAACCTTATAAGCGCGGTGCTGATTGTTTTTGAGGTCAACAGGCATGAGGAAAGCTCCTTCAAGATTACATGGATAATGCTCATTGCGGTAATACCTATTTTCGGCTGGTTTTTTTATGTTTATACACATACCGGGATGATCTCGAAGGACATATCGCGCGCGCAGGAGGCGGCAAATTCAAAAATAGCTGAATTTGATGCGAATGACTCCGAGATAATAAAGGAGATGGAGGAAAAGCACTGCGAAACCTCATTGGTGAGATACCTTTCAAATGCAAGCGGAAACCACGTTTATAAGAATACAATGTTCACATATTATCCTCTTGGTGATGATATGTTTCCAGATATGCTTGCAGAGATTTCAAAAGCGGAAAAATTTATTTTTCTGGAGTTTTTCATTATTAACAGAACAAGCTATATGTGGCATGCTCTTGAGGACATTCTGATTGAAAAAGCTGCTCACGGGGTTGATATAAGGCTTATGTTTGACGGCATGGGCTGTATGTCGATAATGCCTAAGGGATATGAGCGGGAGCTTGAGCAAAAGGGAATCAAGTGCCAGATTTTTTCTCCGGTGCAGCCGCTGCTTTCAACCTATCAGAATAACCGTGACCACCGCAAGGTTGTTGTGATTGACGGCAGATGCGCATTTTCCGGAGGTATTAATCTCGCGGATGAATATATAAACAGAATAAAGCGATTCGGACATTGGAAGGACAACGGTTTTAAAATCTGCGGTGAGGGCGTAAGAGGATTTACGGAAATGTTTCTGACCATGTGGTGTACAGCAGCGGCAACGGAGCAGGTCGATTTCGGATATTTCATAGGCGAGTCGAAAAAGCACCCTTATCCGAATACCGAGGGTTACATTACTCCGTTCTGCGATTCTCCTCTGGATAATAAGCCTATAGGAAGAAATGCTTATGTTGATATACTTAATAATGCGAAGAAGTATGTCTATATAATGACGCCGTATTTTGTCATCGACGATTATATATTTGACGCGATGAGCTGCGCGGTAACGCGCGGGGTAAACATAAAGCTTATTCTGCCGGGAATACCCGATAAAAAGATGCCTTATTGTCTTGCAAGGTCATATTATAAGGATCTGTTTGATATTGGTGTTGAGGTCTATGAGTATGTTCCGGGCTTTGTTCATGCAAAGACTACCATAAGCGATGATACCTGCGCGGTAGTGGGAACCATAAATTATGACTACAGGAGCCTTTATCTGCATTATGAATGCGCGGCATATATGGTAGGAGTGCCGCAGATAAGCGAAATACGTGAGGATTTTATTGACACGCTTGCAAAATGCCGTCGTGTAACTATAACAGAATATGAGAATTATCCATGGCATTACAGAGCTACAGGAAGAGTGCTGAGATGTATTGCGACCATGATATAAGATATGTAATGTCTGAGAGGAAGAGGACTTCTTCTCAGGCATTTTTTTGCGCCGTTATGAATCCGATGCGAGAGCATGGTTAAACAGAAGCGATATGCACCATATTCCCGCAAGACCTACAAGCGTATAGACAATGCGTGAAAACAGCGCCATCTGACCTCCGAATATCGCGCCTACTATATCATAGCCGAAAACTCCTATCAGAAGCCAGTTAAGCGCGCCGATAATAACGAGCACAAGTGAAATTTTAGTTACCATATCAGAATAATCTCCTTTCATACCGGTATTGTTTTTATCATTCCCGCGAAAAAATAAATTAGACGGTGTAATATTTTTAATACATGACAAATATAATTAATAATGGAAGATTTTAAAAAAGGGGAATGATATGAGAATAAAAAAATTATTTATTCTGTCTTTGGCTTTTATAATGATGACTGCCGCAGCATTCTGCGTTTTTGCGGATGAAAGTGATATTGATAAAAGCATTGAATTTCTTGACAGCTATGGATGGTCGGTGGTGGAAAAGCCTGTGGAGGAAGCGGAGGTAAAAATACCCGCGGAGTTTGACGAGGTATATAAGAGCTATAATATAATACAGAACGAGGCAGGTCTGGATCTTATGCCGTACAGAGGAATGAGGGGCACGCGGTATACATTTATTGTAACAAATTATCCTGTTGATGTGGGCGAGCCTGTCCGCGCAAATGTGATTTGTATAGAAGGCATTCCGGTGGCGGGGGATATTATGACTGTAAGTGTAAACGGGTTTATGCATTCATTGGCGGATTAACCGAAAAATTTCCCTATTGACAGATTATATAATTTATAGTATAATATAAATATTACAAAAATGTTAAGACAATTTTAGAAATATTACAAAAAAAATAACACGAAATGAGTTGATAAAATATGAAAAAGATACTTACTGCCGGGACAGCTGTTATTCTTTCAGCTATAACATCTGCGGCAGCCTTTGCCGCGAAGATCCCGGATCACAGAGGGACAAGCCTTGATAATTTTTCTATAGGGACAAGCAAGGTCAGCGCAAAGGTTTCGCAGTACAATGATATTTTCAAGCAGGCAGGAGATCAGTTCGGTATTGACCCTAATATACTTGCAGCCGTATGTATGCAGGAGTCGGGCGGCGTAAATTATCAGTATCGTTCGGATGGCAGCTCGTATCCCGCATGGGGAATAATGCAGATTGAGTACACTAACAACGGCTCTTTTGCTGAATTCGGTGAGGATCAGACAGGCTGCGTGTGGTCACCGGAGGACAGACTCGACCCTTCAAAGGCCGTACCTTATGCAGCGTATCTTCTGTCGGAGGCTCTTTATAAATATGATTGTGATTATGCCAAGATGCTCCAGTCGTACAATTTCGGATCAATAGTATTGGACAGAATCATAGCCGCGGCGGGTGAGAACTGGCTTAACGAAAGAGCAAATGCAGTAAGCTATGTAAGCAACTGGCCGTACAGTACATATGGCGACAAGGAGTATGTTGAGCATGTGCTGCGTTATTACTGCAATAATATTGACTACATAGGCTCAAAGGTAAGGCTTAACGGCTCGCTTGTCAGATTTGATAATCAGTACCCGATAATTGACAATGGTACAACAATGATTCCCGTACGGGCAATAAGTGAGATGCTGGGGGCGGATGTCGGCTGGGATCCGGCGGAACAGCATGTATACATCTCAAGCGGAAATAAGCTCATTGACCTTTATGTCGGAGCAGACACAGGATATATAAATGATGAACCGTATGAGATTGAATGCTCGGCTGAAATGATGAATAACCGCGTTCTGGTTCCGCTTCGCTTTGTTGCGGAAGCCTTGGAGGTTTCTGTTGAATGGAACGGTGAAACAAGAACCGTGGAATTATATAAATGAGTGCAAAGGCCCGTTACCGCATAACAACTGCGGCAGCAGGCTTTTTTGCGGTTGCAAAACTGACAACACAAATTGAATATTTTAAAGCTGTTTTGTATAAACTTCTGTTTTTTTCGGAAAAAGCTTTTCAAAATTTAAAAGGAGGTGTATAATAATATAGCATGGATAAAAGAGATATTTTGAAAGGAAATACAGTATGATAAACAGAGAAAACATACGCAATATAGCGATTATCGCGCACGTTGACCACGGTAAGACAACCTTGGTTGACGCAATGCTCGCGCAGAGCGGGACCTTCCGCGAAAACGAGGTAGTGGATGAAAGAGTCATGGACTCAAATGACCTTGAGCGAGAGAGAGGAATAACGATTCTCGCAAAGAACACATCACTTTATTATAACGGAACAAAGATCAATATTATAGATACGCCGGGACATGCCGATTTCGGCGGAGAGGTAGAGCGCGGACTTGAAATGGTAGACGGAGTTCTCCTTCTTGTTGACGCGTTTGAGGGCTGTATGCCGCAGACACGATTCGTTCTTTCAAAGGCATTGGCGCTTAACCTCAGACCGATAATTGTTGTAAACAAGGTTGACCGCCCGAACGCAAGACCTTATGAGGTTGTGGACGAGGTCCTTGAGCTTTTCATAGATCTTGGGGCGTCAGAGGAGCAGCTTGATACTCCGGTAATTTACGCGTCGGGACGTGACGGCTGGGCAACGGCTGAATACGATCCTGAGAATCCCTCAGACAATCTTAAGGAGCTTTTTGAGCTTATTGTAAGAGAAATTCCGTGTCCGGAGTGTGACGATGACGGACCGTTCCAGATGCTTGTATCAAATATAGATTATGACGATTACACGGGACGCATAGCGGTAGGAAAAATCCAGAGAGGTAAGATAACAACCGGTATGCCTCTTGCGATCTGCCGCGCGGATGGAAAAAACGGTCATGCGAAGGCTACCAAGCTTTATACCTTTGAGGGTCTGGCAAAGACTGTGGCAGATGAGGTCGGAGCGGGCGATGTAGTGGCAATTTCGGGTATTGCGGATATAAATATCGGTGAAACGATCTGCTCTCCGGATAAGCTCGATCCGCTTCCGTTCGTTAAGATCGACGATCCCGTACTGTCAATGACCTTCAGCGTGAACGACAGTCCGTTTGCCGGCAGGGACGGTAAGTTTGTAACATCGCGCCACCTCCGTGACAGACTTTATAAGGAGCTGGACTCAAATGTCAGTCTCCGTGTTGAGGATACTGATACAACCGAGGCGTTTACGGTTTCGGGACGCGGAGAGCTTCATCTTTCCGTTCTTATCGAGAACATGAGACGTGAGGGTTATGAATTTCAGGTATCTAATCCGGTAGTTATTTATAAAAATATAGACGGCGTAAAGTGCGAGCCGATCGAGCGTCTTACTGTTGACGTTCCTACAGACTACACAGGAGCCGTTATGGACCAGGTTGTAAACCGCATGGGTGAGCTTGCAAATATGACGCCGACCGCGCAGAATTATACAAGACTTGAATTTTTGATTCCTTCAAGAGGTCTTATAGGCTTCAGAAGCGAGATTATGACAGCCACAAAGGGCACGGCTATTGTAAACAGCATTCTTGAGTGCTATGAGCCGTACAAGGGCGACTTTGCCGCAAGAAATCACGGAACGCTTATCGCGTGGGAGAACGGCGAAAGCGTCACATACGGTCTGTTCAACGCGCAGGAGCGCGGCACCTTATTTATAGGTCCGAATGTCGAGGTATACGAGGGCATGATTGTCGGCGAGACGGCAAGAGATGAGGATATTACTATAAATGTATGCAAGAAAAAGCATGCTACAAACACCCGCGCGTCGGGCTCTGACGATGCGCTTAAGCTTGTTCCGCCCAAGGAAATGTCGCTTGAACAGTGCCTTGACTTCATTGCCGAGGATGAGCTTCTTGAGGTAACACCGAATCATCTGAGAATGAGAAAGAAAATTTTGCAGACAGACCTCAGAGGAAAGGCTGCAAACAGAAAAAAGAACGGATAAAATAAAAGAATTATCATAAAAGCGGTTGACAATCCGGCATAATGCTGATAAAATAATATGGACTATATATAATGAAAGGGAGGAATGCAGCTTGAGTATGACAGGTGCGGATTTAGCAGTATCGGCTTTGGAGGCTAACGGTGTTAAAACGGTATTCGGTTATCCGGGCGCGGCAAATGCTCCGCTTATAGAAAGTATATCTCATTCGGCTATTGATTATATTCTTTCGAGAAATGAGCAGGGAGCGGCGCATATGGCTTCGGGCTATGCAAGAGTGAAAAGAACCGCAGGCGTATGTACGGCGACCTCCGGCCCGGGAGCGACAAACCTTATTACGGCGATTGCCACGGCATATATGGATTCAATTCCGGTTGTAGCGCTCACAGGACAGGTCAAGACAGGCTTGATCGGTAAGGACGCATTCCAGGAGGTCGATATAATCGGTTCAACGCTTCCGTTTGTAAAGCACAGCTATCTCATTAAGGACATCAGGGATATTTCAAGGGTTATTAATGAGGCGTTTCATATTGCGACAACGGGGCGTCCGGGTCCGGTGCTTATAGATTTTCCTGTTGACGTGCTGAAGGCTAAGTACGATGGCGGCGGCGAGGAGGAAATAAACCTCCGAGGCTATAAGCTGCCGGGAAAGGCGAACGAATCACAGATAAAAAAGGTTGCCGACGCGCTTATGAAGGCGAAGAAGCCGGTGCTTCTTGCGGGCGGCGGAATAACCTGTTCGGGCGCTGTTAGTGAGATAAATGATTTTGTGAATCGGACAGGAATACCGGTTATTTCAACAATGATGGGACTCGGCGTGATACCGACGGATGACGAGAGGTTCTATGGTATGATAGGCTCCCACGGCACAAAGCGCGCGAATACAATTCTGAACCGTTCCGACCTTGTTCTTGCAATGGGAACAAGACTGGGCGACAGAAGCGTTGCAAACGCTGCGGGCATGGAAAACGCAAACAAGCTCATACATATCGATATAGATCCGGCAGAGATAGGCAAGAATATGCAGCCGTATATTCCCGTTGTCGGAGATATAAAGGACGTTGTAGCTCAGCTTCTGCCTATGCTTGAGGGCTGGCACACACCGTATGAGTGGAAGCACGAAATAGACGAGCTGAGATTTGTGATGAAGCCGAGAAACAACAGCGCGGACAACGGCTTTGTAAATCCGAAATATTTCCTTGAGAGACTTTCGGCTATAACAGATTCCGATGTATATCTCACAACAGAGGTCGGACAGAACCAGATATGGTGCGCAAATCATTTCACAATAAAAAATCCTGAGCAGTTTATCACTTCGGGAGGCTTCGGAACAATGGGCTACGGACTTCCGGCGGCAATCGGAGCGAGCAGGGCGCAGAGTGAGAGACCTGTAATCGCGGTTATGGGTGATGGCAGCTTCCAGATGGATCTTCCGGAGCTGGGAACAATGCTTCAGTATAATATTCCGGTAAAGATGGTTCTGTTTAAGAACGACCGTCTCGGTATGGTTCACGAGCATCAGTATCTGTTCTATAAGTCAAATTACCAGATGGTTGATATCACAAACGGTAATCCTGATTTTGCAAAGCTTGCCGAAGCCTACGGAATAAGAAGCAATACTGTTTCGGAAAACTCACAGATTGACGATGCAATAAAGGCTATGCTTGCCGATAAGGAAAGCTATCTGCTTATAGTAAATGTAAGTCCGTTTGAGCCGACAGGCGACGCGCTCAATGAGGACAAGATGAAGAACAAGGATAAGGAGGCATAAGCATGGAAAAGTATACATTATCGGTTCTGTGTGAAAACCATGCGGGCGTCCTTTCAAGAGTAGTCGGTCTTTTCACAAGACGCGGCTTCAACATACATCAGCTTTCGGTGGGACCTACAATTGATGAAAATATATCACGAATCACAATTGAGGTGAAGGGCGATACCTACATGGTAGAGCAGGTATCGAAGCAGCTTTCAAAAATCATGGAGGTCATTAAGATAAAAACTCTTAAGGACAGCGAGATGGTAAAGCGTGGACTGGTTCTTGTAAAGATCAAGGCGTCACCAAAGAACCGCGGAGAGATTATTGAGATCGCAAACGTATTCAGAGCGAATGTTGTAGACCTTTCGCCGAGCACGATTACTGCCGAAATAACAGGCTCGGATGCGAAGATCGACGCGTTTTTAAGAATGGTTGAGAGCTACGGCATTGAGGAAATTGCCCGTACAGGCATGACGGCGCTTGAACGCGGCTCAAATATACTTAAGCTGGATAAGTGATCCGGCAAAACCAATGAAAAAAACACAGACGTGTGTTTTTATATATAATTATAATTATGTATTAAAGGAAAGAGGTAATACAAAATGGCAAAAACATTAGATCATGAAGCAAGAGTTTTCTATGAGAGCGACTGTAACTTGCAGCTTCTCGAGGGAAAGACTGTAGCAATCATCGGTTACGGCTCACAGGGTCATGCTCATGCAAAGAACCTTAAGGACAGCGGCGTTAACGTAATTGTTGGTCTCCGTCCGGGTTCAAAGAGCGCGGCGAAGGCTGAGGCATACGGCATTCCGGTATATGATACAGCAGAGGCAGCTAAGAAGGCTGACATCATAATGATACTTACTCCTGATGAGAAGCAGGCAGATATTTATAAGAACTCAATCGAGCCGAACCTCGAAGAGGGCAATATGCTCATGTTCGCACACGGCTTCAACATTCACTTCAAGCAGATCGTTCCGCCGGCAGGCGTTGACGTAACAATGATCGCTCCGAAGGGACCGGGCCACACAGTACGTTCAGAGTATGAAGAGGGCAAGGGTGTTCCGTGTCTTGTAGCTGTAGAGCAGGACGCTACAGGCAAGGCGCTTGATATGGCTCTCGCTTACGGCGCAGGTATCGGCGGCGCAAGAGCGGCTATTCTTGAAACAACCTTCCAGTGCGAGACAGAGACAGACCTCTTCGGTGAGCAGGCAGTTCTCTGCGGCGGTGTAACGGCTTTGATGCAGGCAGGCTTTGAGACACTTGTTGAGGCAGGCTATGACCCGAGAAACGCATACTTTGAGTGTATACACGAGATGAAGCTTATCGTTGATCTTATCTATGCAGGCGGCTTCAGCAAGATGAGATATTCAATCTCAGACACAGCTGAGTTCGGTGACTACGAGACAGGTAAGAGACTTGTGACAGAGGATACAAAGAAGGAAATGAAGAAGGTTCTTGAGGAGATACAGGACGGTACATTCGCATCAAAGTGGATCGCAGAGAACAAGAACGGCAGAGCGCACTTCATCGCTACAAGAAACCTCAAGGCTGAGCATCAGCTTGAAAAGGTTGGCGGCGAAATCAGAAAGTTCTACGCATGGAGCAAGGAAGACAAGTACGCTGAATAATTTTTATGTAAATTATATAACCTAAACGCAGATGTCCCCCGCCTCTTAGGCGGCGGGTGCCATTCAGAATTTCAGTGGGGGAATTAATCCCCCACTGAAACCCTGAGGAGCTAACGCTCCCTGCGTAGGTTGCAATCTGTCGCAAGCTCCGCTCCTTGCAAGCAAAGCGGGAGCGTTGCTCCGATTTAAAAGAGACGGTTGAAAAATCGTCTCTTTTTTTTGAAAAAAATACTTGACAAACAATAAAACATATGCTATAACCCAAGTTTGCCACTTATAAATGAAAAAAGTCCGCTCTGTTACAC
>JBJEIW010000142.1:0-10371 GCA_051877435.1 Candidatus Ornithomonoglobus sp.
TATTATTATCTTTTGTCAATTACAACTGTGTTACATTTGTGTTACAAAAATATTTCAGTTACATTATATCATAAATTTCGGATTTGTAAAGAGTTTTTTTGAATTTTTTTGTAAACCAGCCATGTAATTATGTAACCGTACGGGAAATCAATTTCATAAATGTTGTGGTCAGATATCCCTCGCAGAATGCCGCGGCACAAAATGTGGCGATCACCGCTGCCGCAAAAAAAATATAGATAATCACAAAGTTTTTTTCCGTCTGTATCCGCTTTAATGACATAGCTGTGTTCACCGCGGCAAACAAGGCCGCCGCAGGTATTAAAAGCAGCATGCCGGGAAGCTGACAAATCGCCATAACAAGCCCTTTTCCGCCGTATACACGCATCATTGCCGCCGCTGTAAAGCCTGTTATAAACCCCCGCCTTATAAGCTCGGCGCATATAATAACTCCCCCGAACCGGAACAGTATTCCCGCCAGAAGCACGGCAAAGGTCAGCATATTGCTTTTAATCGCCCCAAGCATTATACTGCGGCAGTTCATACCGTTTGCGGCGTTCTCTAAAAACGAATCGAGATAGCTTTTTATGTCGGTTGAATAATTATACCTGTTTACATAATATACACCTCCCGCGGCGGCTCCGAAGGCGAGCACAGCGAGTAATGCTATGTAACATTTCTTAATAAATTTGTAACTTTCATCGGTCATTAATATTTCCTCCGTTTCATTTTATTTTCTATGCTAACAGTATTTGTATATCACTCCATTTTTATGCTTAACAGGTGTTTTTAATGATTGTTTAATTTTAAGGCTAAATTGTTAACATTTCACTCTTATGTAACAAATAATCTTTACTTTATCTGAAAAATATGCTATAATAAATGTATATATTTATGAGTGATTTTATATATAATTACCGAAAGGAGCGAAATAATGAGCTTTACAAAAAAACGGGCAATACTGCTGCTTACGGCTGCGGCCATGCTTTCTTCGGCAGCCGCCGCGTTTGCTGAAGGATATGAGCCGGATGCAGACGGTGTGGTATTCCCCGCCGCGGTCGCTGACGACACCTTCGGCACCACAATGGCGGCGCATGACCCTTCTATTTTCAAGGACCCCGCGACAGGCGTTTACTACGCTTATAACACAAACGCATATGAGGGCGAGTATGAAACAAAGAACGGGCAGACGCTTACCGATACATACCCCATGGACACGTTTAAATCTGACGATTTAATTCACTGGGAGCGGATAGACAATAATTTCAGGATCCCGCAATCGGCGCTGGATTTCTGCAAAGAGATATTTGAGCCGATGGGCTCGGCTGCGAATACCGGAGTATGGGCGCCGGATATATATTACGCAAAGGAGGATAAGGAGCACCCCTACTGGCTCTATTATTCCCTTTCCACCAACGGCAGCGATTTTGACTTCATCCGTTCGATGATAGGACTTGTAAAGGGTTCATCGCCCACAGGTCCTTGGATTGACTGCGGAGTTATCATTTCCTCTGACGAAACGGACTGCAACACCAACGCGATTGACCAAAATATATATGAGGACACCAACGGCGACCGTTTCTTTCTCTGGGGCAGCTTCCAGAAGGGCATACATCAGGTAAAGCTTACGGCGGACGGCAGGGCTGAAGGCGTTGACTACACGTCTAATAAGTCAATTCACGCTTCAAGTAAAAAGCTCGGCTCAAGGCTGTACGCTACACCCGGCGGCGTAAACGGTCCCGAGGGGGCATATATGATAAGCAATACCGATACAAATTACCGATATATGTTTACCTCCTACGGCTGGCTCGGCACAAACTATAACATAAGAGCCGCGAGAAACTCACTTGACAATACATGGGCATCGGAAACGGAGGCAAGCTCTCACAGAAAGCTCGTTGACCACAACGGAAATCTTGTCGGAACAAGCTTTGTCGAGCAGACGGATAAATCGGTGTTCTGGGGCTATAAAATGCTCGGCTCCTATCAGTTAGGCGATGGCATCACCTACTACGGCAACGGACATTGCAGCGTATTCCGTGACGATGACGGAGAATGGTATCTTGTTGAGCACTGCCGCGAGGTTCCCGACGGCTACGCCAAACTTTCGGTGAGAAAAATGCTATGGAACGAGGACGGCTGGCCTGTTGTATCTCCGCTTGATTACGCGGGCGAAAAGCTTCAGGCAATCCCGGAAAACGCGCTTTACGGCGCATGGGATCTGGCATCGGTGGGCGTAACGCTAATGGCTGAGGGAATAAACGATTTAAGCAGCTGGGATTCCTCGCAGAAATGCGACCTGCCCGTGCTCTCATCAGAAATCGTTATTCAGCCCGGCGGCAGGCTCGGCAATAACTTAGGCACTTGGGAGTTTGACGGCAATTATACAATAAGGCTGAATTTTGCCGTTGACGGCAATGAGGATAATTACGAATTTTACTCAGTCGGTGATACGATGACGATGTATGTTCTTGCGGGCTACGACAAGGACACCCAAAGCAATGCGCTTGTTATGACCGGAACCGATCAGAACAATATCACACAGCTTGCAAGGAAGTGCAGCGACAGCTATGAAGCCGAAGAAACTACAATAAGCACAGAGGCAATAGCAATTACCAAAAGCCGCGGCGGCAATCCTATAGCGGGCTTTGACGCTGACGGCAATACGGCATACGGCGGCGACCCTTCCGTATTGGTTGACGGCGGCACGGTTTACCTCTATGTGGGGCACGACACGGCAAAGGGTGACGGCTATGTGATCCCCGAATATCTATGCTACTCGTCAAAGGATTTGTCTGACTGGAAATACGAGGGTGTTGCCTTTGTATGCAGCAGAGAAA
Organism: Candidatus Ornithomonoglobus sp.; assembly: GCA_051877435.1. Taxonomy (GTDB): domain Bacteria; phylum Bacillota; class Clostridia; order UBA1381; family UBA1381; genus Ornithomonoglobus. The sequence goes on from JBJEIW010000142.1 coordinate 2,838, forward strand.
ATGTTCCGTGGGCAAGCACAGACGACTCGGCATGGGCGGCGCAGGTGTTAAAGCATAACGGCAGATACTACCTCTACTACTGCACATGGGCAAGCATGGAGACGGCGGAGGGCTATCAGTGCATAGGCGTTGCCGTATCCGATACACCGGCGGGACCGTTTAAAAATGTGAGCGATACACCGCTTATAAACGGACTTACCGACACAACAGAGAACACCTCGGCATGGAACGATATTGACCCCACTGGCTGGATTGAAACAGATGAAAACGGCGCGGAGCATATCTATCTCAACTGGGGCAACAGCATAAATTACACCTGTGAGCTTAATGACGATATGATAAGTGTAAAGGACATAAGCGGGGACGGAAAAATCACCTCCGACGATATTATAACAAACAAGATCAACGGCCTTGACGGAGCGTATACCGAAGCGCCGTGGCTGTATAAGAGGGACGGCAGTTACTACCTGTTCTTTGCAAAGGACTGGCGAGAGCAGTGGGCATATGCAGTAACCGATGATCTGCTGTCGGGCGAATGGGAATACGGCGGGCTTATCACTCCCCCCACAGCCACATCAAACACAAGCCACGGCGGAGTATTTGACTTTAACGGAAGCACATATTTTATATACCATAACGGCGCGCTCCCCGGCGGCTCCGGCTTCCGCAGGGTTGCAAATATAGGTGAGCTGTTCTTCAACACTGACGGCAGTGTTAAGCCTATGAAGGAAACCTCGGTCGGAATTTCCGGCGCGGCGTCGGTTATAAAAAATAACGGTATTGCAGTTTCATATGAAGGCTTTGACAATCCGCTGACCGACGACAGCTATCCGCTAAGCGCGGAGGTTCTCTGCAGCGAAAGCGGTATTGCCGGACGCTGCAGTCAGTGGGAAATTGTTCAGGGTGTTTCGAATAAATCGGACGAAACGCTTGTTTCGATACAGGCGGTAAATAAACCCGGACTTTATATCACAAACGACAACGGCGCTGTAAGGCTCACGCAGCTCACAGCAGCGGACGGCAGGACGCTGAGAAAAGCAGCCTTCAGAACCGTTAATGCGCTTGACGGCTCGGACGGAATTTCCTTTGAAAGCGCGTCAAGACCGGGAACGTTCCTCGCGGTACAGGACGGAGCGCTCACAATGAGCGGCGGCGAAAATCCGGCGGCTTGTTCATTTAACATATCGGTCACGTCGGTTATAGCGGACGCACAGCTTTCGGACGGCGGCGTTAATGTACGTCTTGGCGGTCTCCCGGCAGGTACGATCACCGCAGCGGCTTATAAGGACGGCGCTTTGGTTTCTGTCGGCAGCGCAGCCGCGGCAGCGGACACATTTATAAAGCTCGATACCACAGCTTGCGATACTGTTAAGGTGTATACTGTTGGTGATGTGTTTACAATTAATTTTAAATAAATCCAACACAGAAAGGAAAGAGAGAGATGAAATTCAAAAGAACAATTTCCGCGGCAGCGGCTGCGGCAATGCTTGGCACCTGCGGCTGGGCAATGCCTATGGCGCAGGCGGCGGACATCAATTCGCCCCTCATAAGGGTCACCTTTGACGATGATGGCGACAGCTACACGCTTCACGGCGGCACGCTCACGCAAGGACGCGACGGAAACGCGCTGTCGCTTGACGGAAATGAGCAGTATGCCGACATAAACGGCTCAGCATCAAAGCTTGCCTCAATAACCGGCGACTACACCATAAGCGTATGGTGCAATCCGTCACAGCTTTCAACCTGGGCTAGAATCTATGACCTGGGCAACGACACAAGCACATACGCGTTTCTTACCGTTTCAAACGGTTCAATGCCGCGCTATGCAGTAAATAAGAACGGCGTTGAGCTGTCGTTTGACTCGGACACCGGTCTCACGACAGGAGCATGGCACAATGTAACCGTTACCAAAGAGGGCAATACTTCAACCTTCTATGTTGACGGCTATGTTACCGGCACCTCAACATCTGTCACAACAAACCTCAGCGATCTCGGCACAATGGCAAATCTGTATTTGGGTAAATCACAATTTTCTGCCGATGCTTACTACAGCGGTCTTATAGACGATTTTACGGTCTATGATTTCGCTCTTTCGGAAGCGGAGGTTCAGACGCTTGCGGCGGAGGCTTACACCGACAAGAAGAACGCGCAGATCTATGAGAACAACTGCTTTGTTGTAAACACGCGTTTCTATGACGAGAACGGTACAGAAATTTTTGCATATGATGCGGATAACAGTTCAGGTATGTACATAAGAGATAAGGAAATAACCGACACATCGGCTTCCTTTGTTATTGATAATGCCCCGGCAATTGACGGCATAACCGCATATGTAGCCGAATACAACTCGCATAATGTTCTTGTGGGCATTACAGCCAAAAAGCTTGAAACACCCGAAACGGATACCGTAACGCATCCTGTTTCAATTTCATATACAAAAAATGCCGATACGGTAAATACAAAGCTATTGGTATGGGATGATGATATGAAGCCTTTAAGCGAAACGGCTCCTTTATCAAGCACTGTTACCGTTACGGCAAATATCGAAAATGATACTACAGAATCCGGGAATGTTACAGCGGCAGTTTATGCTGTAAACAGCAACGGCATTGAAACAAAGCTATCCCAAGGGGATGCTGTATCACTTGCTTCACTTGAGAACAAGGACATCACACTGACAGTTTCCGAAGCTGATATTCCACAGGATGCCGCAAAGCTTATCGTAAAGGTTGACACGGGTGATGATGAGACCTACACGGCGGCGACGCTTTACTGCGGTATACAGGGACCTGTGGCAGCTCCGGCGGATTCCTCGACCACAACCGACGGCGCGCACGACCCGTCAATCGTACAGTTTGAGGGTGACGATACATACTATGTATATTCATCACATCATCTTATCTTCACCTCGAAGGATCTCATAAACTGGAAGAAGTACGACTTTACAAATATAAACGCAAGTGTAATGGCGCCGAATACCGCCGCGTTTATACAGAACAACTATACAGACACAACCATGAACGGTACCTACTGGGCTCCGGACGTTATATATGTTCCCGAAAAGGATTCTGAGCATCCTTACTGGATGTATATGTCGCTCTCCTGCGGACTGGGCGGCAGAAACTCGGTAATATCGCTTGTAAAATCCGACTCTCCCCTGTTCTGGGCTGATCCGCAAGCGTCAATAACAACAGATGAAATTGTATTTGCAACGAAAGAAAGCAGCTCATATGTCACAAACGCGATTGACGCTAACATATATACCGATTCAAACAGCGGAAAAGCTTATTTCATATACGGTTCCTTCTGGGGCGGCATACAGGCTCTGCCTTTAACGGCTGACGGCAAGGTTGAAGGAGTAAATTACACCTCGGATTCTACAATTCTCAGCACCTGCGCATCAGTCGCTAAACAGGGCACAACCTCAATATTTACGCAAAAGCGCGGCGTAGCGGGTCCTGAGGGCGCATGGATGTACGAGTATAACGGCTATCGTTACTGCTTCACCTCCTATGCATGGCTCGGCTCGAACTACAATACAAGAGTCGCGCGCTCACCGTTATCGGAAAGCTTTGCGGAAAATACATCAACTCAGCTTGTTGACGCGAACGGCGTTAAGGTAGGCCAGGAGTACAGCCGCAGCAGCGGAGCGGTTACTGCTGCCGAAATAACCGGATATAAGCTTCTTGGCTCATACCGCCTCGGCGACGGCTCAATGACAATGGTTGAGGACAGCAATACAAACGACTGGTATTATCCGAGAAGCGCCGACGATGCGCATATCTATTACGGCTCAGGTCATAACTCGGCTATAACCTCGCGCGACGGTGAAAGCTTCTACTGCTCGCACTTCCGTAAGGATGCGGTTGAGGGCGGAGCTATTCTCCAGATAAGAAAGCTTCTCTACACGCCTGACGGCTGGCCGGTAGCTGCGGCTGTATCGTACGCGGGCGAAAAGGAACAGGCATTGCCCGAGGAAATGCTCTACGGTACATATGATCTCGCATCTGTGGGAAGAACAAAGCTTGACGGAACAACCACTATCAATGAAGACTGGAATAATCACAGCGGCAACAGAAACTACGACCTGCCTGTTATTTCATCAAAGGTTACGCTTAACGCTGACGGCACAATGGCGGACGATCTTGGTACATGGGCATTTGACGGCGACCACACAATAACGCTTACGTTTGCAAAGGACGGAGACACATCAAAGGATGAATTCTACAAGAGCGGCGATACAATGACGCTCCTTGCCCTCTACGGCTATGACAAGGACGAAAGGGAGCCGGTTATCGGTCTTACAGGCACAGACCAGAACCACATAACACAGCTTGCAAAGAAGAGCATGGCGCTCACATATAAGACGCCCGCAAAGACAGCGGAAGAAACCGAGGCGATTTCAATCGCAAAGAGCGCGGGCGGCAACCCGGAGCTTGGCTTTGACGCCGACGGAAACATCCTCTATGCGGGCGACCCGGCGGCAACAGTTATCGGCGACACCGTTTACCTTATCGCAGGTCACGATACGGCGGCGGACGAAGGCTATTGTATGCCGGAATGGGTGCTCTACACTTCAAAGAACATGACTGACTGGGAGTACAAGGGCGTTGTTATGAAAGCAACGGATATTTCCTGGAGGAGTGACGATACATCGGCATGGGCAAGCCAGATGGTTGAATATAACGACAAATACTATCTCTACTACTGCACATGGGATAAGACCTCATCGGGCAAGCAGTCAATAGGTGTCGCTGTTGCAGACAGTCCTGAGGGACCCTATGCGGACATCGGAGAGCCGCTTGTAAGAGGCACATTTACCGCGCCGGAATCGAGCGGCTGGAACGACATTGACCCGACCGTATTAATTGACACTAACGAGGACGGAAACGAGCACCGCTACCTCGCATGGGGCAACGGCAAGTATTATGTCTGCGAGATTAACGAGGACATGATCTCAGTGAAAGATATTGACGGTGACGGCGAGATCGTTATGAATGTGGACGTTAAGGAACGCAAGATAAAGGGCATGAACGGCGGAGTTTATACGGAGGCTCCGTGGCTCTACAAGCGTGACGGCAAGTATTATTTATTCTACGCTATGAACTGGCGCGAGGAAATGGCGTACGCTATGGCGGATGAGCCGATGGGACGCTATGACTTCAAGCAGATTATAATGCCGCCGGCGGCTACGTCAAACACAAACCATCCGTCGGTAATCGACTTTAACGGAAAGACATACTTCATCTATCATAACGGCGCTCTCCCCCACGGCTCGGGCTTCAGACGCAGCGTATGTATAGAAGAATTACGGTTTGACGAAAACGGATATGTATATCCTGTAACGGAAACCTCGATCGGTCTTACCGGCACGGCAAGCACGATTATCACCTCGTATAACAGCTATGTCGGACACAGCGCGTTTACAAATTCGCTCTCTGACGCTTCATATCCGATTACAGCGGCGCTGACCGTAGCAAACAGCGAAAACGGCTATAATACCGCATGGGAGCTTATGCAGCCCAAGTCCGTTCCGGCAGGTGAAAACGCCGATAACTACGTTTCGATCCAGAGCGTGAACAAACCCGGACTTTACATCGCGTCAACCGGAACCGGTGTTACACTTACACAGGACACAGACGGCTTACAGGGTGATAAGATGACATTTAAGACCGTTAAGGGTCTTGACGGCAGAGAAAACACGGTATCGTTTGTAAGCGTTTCGGATCCCGGCAAGTATCTCACGGTTCTCGGCACGGGAGTAACACTCTCCTACGGTACAACAGCCGCAGACTGCTCGTTCACAATCGGCGCGGCAACACAGAAGGATGAGCCGGAAGTCAAAATTGCCGACATTGAGCCGGAGCCGGACCCGGAGCCGGATATTACGCAGGACTTTGAGTCTGTTGCGGCAAACACCGTGCTTGTCAGCCTTGGAGCTTCCGATACACCGCCGTACACCGCGCTTGACGGTGTAACGCTCTACATCGGTACAAGACCCGGCGGCGCCAGTGCAGCGCAGAATTTCACAATCCAGACCGGCGGCGTTACAGGCAATACGCTTGTGCTCAACGCGGGCAGCTATCAGAATGCATCGCGCGGACCGCGTATGGCAATAAATACACCTGTAATCCCGAACGGCTATACTGTAACAGCCGAAATTCAGGTTAAGCAGGGAGTATCCGGCAGCGTATTGAGATACAACGACTCAACCTCGGACGAGACAGGCACAGAAATCACAGGACTTTCAACCGAGTGGCAGACCTTGAAGATTGCAATTACAAATGACAATGACACCTACAAGAGAACAATAAGTCTCGGCGACAGCATAATCGCGAAGGACTTTGTTTACACCTTCCCTGTTCTCTGGGGCACAACGTCAAACGGCACAGGTCAGTCAATCTGCTTTGACGATTTGTCGATAAAAACCACAACAGCAAGCGGCGAAGCTCCGGTAATTACTGTACCGGAGCCGGCAGCGGAGTATAAGTTTGACGGCACGCTTGATGATGAGCTTTCAGACAATACGGCAGCAATCACAGGCTCAAATATTTTAAATGCGGCAACAGTTTCGGAGGCAGCATACTTTGATGTAGACGAAAACGGCAACAAGGCTGTATACTTCAATGACGATAAGGCATACGGGCTTGAAATACCGACCGTACCCTCCGGCGGCAATTATACGGTTTCCTTTGATGAATACCTGATTGAGGATACACAATTCTCACCGTGGCTGTTTATGATAAACTACACAGACAACGCGCCTGACCTCACGGATGAAAATACAAAGTGGATTTCAATTCTCCACCATTCGCATTTTACCGACCTCACTCAGGCGCCGCTTGTATGGTCAAGGGACGCTTCAATAGGCTCATGGCCGTTTACCTATTCGGGAACAAATGTTATCGGTCTTAACGAATGGCATAACATTACCGTTTCCGTATCAGGCACAGCCTGCACATTATATGTGGACGGAACAAAGGCTGCAGAGGGTGAAATCGTAAACATCATTGACGATACAACAAGGATGTTCCTCGGTGTGAACGCATGGGACGCTCCTATTAACGGTGCGATCGACAATCTCAGAATTTACAACAAGGCGCTTTCCGCGTCACAGGTCAAGCTGATAAACGAATAAACACTGAACATAAAAAGAGGGTTGCGCTCAACCCTCTTTTTATGTGTATATAAAGTTTATTTTGCTTCAAGAATTTTGTCTATGCTTGCAAGCTTTACGCAGATTATAAATACCTTGCAGGCCTCAATAAGCTCATCCATCGGCGGGAATGACGGCGCTATTCTGATATTTGAATCGTGCGGGTCCTTGCCGTAGGGATATGTCGCGCCCGCGCCTGTCATGATTATTCCGGCGTCCTTACACATCGAAACTATCTTCTTTGCCGTGCCGTCCATGCCGTCAAAGCTGATAAAGTAACCGCCAAGCGGCTTTGTCCAGCTTGCAACACCTGTATCTCCAAGCTCCTCCTCAAGCATTTCGATAACCTTTTCAAACTTAGGTCTCATGATATCGGCA
>JBJEIW010000143.1:0-10339 GCA_051877435.1 Candidatus Ornithomonoglobus sp.
CTCGGGTTTTTGCCGGAGAAGGATTTTACTGTAATCGGATGTCCTTCCTTATATACATATGGAGATAATATCCATACGCATCCTTTAAAAAAGGATATAAAAAAATTAGCCTTTAATGCAAATACGCTCGCGCCGGATGTTGTAAGTGATTTTATTATAAACACTGTAAAAAAGGTGCCGGATCATTATTTGATACAACAGAAACGCGAAGAATTTATCGATATGTATATAGGCAGGTATAAAGGACGGAGGATGATAAAAAACAGAGTGGTAGAGAACATTTTTAATACCACAGACTTTCTTGAGATGAATAAAGCTGACAGAGTGAAATTCTTTCTTAACGTGCCTCAGTGGATAAAATTTGTCGATGGGTTCGATTTGTTTATAGGTGATAGATTCCATGGTTCTGTTTCGGCCATTTTAGCCGGAACTCCGCATGTTATTTTACCGTTTGACAGCAGAACCAGAGAACTGACGGAGTACCATAATATTACAAGTATACATCCGCATGAAATTAAAGAAGGCAGCAGTATTCATGATTATATACACAAGCTTGATTTCAAGTCGTTTGAGAAAAGGCATAGAGGTAATTTTAATCATTATGTTGACTTTTTAAAAACTAATGAATTGGATAATATTTTCACCGGAAATAAGGCTGCGGAAAAGGGCAAATCACCCTTAGAGCGTGAAATGGAAGTGTTATATGATGAAATACATTGCGTTGAAGCTTTGCATGGTATGGATAAGATTGAACGAATAATTAAATATAATACTTTTGCGTTGAAAAGGAAGGTTGGTCATATATGGAGAAAATTTTAAAATACAGAAGCAATATATATGGATTGTGCGCCATATGGATTATGCTTTTTCATATATGTCATTATGCGGGAATACCCGGAAACCCTTTAATAATAGCCCCGTTAATAAGAATGGGAAATATCGGAGTTGATATATTCATGTTTTTGTCGGGCTATTGTCTGAGCTTGTCATTCAGGAGAAATGATAATGTAAAACAATTTTTTATAAAGCGTTTTAAAAGAGTACTTATTTCGTATGTTATAGTGAGTATACCGTTTTATCTGTGGAAAAGCATAATTGAGATTCCGTCTGCCGAATTTATCAATCTGACAAATTTTCTGACCGATATTACAGGGTACTCATTTTGGAAAAACGGTGTACAGAATACTTGGTTTGTTCATGCAATAATAGTATTCTATATATTATTCCCTTTGCTGTATAAGGTAATAAGCAAAGGCAAAGTATATGCGGCAGCTGTTGTGGTATTGGCGTATATATTTAATATAGCTGCATTTTATTGTGTTCCATTGTATAGAATGAGCAGTATTGCATGGACGCGTCTGCCGATTTTTATTATAGGAATTGCGATGGCGTACTATAAGTCTGAATTAAAAATGAATAAGCGTATTTATACAGCATTTGCTATATATCTGATTGTTGCCGTTGGTATATTTCCTGTGAGGGATTTATATGTAAAACATGCCGGGGATAATTATACTTATTTGTGGTTGTTTTATTCAACACTTGTGGTACCTTTGTTGTATGCAATGGCATTTATGATAAAAAAACTTCCCGAAACTATTAATAAATGTCTTTGTTCTGTCGGAGGAATATCGCTGGAGTTATATATGATACACATTATACTGCTGCATATTTTAAAATATTATATCAGGATTGATAAAATTGGGTTAATGTTATATATCATAATACCGACCATATCGATACCAATATCTTATGCGGTGAAAAAATTATCTAATCTTATATATATTGGAAATAAAATGAAAAAGTAAATTAGTTGTCAGTTAGACTTATGTTGCATTAGGACAACAGAATGGAGCTTGATATGGAAGAAAAGCATATGTTAAAAAGGAATTATTCCATAGACGCATTAAGAACACTTCTGATTTTTTTTGTGGTATGTGTCCATTTTCCGCTCAAAGGCTTTATCGGTACTGTTTTGAAGGAAGCAGGTCAAAATTCCGTACCTTTGTTTTTTATGATTACAGGCTATTTTCTGTACAATGAGGATAGGGAGAATATGAGCGGCAAGGCTTTTAAACAGGCTAAGCACATTGCATGGCTCTGCTTTTGGGGCTTTATGATGTATTTTGTTTATTTCCTTCTTACGGCATATATATCAGGTATGGGGATAACGGTATGGCTGAGAGAAGTCTTTACGATGAAGGCTGTAATAAAATTCTTGGTGCTGAACGATCTGCCGATGAAGAATACATCATTATGGTTTTTGTTTGCAATGCTGTATGATCTGATCATTATAGGGGCGGTATCTAAGCTGTTTCATATAAAAAGGCTGTTTTTCCTTGTTGTTGTTCTGCTGGCTGTACGGCTTTCGTTAGGAACATACAGCTGTGTTTTATGGGGAAGAAAGCCGGACATATGTCTTACAAGAAATTTTGCGGTATCGGGAATGATGAGCATGCTGTATGGCTGCCTGATTGCGTCAAAAAAAGATAAGCTATGCCGAATGTTCGGAAATAAGCTTTTGTGTGCGGTTGCGGCGGCGGGAACAGCGGTTACCGTTTGTGTTTATATTTTACTTAAACGAAACGGACTGCTCAACTATGCGGACTATTATATAAGCACATTATTTATAACAGGGGCGGTAATGCTTCTTTGTATTAAAAATCCTCAGTTTCTGAAAAATGAAACTGTTTGCGCCGGATTGGCTGCAATAGGCAGAAAATACGCGCTGTATGTATATGTATTTCACAGACTTGTGTCGTTAATTCTGGATAAGGCAGTAGAGAGCCTATGCCCCGGCTTTTGGAACGGCTACATAGCGGTAAAAGCAATTCCCGTGTTCGTATGCGCGTTCGCATTAGCTGTTTGCTATCTTAATACATACGAAAAGATAAAGAGCTTAATAAGAAATAGAGAGTAAAATGAAGGGAAAGAGGAATTGCAGTGAAAAAATACGATTACTTAGTAGTGGGTGCCGGACTGTACGGTGCGGTCTTTGCCCGTGAAGCAACGGATGCGGGCAAGAAAGTGCTTGTCATAGATAAGCGTCCGAATGTTGCGGGAAATGTCTATACAGAAGAAACAGAAGGAATCAATGTACATAAATACGGCGCGCATATATTCCATACAAATAATGAGCGTGTATGGGACTATGTAAACAGGTTTGCAAGCTTCAACAGATTTACAAATTCTCCGGTTGCAAATTATAAGGGTGAGATGTATTCGCTGCCGTTTAATATGTACACCTTTAATAAGATGTGGGGAGTTGTTACTCCGCAGGAAGCGGCGGCGAAGATTGAGGAACAGAAGAAGGCTGCCGGAATAACAGAGCCGAAAAACCTTGAGGAGCAGGCAATAAGCCTTGTAGGAACGGATATTTATGAAAAGCTTATAAAGGGATATACACAAAAGCAGTGGGGGAGACCGTGTACTGAGCTGCCGTCATTCATTATTAAACGTCTGCCGGTGAGATTTACCTTTGATAATAACTATTTTAATGCTCTTTACCAGGGAATCCCGATAGGCGGCTACACTAAAATGGTCTTAAATATGCTTGACGGTATAGAAGTAATGCTTAATACCGATTATCTTGAAAATAAGCCGGAGCTTGACGCAATGGCTGATAAGGTAGTTTACACCGGAGCAATTGACGCATATTTTGATTTTAAGCTTGGTACACTGCAATACCGTTCGGTGCGATTTGAAACAGAAGTGCTTGATATTCCCAATTTCCAGGGGAATGCAGCTGTAAATTATACCGACAGCGAAACGCCGTGGACAAGAATTATCGAGCATAAGTGGTTTGAGTTTGGCACACAGCCCAAAACAGTGATAAGCCGCGAATACTCCTCCGAGTGGAAGCCGGGCGATGAGCCGTATTATCCTGTAAATGATGAAAGAAACAATAAGCTTTATAAGCAGTATAGGGAGCTTGCCGAAGATGAGAAAACAATAATATTCGGCGGCAGACTTGGAGAATACAAGTATTATGATATGGATGCCGTAATTGCGGCGGCGCTTGAAAGGGCAAATGATGAATTAAGCTGAATACAGCCGCAGCGTAAGAGGTATGCGGCGGCTGTATGAGAGCTTATATAATTCCGTTTTTAAAACGGAGTGTGTCAACCATATGATTATGCCTCAGCTCCTCAGGTGACAGTGAGCGGTTATAGATGCGCACACTGTAAATATTACCTACCAGATTTTCATAATCAGAGCCTTCGGAAACACTGCCCTTAGGATTGGCACCCAATGCCCATACGGTATTGTTGCTGGGAGCTTTCAGCGCACCGCCCGGCAAGACTGCAATCTGCCCTGCATTTGCATAGCAGATAAAAGCATCGCTGTTATAGGAGAGTGCAACTGTGAACATTTGCTCGAAGGATAGGCGCGAGTTATAATTTAAATATGAGCTGCCGTCATGGATTGAGAAATAAAGCCCGTGGCTCAATGAAGAGTCTTTGATAATCTGAATACCGGCTCCGCCGCTGTTGAGGTTGTCGATTAAGAATACGTTGGGCTGCCATACTTCTATTTTAGCCGTAATCTCAATGGTTATTGCAGTTGGATTCATGCGTGTACCTATCGCATAACAGCCTTTTTCAAAATGCAGATTGCTGTTATTCCATGTGCAGCCATTGAGCATGAAGCTGTTGCCGTTCCCCGATAAATCAGTCCATACGGAGGCTGATGAAGCGTGCCCGGCACCGGTGTTATTTATTCCGTCGAGCCGGCAGATAATACCGGAGCGAACATAGTCATTTTCGGTGTATCGGGCGGATAATATGCCATTGTGGCGGGTATAGCCGAAGCCGCGTTTGTGAGTTCTGATTTGCATAGCGTGTCACCCTTCATTCTCAGATGCGGTACAGAGATACATTACCGTAGCCTGAGGCGGTAATATACAGCTTGCTGCTGTCGAGTCTGAAATCATTCAGAAACGCATAGGCAGGAAGCTCAACGTATTGGGATACAGAATCGTTTTCAGTGCAGTTGGCACAGGCAGAGAGTGTAATAACATCCGAAGATTGATTTATAATGTTTATTTCAACATTATTTACATAATCGATTTCATAAACATCTCCGGGTGAAAGATGGATGGTTAACAGTTTTTGTCCTTTAATTGAATTCATATAAATCCTCCTTAAATATTTGATAAGGTAATTATATCATAATTAGGACAAAAAGGCAATTTTTTGGAGTGATATAGCACAAAATACGTTTACATTGAAAAAAGGGCAGAAAATAACAAGAGATATATAACAAAATGTATTAAGTGGTGGATACGATGCTGAGATTAAAAGAATTAAGAAAGCAAAGAAAAATCACGCAGACGGAGGTGGCAAAGCAGCTGAATGTGTCGCAGACAACCTACAGCAGCTGGGAAACGGGCCGTACCCAGATGGATTATGCCTCTTTGATTAAGACGGCGGCGTTGTTTGATGTAACTGTTGATTATCTGTTGGGCAGAGCACCGAAGAAAACAAGCTATAAAAGGGTGTGTTATGCTCCTGTTTACGGTGATATGGGCTTGAACAAAAGCCAAGCCATACCGGAGCTGATAGGATTTGAGCCTGTATTGAAAAAGGGCTTGTATGACAGCGGCTGTTTTTGGTTGAAAGTGCCGGACAACAGTCTGGAGCCTCGCGCAGCTAAGGGAGATATTTTGCTGGTACTCAGACATAACAGGTATAGGAACGGTGATATGGTTGTCTTATATATAGACAGCGAATATATTACGGTAAAAAGGGTATATAAAAACAATTACGGAATAATTCTTACAGAATGTAATCAGGAAGCAGTGCCTGAATTCTACAGCCGGAAAGAGATTATTGACAAAAAAATAAAAATAATAGGAAGAGTTGTTGAAATCAGATGTAGATTATAACAGACGATTGACTGAAATAAAGAACATCTGCGAGGAGCATTTGGGTGCGTAGTGTATTATGCGATTTTGTAATACAGCAGATAGTAATACAATCTATGATAAAGGAGTAAGATAATGACTTTTGAATCAATTTATCCTGAAGCGCGGGAAAAATACAGCATATTCTGTCCGTACCGGATATGCCCTCTTGGCGCGCATGTCGATCATCAGCTCGGCAAAGTAACAGGCTTTGCGATTGATAAGGGCATCACAATCGAATATTGCCCGACAGAAGACGGTTCGGTTGAGGCGGTGAGCCTTAATATACCTGAGAAGAAGACATTTAGTGTTTTCAAAGTGAAAGCTAAATCAGGAGATTGGGCAGATCATCTGCGCGGTGTCATAAGGATATTGAACAGCCATGGCTATTCCATGACACGAGGCGTTAAATGTTTTATAAAAGGAGATTTGCCGATTGGCGGTCTTTCATCTTCTGCAAGTGTGATTATAGGATTTATGCTTACTGTCTGTAAGGTGAATAATATTAAACTGAAGCCGGCGGAGATTATAAAGCTCGCACAGCAGGTTGAGAATGTATATGTCGGTGTAGCCTGCGGCACACTTGACCAGAGCTGTGAGGTCTATTCAAAGGCAGAGCATCTGCTGTATCTTGATACGCGTGATGGTACATACAAGCTGCTTGAGCAGCATAAAGACATGCCTGAGTACGAAATCGGAATTTTCTTTTCGGGAGTTCCGAGGAGTCTTGCGGGTACAATGTATAATATGCGCACTGATGAATGCCGTGCGGCGGCGTACTTTATAAAGGCAGTAATGGGGCATAAATACGGAAAGTTTAATGAAACATACCTGAGGGATATAAAGCCTGAGGAATTTGAAAAGTATAAAAATGTTCTTCCCTCAACATGGCGAAGACGTGCTGAGCATTATTTCAGTGAACAGCACAGAGTTGAAATCGGTGCGGAGTTCTGGCAGAAGGGTGATCTTATCAGCTTTGGAAAGATGATAAATGAATCAGGATTCAGCTCAATATATAATTATGAAACGGGCTCACCGGAGCTTAAGGCGCTATATGAAGCAATGCTGAAAACAGAAGGTATATATGGCGGACGTTTCTCAGGCGCAGGTTTCAAGGGATGCTGTATGGCGCTGGTTGATCCGAAATATAAAGAAGAGATTACAAAGAGTATAACAGAGCGGTATTTAAAGCATTTCCCGGAATTGAAAAATGCATTCAGTGTTCATTACTGCAAAACTGCGGATGGGGTGAAATGCACGCTGTAGTTAGATGAAATATAGAGTAGAAGGTGATGTATAAATGAAATGTATAATTTTAGCGGCAGGGTATGCTACAAGACTTTATCCAATAACAGAGAATTTCCCTAAGCCGCTGCTTGACGTTGGCGGCAGGACAATTCTTGACTGGCTTATTGATGATATTGATACTGCCGGTATGATTGATGAATATATTGTGGTTTCTAATCATAAGTTTGCAGACCATTTCTATAAATGGGCGGAAGAAAATAATCACAACATAAGAGTGATTGACGACGGCACGAGCTCAAACGATACACGTCTTGGCGCAGTCCGTGATATAGAGCTTGCATATAACCTGATCGGTCAAAGCGAGGATTGTTTCGTAATGGCAGGAGATAATGTGCTTGATTTCTCAGCAACAAAATTTCTGGGATATTTTAAAGAAAAGAATGCTTCATGTGTCATGAGATATTTTGAGAGTGACACAAAGCGCCTTACAAAGAGCGGAGTTCTCTTAATTGATGAAAATGAGAGAATTATAAAAATGACTGAAAAGCCGGCTGAACCGGAAAGCAATTGGTGCTGTCCGCCGTTTTATATTTATAAGGCTGAGGATATTTCAAGAATCAGTGAAGCCTTTGCGGACGGATGCGGAACAGATGCGCCGGGGAGCTTTGTGGCTTGGCTGTGTCGGAATGCTGATGTTTATGCCTTTGAAATGCCGGGTAAGAGATATGATATAGGCAGTATTGAGAATTATATGGAAATCAAAGAGAGTTATAAGGGTGTTAAGTGATGATAAAGAAAATAGCAGTCATTTTCCTGCTTTTTTCAGCCTATATTGGGTGTGCAGCGGTCAAAGCAGAGAGCTATAAGGCAGAATTAGAGCTTCATGACAACGGTTGTCTTATCATAAATGCAGAGGCAGAGCTGACTGATACAGAGCTTATTTTTGCTGTATATAATGAGGAAGGGAAACTGCTGAAACTAAACACCGGTAAATTAACTTTGAATAAAGGCGTGAATAATACTGCGATTCCTGAGCTCAATCTGACCGGAAATGAGTACGCAAAGGTAATGCTATGGAATAGTATGAGTAATGGGGAGCCTTACAGCAGTGTGTTGACATTAATTGGGAATGAATTGGTGCCAACGCCGCCCCCAACATTGACACCGGTACCAACGCTGACACCGACACCAACGCTGACACCGACACCAACACCGATGCCGACGCCAACGCTGACATCGGTACCAACACCGATGCCGACGCCAACGCTGACACCGACACCAACACCGATGCCGACGCCAACGCTGACATCGGTACCAACACCGATGCCGACGCCAACGCTGACACCGACACCGATGCCGACGCCAACGCCGACACCGGTACCAACGCTGACACCGACGCCAACGCTGACACCGTTACCAACGCTGATGCCGACACCAACACCGACGCCGACTCCTGCTCCAACAGTATACGTGCCGGAGGGTTCGGTTGTTATCGGGGATTATTACATGAATAAGGTTTCGGATTTCTATTCAGGCAATAACCGTTCTATCAGAAGTATGGATGTTCATGACAATTATGCATACATTGGTGAAAATCTGTATCTTATTAAGGCTGATTTTTCTGATGAAAACAAGCCTGTGTATGTATCGAAATGTGATCGGCCAAAGTATGGCTTTATGGCATCAGAGGTGGTGTACCATGACGGTTATTTATATGTGAGCTACCGTGGTTCCACAGGAGCTGTCTGGAATACCTGTGCAGCAGAGGAAATAACCTTTGATAACGGAACCGGAAGTGAAATAATATCTTATGAGACTGTAAACGCAGACATAGATTATGCTGCCGAAAAATCTGATATGGGCGGTATATATGGATGCCGCATGACTGCCGGAAGCGGAGGCAGAGCTGTTATTACGAACGGTATAACCGGCAGTGAAAGTAATGAGCTTGGATTCTGGATGAGAATACCGGCACCAAAGAATAAAGGCAATATTCGGATAGGCTTATATCCCGGTGTAAATACAACAGCTGAGCTTATGGAGGACAGCTTCACTTTTGCCGGTTCGGAATTTGAATATGACAAGTGGTATTGGATAAAAACTGTATACGACATATCGGGAACTATGTATATGTATTATAAAGAAAATATGTGGGAGGACTATACTGCGCTTGAAAGCATTGATAATCTGCCCGCAGAGCCGCCGGCTTCATTGTTTATCGGAATAGAAGGAGTATCAGAGAATGTTGGTGAAGCAATAGCAGATTTTGATGATATATACTATGACACAGAATCGCTTGATACAAAAGTATACGATGAAGGCTGTCTGTGTGTTATAGATCCGGAGAAAATGGAGATTCTCAATACCTTCTGGTTTAACAATAAATGCAGTAATCTGATTATAAGAGATGATCATCTTTATATGGGAAATCAGTTTGGAGGTATAGCAATATTTGAATTGGATAATCCTGAAAAGCCTTCTTTCAGAAGTATGTGGGGAGACTATTATTATGGCAGGACGGGAGTAACAATGGATGCGCATGGAATGAGCTTCTACGACTCAGGCGATAAAAAATATTTGTATGTTTCGGCTTTGTCGCGAAAGCTATGCATATTTGATATTACAGATGATAAAAATCCGATAATGGTATACAGCGGAGAATACAGCAAGACATATCTCCATCAGTTATGGGATTGTACGCTTGATTATCCTTATCTGTATATGTCAAAAAGTAAAAGCTCGGTAAATTCATTGAATGGCTCGGAGGATCACCGCGGTCTTGTTGTATATGATGTATCTGATCCTTATAATCCGAAGCGTAATGATTTTGATTTTCCGGAAGGCGAGAGTGATGAGTATATTTCCGGAGATGGGGACGGCAGACCAACTATAATACGAAAAAAGGATAATCTGATATTTGAGGCGAACGGCTCTAAGGGTATAGCTGTGTGGGATGTAAGCAATCCGCTGCAGCCTGAATTTATATGCAACTACCAGACCAATGACGGAGCCTCGTTATGGGGAATATTGATAACCGATAATGACAGGATATTTGCTTATGACGGCTCCCGAGAAGGCGGAGCAGAAAAGGGTGTACATTTGCTGAAGCTTGAAAAGATGTATTAAATAATGGGGCTGTAGCAAAACTCATTTGAGTTTTGCTACGCCATTTTAACGTTTAAAAAA
>JBJEIW010000144.1:0-10315 GCA_051877435.1 Candidatus Ornithomonoglobus sp.
TGATTATATCACGATTTCGTTATATTTGGTAGCCGTGGGTTTATTGATCGGATACAGACCTTCCCTTATGTTCCGCAGCTTATGGGCAGAGTTCAGCTTTATTATCAGATTGTACCGAAGGCTATAAACGATACAGGACATGAGAATTCAATTTCGGGTACAGTAAAATTAAGAACTGCCGATGTTATCAGCCATACAAACGGTAAATTTGAGGAAATTCCGCTTGAAGGCGCGCATATCATAGCGGGCGGAAAGGAAACCTCAACAGATAAGGATGGACACTGGACGATAACCTCATCGGAATTTGATGTGAATGAAACATATCCTGTTATAGCAGAATACGGCGGTAAGAATTATACCGGCTATGCAATGGTAAACAAGGATACACAAGCATCAAATATAGTTATAGATGAATACAACACCTTTGATGTAGTGGATTTTAAGGCGGCGCGCGTTGAAAATAAGTCTCAGTATGTAAATACCGAGGATTGGAAAATCACATCAATAGACAGCTGTGCTGTGTCAAATGAGGATAAGCGTCAGATTTATTCCTTTAAAATCAATGAATTAAACAAAGGCACGGCAACCGTTGGCAAAGTAGAGGTATACCGCTATGATTCTACCGGTGCTCTGAAGGACACCTATACCGCAGTATATAACGACAGTACAAGACAGTATGAAATTAAAAAGCCGTCGCTTATAGGTACGGATAACTATAACTACAGTATAAATCCTGCAACCGAGAAAGTAGGCGCAGGCGATTATCTGGCAATTCGCGTTTATGACCGGAACAATGTCGGATACATAGAGCATAATGTCGGAATGATATTCAAGCCGCGTCTTTCTGTGCTTACAGTGGTTAATTCCTTTAAATCACCGTTTAACGGTGTTATAGAATTTATGAATAAAATGGACACCTCTCTGGATCTCGGCTTTACACAGAAGCTTGACGATCTTGCGGAAAGCAAGGGAGATGTGACTGTTACCGAGGACGAAAGGACAATCAGTTTTGGCTGGAACAAGGAATTTAAGAAATCCTATGACAGCAGCAAAAAGAAGGAGGATAAGGACGATAAAGGAGAGAAAAAAGAAGCTCCGGACACTCCTGTTGAGGAAATAAAGGAAAGCGCGAAGAAGCTGGAAGAAGTTTCCGGCGGAGACGACAAAAGCGAGGAAGACGAAAAGATTAAGAATGAGGCTAAGGATACGGCAAGCAACGCAGTTGACAAAAACAGCAATGACAACAAAAAGAACGGCAAGACCAACGCTGATTTGAAATTCACACTGAGTGTAGGTGTATCCATAGTTATGGGCTATGACAAAGCCGCAAACAAATATTACTTTAAAGACCTTGTTGTAACAGGAGTGGTTGACGGTGAAGCATCGGCAACATATAAATACACTACCCCTGTGGGTATCGCGATTATGGTAAAAGGGGAGCTGAGCGGAGATATTACTGCCATGATGGTAACAGAACCGTTTTATAAAAATCCGGACAAGCCGGACTATTTGTATATGTCTGATGAAGACAATAAAATAGATTTAAACAAGCTCGGCAGCTCCGATGTTGACAGAAAGCTAAGCATATACGGAAAGCTTATGCTCAGACCAAAGGTGACGCTTTCGGCAGGTGCTTCATTTGTTAAACTGGCATCACTGACGCTCAGCGGTTCGGCGGATTTTGATATGGTATTCACCACTGCCAATGCCGGTAAGGGAAGTGTTACCCTGTCCTCAGAGCTTGTGCTTGGGCTTATCGGCGATAAGATTAAAAAGAAATGGCTCATCACTAAAAAGAAGTATGATATGTTCAATATAAACGGTACATCTGTGGCTTCTCTTATGAATGACGGTGATTACCGCTATGATGTTATTACGGAAGAAGATGTTGACGAACAGCTGTATCTTAACAATCGCAGCTATAATTTCGGTGAAACAAACGCTGTAAGCCTTGCAGATGTATCGGTAGACCATTATAACGAGCAAATTCTGGAAACAGGCGCGTTTCCGAGTGCACAGCCGCTTATAGAGGTCATATCCTATGGCACGGCATCGGCTGGGTCTGATACAAGCATGATTATGCTGTTCCTTGATTCCGATGAAAACGGAACAGTGCTTAAATACTCAATATGTGAGAATAATGTGTGGTCTCAGCCTCAGCTTGTAGACAATGACGGCGCGGATGATGATACTGTACATATTTACGATTTGGGTGACAGATTTATTATAACATGGTCGAGTGAAGCTCCGGGAGTTGATAAGACGGACTTTGTAACGCGTTTCAACAGCAGAAATATCAGAGCGGTATTTTTTGATAAGGCTTCAAAGACCTTCGGAGATATTATGGAGGTAACAAAAACAACCGATGGTGATGTTTGCGCGGACGACAGCGCGGCAGTTGCGGATTACACCGCGCTGGACGGCACAAGAAAATTGCTTATGACCTACGTTAAATCTCTTTATGAGCAGGTAAATAGTGATGAGCTTATGGTAGGAGATGTGGTAAATCCGTATTCGACAATAGCATATCGTTTCTATGATTTTGAAACTAACACATGGACGGAGGAATATTCCGAAAAGGATATAAACAATTTGTCGCTTGCAATGAGCAGTGATGAGGTTGAATTGTATGCCGAAAACTGGTATGGTCAGGGATTTATGGATTTGTCCAAGTATGTTGACATAGACGACAGCAGCATGATTATTTCCGAGGACGACGAGGAGCTTGGACACATGGCAGGCAGATGGTCAAGACAGCCCGAAAGCAGCGAAATAAGCATAAAGAGTATGAATTCTGACCCGCAGGCTGTAGAGCATAAAACAATAACATGCGGTAAATATGCGGTATCGGCATATGCTATTGATTTGGATAAAGAGGCTGCCACGACGGAGGACAGAGAAATATTCCTTCAGATGTATGATGTTGTACAGGATAAATTCTATCCGCTTATTCGTCTGACGAATGATGCGGTAAGCCAGCAGAATATAATCTTTGATGAAACGCCGGAGGGTGTGATGCTCTACTATATCTCGGACGGGGATATTGTTTCGTTCAATATTACCGACATGATAGCGAGAGCTTTGTATAAGACAACAGCCGCTGACGGCACGGAGGTACTTATCAACAGTAATTGTTATACCGGATACACAGATCCATGTGCAATCGTTGAAGCCGAAGAGGATAATCCGCTTACGGAATTTACGGTAAACGCGGCAGACGATGCGGTTCTCGTCACATGGTCGCAGAACGGCATCAGCTATAAGGAGGGCATAGATCCGACAAGCAGTGAGGCTACCGAACCGGAAAACTATTACAAGGAACGTCAGATGTACACCGTAATGGAAACCTTTGAGAATTTTGAGGAACCGTATTATGACGAGGACGGCAGCATAGCGACATATCCGTATACAGATGATGACGGTATTGTGATTGATTATAATCTGGAACCGGATGTAAACGGTCAGTTTGGAGTTGTTTCTGCCGGCGATGAAATGATAAGGCGCGGTAAAACGGTAACATGGACAAAGCCTGTTAAGATAACAGAGGAACAGGGCGAAAACTTTACGAATATTGACTGTGTAATAGTTGCGCCGAAGCTTTTGAGAATGGTATATCTGAAGGGGCTGTCAACTGTTAAAGATATATCCGGTACAATGATGCCTGTTGAGGACACTGATAACAGAAGCCTTATTGTATCCGATTTCGATTTCCGCTATGAAATGCTTGATGGTGTAATTGTAAACGGCGATGATGTATATGCAGGACAGGAAAACCTGCATATAGATGTCGATGTCACAAACGAGGCAATATGGGAGATGTCGGATATTGAAGTGAAGCTGTATCAGCAGCCGAAAGACGGCGAAAAGACACTCATAGGCACAGAAACAATAAATAAGCTCGTCGGAGGAAACACCAAGAGGGTTTCTATTACATGGAATGTGCCGCAGAGTCTGGACGGCTTAAGGCTTATGGCCGAGGTTGAGCAGAATGGCTTTGTGTTCAGCGAGGATGAGTGGGAATATGAAGATGACATTCAGATTGTAATTGATAATATTTCACACAAGATGCTTGACAGAAATACGGCAAGGCTTCAGATAAGCGTGTCGAATAACGGCAGCGAAAACGCAGAGAATGAAAACGTGTATGTAAATCTTAATGGTACTGAAACAAGCAGCGAGTCGTTTGCATTGCTATCGGGAGAAAAGAAGGTCATTACAATGGATGTTGATGTTCCCGCAGCTGCGTTTGAGGATACAAGCGATGAGGAGAAAATATCCGAAACTGCCGGATTGAGGATTTATACTCAATTTGATGTTCATGATTATGAAATAACAAGGAGTGCGGATAAATCATTAGCAGAGCTTATGAACGAAGCGAAAATACAAAATGCTGAAACAGGAGAAACATATACTGATAAAATTTCCGTCAAGCAAAAAGATATAGTTGTATTAAATGCTGTATCTGATGATAACAACACGCTTGATATGAAGATAAGCAATTATGACAGCGAAAATGTAAAGGCTGTTAATAATATGATTTCGCCTCAGAACAGCGGAGATACAAGTGTAAGTATTGACATTTATCCTGATATAGATACTTATGTTACAAATAATATGGATAATATGGAGCTTGCCAATACATATCTTGACTTACCTTCAAGTCTGATTAAGACCGTAAATATGACCGTAAGCACATCGGCGAAGAAAACATCAGGCGGCAGCGGAGGAGGATCCTCGTCAGCAAATCCGACACCGACACCTGTTCCTGTATCAACTATGTCGCCGTCTGAAACAGTAGCACCGTCAAAGGACGCAGAATTGCCGTTTACAGATGTTAAGACAAGTGACTGGTTCTATGACAATGTAAGGTATGCGTATGAAAACAAGCTGTTCTCAGGGGTTTCCGATACTTTGTTCGCGCCGGATGAGCCTATGACGCGCGCAATGCTTGTAACGGTGCTTTACCGCGCCGAGGGAGAGCCTGATATGAACGAGGAAATATGGGGCTATCCGTTTGAGGATGTTGACGCAGAGAGCTGGTACGGCGCGGCTGTATACTGGGCAAGAAACCGTGATATTGTACAGGGATATTCGGAGGATAAATTCGCGCCGGACGCGCCGGTCACAAGGGAACAGATTGCAGCGATTTTATACCGCTATGCTGAATTTAAGGGCATAAGAACTAAAGAAATCGGCGATTTATCACCGTTTACGGATGCGGAAAGTATTTCAAAATGGGCGCAGAATGATGTCGGCTGGGCAATCGGCAAGGGTTTACTCACAGGCAGGGGCAACGGGGTTTTAGACCCGATCGGTAATGCGACCCGCGCCGAGGTTGCGGCAATTCTGCAAAGATTTAATGAAAGCAGCGTTGTGTCGCATGAATCTAAGGTGACAAAAACCGCTGATATAAACAAGGTTGTTTCCGCAGACGAGGAAAAGGCTGCGGAAATTGCAGCGGCGCTGTATGATTACTTCGGAACGGAGGATGCAGAAACAGGCAATCCGTATATCTTTGAGATTGTCGGTGAATTTGACGCGGATAATGAGCATTATTATCTCGGACGCTGGCAATGGAATGTTGAGGGCCACAATTCTTTGTTATGTGACTTTGTGCTTAAAGAATCGCTTACAGAAATGTACGACTGCACGATCAAGGATAATAAGATCGACTGGTTCGAGGCGGACAGCGTGATAAAGTAACAAATATTATAACGTATTATATTTTCGCATAAAGATGTAGATTAATTCAATACGCTGTATTATTTTCCGCTTATGAATAAAAGAGAAAGTGTTATACTATGTGGATTTATTACCCATAGTATAACGCTTTTCTTCTTATGCAAAATCGGCTTTATTCTCATTATTACAGTGTGAAAACGGGAACTCCTATAGCTCATATCACTGCGCAGTTCATGCATGATTGAACAGAAGTATTCCGAATTCAGTGCCCAACCATTTACCTTTAAATTGTCTTTCATACGCGGGATATTCCATCCTTTAATGAATCCGTGAAACCTTTCAATTAATGCTGACTCATGGAAAACGACAGGCAGCTCGGTAAACATATTTTCATATCCGTCTGCATCCATGATTTCCTTGCGGATGTTGCCGCAAAGCACCATACCGGCATCTGCAGTTCCTTTATAATCGCCCACGGTAAAAAGTAAATTGTTTGCACTTCATCCAGTGCGACGAAGTCGCTCCCTGCAATCAATCCCTCTCTGCGCTTCGTCTGATCATAAAACATCTTTGCACGACTCATGACACCACCACTGGAAAGCCACCCATATCGGCTGACATTTCCAAAAAGATAAGACTTACCGGTGCCCTTAGGCGCAAGCTCAATCAGATTCAAGCGTTTTTCCATAAACGGAAGCAGTCTGGTAAGCATAGTGAGTTTTTCTTCTTCGGTTGTGTACATAGCCTTTATCGGCGGCATAACGCTCCGCACTCCTAATAGATGAAACATAAGCGCTGCAGGTTCTGACCGCAAGCTTCGCAGTATTCTGTAAATAGGCAAGAAATTTAGCCTCGCAAGCACTCGAGGTAGGGGCACTAACAGACGAATTTTTAAATGTTGTACCAGTCCTTCTTTCATATACGATTTTCAGCTCATCATAAGCCACTCCGCACACATTGAGAAGCGCTTTTATCCTCTTGATAAAATCCGTCGCGCTAAAATTTGTTTCTACGCAAAGATCCTCGGAAATCTCTCTTGGCGATGTCATATGGCTTGCATCGTCTGCTTTGTCGAACTCCAATCTTGTACTGCCCGGAAAGGAGTTGATAGAGCTGAATACATCCGGATATCTTTCGTATAGAACAGATACAATGCTAGCATACACGTCTTTCCAAGTGGAAGGTGTCGGAAGCTCTTTACCCCAAAACATGATACTCCTTGGCTTGGTAAATGCCATGGATTCTTCTCTACCAAAATCAACAACGAGGAAACTGTTTCCCGACTCCGGCAAGGCGGCATCATACGCAGGATCTGAAGAAGATTTAACCACCGTTATCTTTGTTTCGGCAACTTGCTCTTCTTGTCCTATCTCTTCAGAACAATACTGCATATAAATCTTGAAATCATCATTTATGTATTTGATGAGTTTTCTGTTTTTCATTTGGAAGATTTTATTTTTTTTCAGCCGCATTGCAAATAATCTCAAGTGTTTCAATGTTCGTAACATCAAATATCAATTCAGATATTAACTTGATTGCAACAGCAAACCGTTCCATTTTCAAAATATTTCCCTCAATCCACTTGCATCTCCGGGGAGGAAGAACAGATGTTGCCCACGACAAAAAAGCCTCTTTATTATTCTGTTTGTCTGCAATCATGTTTTTCGCCTCCTCAAGTATGTCAAAGTATCTTTCCTTATCTGTGCGGTACAGTTCTACCGTTTCCGCAAACAGTCCCGTAGCCGGAACATAAACTTTCTCACCTCTGTATGCGGAATCCATGCTATAAATTTGGTATGATATACCATTTTCATTTCGATATCTATCGTCGATTTCGACACCGCGATTCAATGCCATTCGACGCAAATCAGAAGAAACACGTTTTACGATTTGTGACTTTGACTGATTTGTCCTTAATGTTTCAAGGTAACCATCGAGAAGAATAACGGCTTCGTAAATATTCCATTCAGGCTGTCTGTTGTTTGATACCATAGCCATCCACCTCTCCATGCCAACAATTGCAAATTACCTTATTGCAAGGAATTAAAGTTTAAGATTCTATCATTTTGTCATATGTAACAAGCGTTACGTTGCCCATTTCCGCCGCTTTATCCACGCAACCTCTTGTAAATCCGGTTTTAGCAAAAAGATAGAAATGCTTTTTCTTATAACCAAACAGCTCACTGCGTTTTATAAGAGTTTCTAAAACGCCAAGGTTAACCCTTTCGTTTGTCCACTTGCACTCCGCAAATAGTGCTGTGGTTTTATCCTGTTCGCCCATAATATCGATTTTTTCCTGTCGCTTTTCTTTTGGATTATTACCCCACCAACGGCCGAGAGACATAAACTCAACAGGACAATCGCCTAAAATGAGCTGTTTCCAAAGATACTGTTTACAGATTTCCTCAAAAATCTTACCCATATAGTCCGAAAGTTGCGGCTCAATACGCTTATACGCTAAATCGACAGCTCCACGTGCGATAATAGAATTGTTTTCAAACACAAACCGATACCAAAAGCGGAACATATTATCCTCAATCGAATAAACTGACTTTCGTGAAGCCTTTTCGCCGTAGGGTGTTTCCTTTTGCACAATACCTAAGTTAATCAAATTTTTAAGGTACATTGCGCAAATATTTGTATCTTCGCCGACCTTGCCCGAAATTTCTGACATTCTCGATGCCCCCGTAGCTATGGCGGCAATAACAGCAGTGTAGATCGCCGGCTCTCTAACTTCCTGTTTCAATAGGTTTATCGGTTCTTCATACAAAAATGAAACAGGATTCAAAAACGTATTCTTTATATTTTCTTCAATATTCAATTTATCGTCAATCTGTAAAAAATACTGAGGAGTTCCGCCGACAATACCGTAAACCAGTGCCTTATCCTCATTTGAAAAGTTTTTGAAATAACGGCAGGTTTCCTCAAAATTAAACGGTAGGAGTTTCATCTGTGAAGTCCTCCTGCCATAGAGAGGTGCTTTATAAGCGAGAACATTATCCTCCATATATGACATCGACGAGCCGCAAAGAATAAGCATCAGATTTGTTTTATCCTTGTACCTATCAATCAAAAGCTGTAATGTGGATGCAAGACTCTTTGATGAACGGGCAACATATGGATATTCATCGATTGCAAGAATAATTCGTTCTTTTTCAGCAAGCCGAAACACATACTCAAGCGCCGACTGAAAAGATGAGAATATACTGTCAACCTCCGTGCCACTGACATATTCCATGATACTCTTCGAAAGATTTTCAAGATTCTGTTTTGCGTTGCTTTCCACACCCATAAAATATATGGCATTTTTATCGTCAATGAATTTGTTGATAAGTGCAGTTTTACCTACACGACGTCTGCCATAAATAACCGCAAATTCAAATTTGCTTGACCTATATAACCTGTCAAGAGCTGAAAGCTCCCGTTCTCTGCCTATAAACATAACACAGCCTCCGATTATTTTGATATTTATATTATATCATACAACCTCACTTTAGTCAAGTATAATTTAATAAAATGTGTTTGAGTTTGTAGATACATCTGTTCATTCTTGGCAAGCACTGCCTTTGTGTACACAAACGCTCAAAAACGAGAATTAGTGTAATTTCCCAATTCACATTTTCGCTTGTTGAGGATAATTCCCCAATCCCCAAGAACAAAGGCTCTCACCTTTGAGCCACGCCCCCGAAAATGGGGCTTCTTTTCGTTTCAGCCAAAATCGCTGAATTTATTTTTTGAGTTTTTTTCTATGAACACCCTTACAAAACCACTGATTTATTTCATTAAGTGAGCGGATACTTTTAAGATTTTTTCTGAAACAGGGTTGTCAAACACCGTTAAAAAACACATATAAGTGAGAGGGACAATTTTTTCATATGAACATTTGATGAAATTTTATAAAGATACCCATACAAAACCCCTTAAAAATCACATATAGGTGAGAGGACAAGCTCTGTTTATTCCTCTCAAAATACAAATACAGGAGGGCGGAGTCATGCTGGTGAACAAGAAACACGAAAATACGAATACCAAAGTTACGGTACATATTCCGAAATCTGATTTAGAAATAATCAGACTAACCAAAATCAATCGGATATACGATATTCTAAATCCGAAGGAGCAAAAAGAAAATTTAAAAAATGCAGTTTAACGCTTTATTATGGTATAATTTACTTATGCAAAATCAGCTTTCCAAAGCAAATTTAAATTCAGGGAGGCTGATAACATGAACCAAATAACAGCAATATATGTGCGCCGCTCGGTGAGCGACCGCGACAAAGGCAACAACTCACTGTCGATTGATACGCAGAAAGAGGCATGTATCAGATACGTCGGCAGCTCCGATTACAGAATCTACTGCGATGACGGCAAAAGCGGCAAAGACGTGGCGCACCGTCCGGCGTTTATGCAGATGATGACGGACGCGAAGAATGGCTTGATTGATAAAATCATCGTCAAGAAATATGACCGCTTCAGCCGTAATATGCGCGAATACCTCAACGTTACAAACGAGCTTGACAAGTATGGAGTAGGCGTGATTTCGCTCTCCGAGCCGTTCAACACCTCTATGTGAGAGCGGACAAGAATATTTACGCATATTTCGTATCGAACGGTGTTGAGATAATCGACGATA
>JBJEIW010000145.1:0-2399 GCA_051877435.1 Candidatus Ornithomonoglobus sp.
CAAATGGCTCTGTTAAGCCATTTCTGAGCCTGTTACTGTTCAAGCGGCTTCATTGTCGGGAACAATAAAACATCACGGATCGCAGGCGAGTCTGTAAGAAGCATGCACATACGGTCGATACCGAAGCCGATGCCGCCTGTCGGAGGCATGCCTATTTCAAGGGCGTTCATGAAGTCCTCATCTGTTGTGTTGGCTTCCTCGTCACCCTGCGCAAGCGCTTCCTCCTGCGCCTTAAAACGCTCTCTCTGGTCAATCGGGTCGTTAAGCTCGGAATATGCGTTTGCCATTTCCCATCCGTTCATAAAGAACTCAAAACGCTCAACATATTCGGGATTTTCCGGCTTCTTCTTTGTAAGCGGAGAAATCTCAATAGGATGGTCCATTACAAATGTAGGCTGGATAAGATGCTCCTCGGCATATTCCTCAAAGAACAGATTAAGGATCTCACCCTTCTTATGCCTTTGTTCATACTCAATATGATGTTCCTTTGCCGCCGCGCGCGCCTCTTCAAGCGTATGAATTTCGTTAAAGTCCACACCCGAATACTTCTTTACGGCATCAACCATCGTTATACGCTCAAACGGCTTACTTAAATCCATTTCTATACCGTTATAAGTAATGGTTGTCGTACCGAGAACCTCCTGTGCCACATGACGGTAAAGGTCCTCCGTAAGATCCATCATGCCGTGATAATCCGTGTATGCCTGATACAGCTCCATAAGAGTAAACTCAGGATTGTGACGTGTGTCAAGACCCTCGTTTCTGAACACTCGTCCTATTTCATATACACGCTCAAAACCGCCTACAATCAGTCTCTTAAGATAGAGCTCAAGCGATATGCGAAGCTTGAAATCCTCGTCAAGAGCATTAAAGTGCGTTTCAAACGGCCTTGCAGACGCCCCGCCGGCATTTGAAACAAGCATAGGTGTTTCTACCTCTAAGAAATCACGTTCATTAAGATAGCTTCTGATTGCGGCTATGATCCTTGAACGGTTGATAAATGTCTTTTTAACCTCGCTGTTCATGATAAGGTCAACGTATCTCTGACGATATCTTGTATCGGTATCGCTTAGACCGTGGAATTTCTCCGGCAAGGGACGGAGTGACTTTGACAAAAGTGTTGTCTTTAAAACTCTTACCGAGATCTCACCTGACTCTGTTGTGAAAACAACGCCCGTAACACCGATAATATCGCCTATGTCAAGCTTCTTAAAGCTCTTATACTCGTCATCACCGAGAATATCACGCTTAGCGAAAACCTGAATCTGTCCGTCGCGGTCGGCAAGGTGTCCGAAGCTTACCTTACCCATGTTACGCTTTGACATAAGTCTGCCGGCAATAGTAACCTCTTTGCCCTCAAACTCAGCATAGTTGTCCTTTATGTTTTTAGCATTGTTATCACGCTCGAATTTCGTAATCTGAAACGGGTCCCTGCCCGCGTCAACATATTCCGCCAGCTTATCTCTGCGGTTCTTAAGTATCTGCTTCAATCTTGAACTGTCCTGCTGTTCCATTGATTACAATCTCCTTCCAAAATAAGTATTTACGCAATTTTATATATTATACAACATTTCATCTTATATTACAATGGTTATTTTCACGAATTTTTTGTAAGTTTTATCGCTCTTATTGACTTTTACGTCTGTTTTTTGTACAATAAGAAAACAAAAGGATGTGATCAATTTGAAGCAGTTTCTTATAATAC
Source organism: Candidatus Ornithomonoglobus sp. (assembly GCA_051877435.1). Taxonomy (GTDB): domain Bacteria; phylum Bacillota; class Clostridia; order UBA1381; family UBA1381; genus Ornithomonoglobus. The sequence continues at coordinate 1,706 of JBJEIW010000145.1, forward strand.
CTGTCTTAATCCCGCTGTTATCCGCTACCGCTCATGCAAAAAGCATAAGCGACAGCGAATTTCGCAGGCAGCTCTATTTTTCACTGAGCAACAGATTCCTTGAAGGGGTCAGGACAGAAAGAATAGTAACGCGAAACGATGCCGACTGCATTTACATAGATTCCGGAGAGCTTTCAATCAGACCTGAGATATATACCCTGCCGCTCAATTCAACCGATAAACCGCTTTCCTATTCCTCGGATAATCCGGCGATAACGGTTGACGAAAATGGTGTTTTAACCTCCGACGGAACACCGGCCGCGGCAAATATCACAATAACAAGCGGTGATGTTACAATAGTGCACCCGGTCTACGCCACAAAGAAGATAAAACGGCTTTCGCTTTCACAGAGTGAGATTTCAATGTATGCCGACAGACCGGAGCCGGTTACGCTTTCCCTCTCCTGTGACCCTATGGACGCGGACATGAGTATGGTGGACTGGTATTCAGGTGATGAGGGTATAGTGTACGTTGACGAAAACGGAACAGTTATCCCGAACGGTGTCGGCACAACAAGCATATATGCCGAAACCCCCGACGGCTCAGTTACGGCAAAATGCACTGTGAAGGTCGGACTTTATGATGTTTCTATCCGTTCCGTATTTATAACCAACGCGATCGACAGACTGAAGATGGGATCAGAGTATTCGCTCTC
>JBJEIW010000146.1:0-10219 GCA_051877435.1 Candidatus Ornithomonoglobus sp.
AATAGCTTTTTTATTTTTATCAGGACATGCGCATGAAATTTTATTTTAACTAAACCCGATATGATTCTTTAAATTCCCATTATTTGGTGTGTGCCTTTGACCGGATTTAAACTTATTTAAATTTTTCGTTTAAGAATATCATTGCCGCTAATAATACAGAAAATAATTTTTTGTTCATAAACGCTCATTATCAAAAAAACACCGGCGGCATAAAAGCCGCCGATGTTTTTATCACTGTGAAATAATTATTTTGTCTATGCCAAGCGCGCGCTGCTCCGGACCCGGGCAGCTTTTCGCTGATGAAAGCTCTATCGTGGCTATATCTGTAATTAAACCTGTTGAGATAGTTGTTTCAATCTGATTTCCATTTCCGCTTATTGTAACCTTACCGTTGTTCTTTTCGATATTTATGACAACATCTGTCCACATATCTTTTAAAACAGCGCCGCTAAGCGTTACTCCGTCGGAAGTATATAAATCCGTCCAGCAGTAATACAGCTTAAGCACTTCTTGATTAGAGGAATTTTTAAACGAAATATATCTGTACTGTCCTGCTGTATTTGCACCGCTCCACGCGTTTGAATAAGTGATTTGCGTATCTTTGTCAAGCGCAACAGTCTCATCTAATGTATAAACCGAGCTTGTGCTTGCGCCCGGCCATACTATCGCCGTTTTATCCGCAATCATTAAAAAGCTTCCGTTAAACGATGATTTTTCCGTTATCTCGTCATAGAACGCATAAGAATATACGGTTATATCCAGATATGCGGTATATCCGTTGATTTCACCGGTGACGGTAATGGTTTTTAACGAATTTTCCTCCATGGAATAACCGCTTTCTATTTCCAGAACACCGTCGTCATCAATGGTTATTCCGTCCTCACCGCATGACCATGCAATATCAGATGCCGTAACCGCGTCGACCTCTCCGCCCTCGCTGTCCCTCGCGTTTTTGGGATAAAGATTAATTGAGGAGCCGACCTTTACCGCTGATTTGTCAGAGTCTATTTCAAACGAGGCAATATCCTCCTTATGCTTCTGAACCGCAAATCTTGCCGCAAGTGAAATATTGTTTCTCATACGCTGTATTGTAAGCGTCTTTTCCGTTGAATACAATTCTCCGTCAGCCGTATACCAGCCCTTGAAGCTGTAGCCTTCCGCCGCTGCCGCCGTAAGAGTAATATCCGAGTTTATAGCAAAGCTTCCGCTTCCCGACACGCTTCCCATGCCTTCACTTCCCGCCTCAACATATGCCTCTGCAGTTACCTTCGGCGTGTCTGTTTCCACGCTTGTTACGGAAAGGTCGGTAATATATGTTTCAAAGGTATAGCTTACAATTGTACTCGGGTGACTTGTATAAATGAAGTTTACGCCTCTTAACGGGAGCAGCAAATCCGCATCTGATTTATTTGAGGTTTGCAGCTTTTCTATATCGCACATCACAGGCTCATCACCCGCAACGGATATGCTTTCCGTACCCCTGTCAAGATCAATCCATATATCAACATCTGTCCACTTACCGTTTTTGAGCTGTCCCGCAGCTGTGCCGTCATACATATACACTGTTCCGTCACCGACGCTCATAACCGTCATGCCGTCCATCCAGGACGCCGCCTTGGCGGTATTGGTCAGCTTAACGGTGAACGCGCCGAGCAGGAAGGCTGCCTGAAAATGCATATGCACCTTCCCGCTGTCAACGGTCTGATAACCGTTAAAGTATTTTGTAAGGCTGAAGGTTCCGCTGCCGTTATTATAAAGGTCTACGGCCGTCATGCCGTCCTTTACGGCCGTTACATACTTGGTGTATGATGAGCTGCCAACATACTGCCAGTTATTTGTTCCCGTCTGCGAGTTCGCTCCGAGTCCTCCTATATATGTGCCGTCATCAACACCGTAATCGAACATTTCGGAGCTTACGCCGTCACTTCCGCTTATGAGATTAGAAAGCACAGCCGGCTGCTTTGTATATTCCGAAGAATATCTCGGCTCGCTGTCAGGCTCGGACGCGCCATTTTCTATAGGCAGCAAGTACACCTTATAGCTGCCGCCTTCCTCAATCATATTCCGGCTGTCATTTCTGTCAAAATACATTGTAACAATATCACCGTATTTTGCGGCAGTATTGTCGATATGACCGATTGAGCTGTTTATATCCGTTGAAACCGTATACAGGGTTGCGGTGACATTTCCCTCGGCATCCGATATTTCTGCCACGCCCTGAGCATACTTGCTCATTGTTCCCTGCACCTTAACTGTCATGCTGCTTAGCTTATTATCCGACACATCAACAGCTTTAACCATTGTAGGATATGTAAATTCAATCGATTCTGCCGACGGATACGGATAATGCGGGTTTGGCGCCCAGCCGTCTGATACAATTTCATCGGATATTGTATACGGCGTATTGTCAGGAGCGTTTTCAACAAGCTCTGACAGAACCTTTGCCTGAACACTGCCGGGATTTTCCGCTATCACTGCCTTTGCCTGCTGTACAACGAGGTATGCTGCATTGTCAGCGCCCGCGTCATTCATATGCACCGTATCCGCGCCTGTTTCCCAGCCGCACAGATAATAGTAATCCATCGCGTTCGGAGTCCTTGAAGCATCCGCAAAGCCAAGCCTTTTGCGCTGATTGAAAATATCCTCGGTCACATCATTCATCCATTCTATAATTGATGCCTGCAGATCGATAAACGCAATATCATCTGCTCCCGCGGCTATTTTCTCATCCACAAAAGCCTTGCCTGCTTCCGCATAGCCCGCGTTTGTGGAATTCCATTTGTTGTTTGCATAATCATAATTGTAACCCGGATTTCTTCTCTCCGTAGGACTTACAATAATCAGCTTTACACCCTTTTCATGGGCAGCGGTATAATATTTTTCAAGATTTTTCTTGTATACATCAGGACTTGCATCATTCCAGCCGTACTGGACATAAAGATAATCGCCGCTGTTCATATGCTCAACCGCGTTATTGAAATGATTATAGTCGTTTGCCTCAAGTCCGCCCTCACCCTGATTTGACACCGCAATTTCAGGATTGATATACTTTGACAGAGCAGAGCCTACTCCGCCGTAATTCCTCAGTCCGTAATACGGAACAAACGCTCCCTGGTCACAGCCTGTGGAATCGGTGCAGAGCCAGATTGTCCTGCCCATGTCCTCATGCTTTTTTACGCTCACCTTTTCAAGTCCGGCGTTCTTGCCCATTACGCATACGTTTATAATTTCATCCTCTTTTAAGCCTCCGCCGTTGTAATATACGGACTCAAGGTTTACATTAAAGGTTTTCGTTACACGCTCACCCGGAGCAAGCTGTTCATTGAACAAAATATAATGACGCTTTTCCGAAAAAAGCGTAACCTCCGCATTTTCCGTTTCGCTTGTGTTTACAACCGTCGCAGTTACAGTATAATACTTATGCTGCTCCGCTTTAACTCCAAAGCGCACAGGCATTGAAGCGTCGGACATATTTGAAAGAGTTGTTTCGTCATATTGGCTGTAATCTGCCGCCACGTACGAATGACCGTTCACCGTTCCGTTTGTCAGATAGCCCATAGGCGCGTCGCCGTAATCCACAAAACCGTCCGTCTTGCTGTCAGATACGTCAGGACTGCCGTCAATACCGAAAAAGCCATAGGTCATGCCGTTGCTCTGACTGCCATAGGGAACAGCGCCATTTACGCCTATGCTGTCCTCTGCTTCAGTTGTGCCGAAAGTAAATGTATAGTCAGCCTCAATGGGAACATCTGTTTCAGACGGAGCGTCTGTTTCGAACGGAGCATCTGTTTCGGACGGAGCGTCTGTTTCGAACGGAGCATCTGTTTCGGACGGAGCGTCTGTTTCAGACGGAGCATCTGTCACAACAGGCCTCATACTCTCAAGCGACTCCCAATAGAAGGTTTTCAGTGTATCCGTATTATTAACAGGCTTAATATCTGATACGTTTATTTCCTCTGTAGTTATATTTTTCAGCGTACCATCGCCATTATACTCCGCGGTAATTTTAACACATTTTTTGCCTGTTTCAGGTGTATTTGTAGGCGCAGCCGTCGGTGCAGCCGTTGGCGACACTGTCGGCGACGCTGTCGGTGCGGCTGTTGGCGTTGCTGTCGGTGCGGCTGTCGGCGTTGCTGTCGGTACCGCATCTTCTCCTGCCTCTGCAAGAATGAAATCGTCATAGTATATTTCCGCGCCGCCCGCCGCAAACGATCCTACCATATATTCCTTTGTTTCGGCAGGAGTAAAGTTTATTTTATATATTTTCCACTGACCTGCCTCATCGGATGTAAAGGATATATCCTCCGTCTGTACCGCGTTGGACATTGGATATGGCTGAGTTGCGTCATAAAAGCCCAGTGCGCTGCCTGTCACATTTGCCACATCTGAATATACACTTACTGTCAGCACATATTCAATACCTGCTGTCAGAGTAATTCTCTGTCCTATTGCTCCGCCGTTTACATACACGCTCTTGCTGCCGCTGTAAACCTTGTCTGCTGAAACCGAGGCTGTGTCCGCGCTGCTCCAGCCGCCTGCAACGCCGAATTTCCAGTCTGAAGCAGTGATGGTTCCGCTTTCAAAGCCGCTGTCTGTGAGCATATCCTTCGGAGATGCTACAGTAAAATCAAACTCGCGTTTAACTGTTTCTTCTCCGTATGTCACCTCTGCTGTTATTTTGTATGAACCGTTCTTCGCGTCCTTTGCCACTGCAAGCTCCGACTTATCTCCGTTTGATGTAAGTGTTACATTATCCGTATCGGCGCCGCTTAATGTCCATTTGATTTCCGTACTATCCGCGGATATAATATTACCTGCTGTGTCAAAAATCTTAACAGATACGGGGTATTTCAATGCTTCGTCTGTTTTCTTGATAGTCGCGGCCGGTAAATCCACGAGTGTCGCGCCTGACAATACAGGCTTGTCAATAACCGCCTTGCATACTATTTTGTTTCCGTCCGCGTCTGTTTTCGTGTATTCATAATCAGTATTTACCGCGTCCGTATATCCGAGCTTATACAGCTCGCCTGCTACAATTGAAGCGTACTTCATTGCGCCGAGATATGATGAATGTTTGGTATCCTTTTTAACGCCAAAGCTTCTTTGTATAGCGGTCACATCAGCGTTGTACACATTCATAAGGAAACCGCAGCTTATTTTTGAAAGGTCAATTGACTTTACGTTCTCGCTTTCTGCCACATCAAGCATTACCTGACCAAGGCATACCTCCTCTTTGCAGGTATCGGGCAAGGCATTTGGATTTATGAGTACAACATCAAGCCCTTTCGCCTTTGCTTTCTGCGCCGCGTCTGTGACAGCGGCTGTCATATCGGCTGTGTTTTTAGCCGTATCATCTCCGTTCGGGTTCCACATATCATTTACGCCTGACTCAAACAGGAATATATCTCCCGCCTGACCATTGTATACAATTCCCGGAACAGCTGTTTCGTTGAGCTGCTTTGCCCACTTTCCAGCGTTGGAAAGGTTTATAATATCATATTCATCCGTGTTTATAAAGCAGCCGAGCGCCTGTCCCCAGCCTGTCTGGGTGGTGCCGAGATAATTGTTCTCATTGCCGCCATAGTAGTCTGCAACAAGCGAGTCGCCTGTTATGAAAATTTTCTTTTTTCTGTCAACAATTGCGGGTGACTTGCTTACCTTAACATAGGACAAATCGCTTGCTACATCTGTTGTGGAAAGAGTAATTGTGCCGCCCTCAATCTTGACATCAGGCGCGGTATACGTAGAGCCTGCGGAAACATAACGTCCCTCGCCGCTCTGGTCTATGTTATTTGCAGCCATATAACCGTTTATATACAAATCAATATGGTTTGTTCCTGCATTTGTGACGGTTATGTTGTAAAGTCCGTCTGTGAAGCTGCCGTCAAGCTTCGCTCCGCCGCTTGCGCCCGCGGCAGTTGTTGTTTTGTATTCATATACAGGCGCAATTTCAATATCCTCCGCGCCCTTTGAATAAATCTTTACGGAGTCTGAAACTCTTGCTGTTGACTGATTTACAAGTCTGCCGTCCTTTGCGGTTGTCACAAGATAATATGTGATATTTCCGCCCTTTTTAAGAGATGATGTGTCGACCGTTGTCGTATCGCTGTCGATATCCGCCTTTACAGTGACACTGTCCGCCGCGTCCGGATCATAAATATAATCCGACGGATCAGATCCTTCCGTGTCCGATGCCTCATTCACTTCAAGCTCTGTCAGCATAAGCCTGTAATCGCCGTCATTGGTTGCTGATAATTTTGTAACGTCAAGACGCACATATCTTACATCTGATTTTTCAAATTCAAAGCTTCTCGCGCCCGTAACCTTTGCGCCGCCGCCGTAATTTGTTTCGCTGTGAACATCCGTCCACGCAAGACCGTCCTCCGATACTTGGATTTTGAAATCAACAGGGAATCCTGTTCCATCGTTCTCAACATCGTTCATCGGACTTAGCACTACCTCGTCTATCTGTTCATAAGCGCCGAGGTCAACCGTAAGTGTCACTTCATTATCCGCCGAGTCAAAGCTCTCGCTTCTGTAACCCATTACTGCCGTTGTTCCATCATTCACCATATCGAGCGCAAGTCTCTGACCGTCCGTAAGATATGACGGATACCAGTATTGCTTCTGCGTTTGCGTGTCGCTGATAACGCCTACCCTTGTGTTTTCGCCCTCGGCATCCTCTGAGCTTGCCGTAACTGCCTTTTTAAATGCGAGGTTTATTTCCGGCTTCGGCTGCTCCTTGGTGTATTCCTCCGTCACAGCCTCATCCGCAGGCTCTAAAATAATCTCAAATACGCTGTATGCAGGCATTGTGATCGTTTTCTCGTACTTTGTCATTCCCTCCGTAACAGTCACCTTTTCTGTGGGAAGCTCATGCGGAGTTACGCTGTAGCCGCCGAGGTCATTGAAGTAATCTGCCGCATAGTTGCCGCTGTTTTCACTTATTTCCCTCACAGTTGCCTTTACATTCGTATCACTGTACGGCAGGTTATCAACGTTAAATACAAAATCCTGCTCACTGTCCGTATAGTTAAACGCAAACATAGTCACGCGCTGCGTTTCGCTGTTCTTTGTCGCAAAGCCTGTCAGAGGATTTGTTTTGTTCGTCTTTATATCCTCCTCGGACGAGAGCATTTCCGGTTCCATATCATTGAGCATATTGAACACGTTTGACGCCGCTTTTCTGTGTCCGTTTATTGTGTAGAGTCCCGAGTCGCCGTTCAGCAGAACTGTCGGGTTCTGAGCGTCTGACGGAGTGAAGTAGAACACATAGTCCACGTTATCCTGACCAAGCGCCGAGAACAGTCTTTTTGAAATATATGCAGCGTTGAAATTTGTGTCCTTATTGCTGCCGGGCGAGTTTACCGTCCAGTCGTAATTATATTCCGAATAGATTATAGGAATATTCTCCCTGCCGTATTCAGCCGCCATGGTCTGATACGCGTCACCCGATGAAAAGGTAGTGACCTCATTGTATTCGTGAATGGATATGTAGTCAAGCGGCACGTCGGAATTGCTCTGCAAGTAGCTGAAAAATGTGGTTTTCCAGCCGGCATCCTTGTTCACATCGCCGTTTCTGAAGCCTATTCCTCCGACCTTTGCTGTCGGGTCAATCTCTTTAACAGCCTTTGCGAATACTCCGTACTGCTCCGCAACCTGATACGCGGTTCCCCATTCGCCGCCCTCCGGCTCATTGTGTGATTCCCAGTACCAGCCTGTATACCCCAGGTCCTTATAATGCTGAACATACGCTTTAATTACAGCGGCATAGTCGTCAAGATTTGAAATACCGCTCTTTGCGCGTCCCACAAAGCCCCACGGCGGCTCAATCACTCCGCCTATCGCTTCGGGAGTGCCTACCATACACATATACGGTGTAATCCCGCGTTCAAGCAGCGGCATAATGATCTCGTCAAGCTCCGTAAAATCATACTGTAAATTGCCGTTTTCATCTCTTGAAACAACATGGTAATATTCATCGGACGTAAGCCAGTCCATTCTTACCATGTTTATGCCGTCCTCCTTGTACTTGTCGTAATATGACGGCATCCAGTATTTGTTTCTGTTCACAAAATATCCGCCGCGTGAAACATTGAGCAGCTTATCCTTGTTGTACTCTCCGTTTTCGGAAGTATAATCAACAGAAATTGCGGGAGTGTTTATTACTTCCTCCTCCTGCGTTTCCTCAACGGACGCGCTGTCTACCCATGTCTCACACGCGCCGCCGTCCACATAAAGTCCGGCAACGTATTCCTTTGTCGCGTCACATTCGAAAATAACGCTGTATTCCGCCCATGAATTTGTCCAGTCAAGCTTTACGTCCGTCACCTTTGCCGCGTTTGACATCGGCCATGTCTGTGTGCCGTCGTAAAAGCCCATAGTTATTCCGCCCGCGTAAAACACGGTGGGGTACATCTGAACACTGAATTTATATTTCTTTCCCGCTTCAAGCGATACTCTCTGACCGATCGCGCCGCCGTACAGATAAACCGAATTATCACCCTCAAAGACCGTATCGTTATCAATTGACACGGTTCCGCAGGAATACCACGGGTTTTCTCCTCCGGTGAACTTCCACTGATTTTCCGTGTTGAGCGCGCTGCTTTCAAAGCCGGCGTCTTGAAGCAGGTTTACTCCGGCATTCTGCTCCGGCTCCGCCGCCCAAGCAAAATCCGCGCCGGTGCAAAGCATGGCGGCTGTCAATATACAGCTGATAAATCTTTTCATATTTGTTTGTCTCCTTTCCTGATGAATATATTTTGCAAAATATCTTTCTGAATTAATTATAGCCCATACTTCCGTACAAAAACAATATCCCCCTTTGACATATACTGCACTAATTTTGACTTTCGCTTGATTTGTGTTTTCTAATATGTTATTATGTAGTAAACAATACAGATTACAAAAAAACGGTTGAGGTGATTTTATGGATGCTGAAAAATTTGAGTGCGGCGCTCTTGCGGAGCGTGACGGAATTTATCTTGAGCATATAGGCTGCTCACAGTCGGCGCGGATAATATATCACGACTTTGTCATGGTCGCATACATAGCCTACGCGTCGGGCTTTCATGAGCTTAACGGAAAAACGGAGCCTGTTTCCGAGGGCGATATTGTTATAATCAAGCCCGGAAACTGTCACCGTTTTTATGCCTCTGATAATGTTAAATGGATGGAGCTTTATTACTGCTATTTTCTTCCCCAGCGTTTCCGCGAGCTTTGGCTTGAGCTTAAAGAGGACTTCCCGGAATATGAAGATTTCTTTTCAAACAGCGGCCCCGCATTTCTTCGCATAAGAGATAATTCCAATAAGGAATTCAGAAACCTTTTTGTAAGAATGATTGACGAGTTCATGCACACACCTGAGGGGTACCGCTATACGCTGCAAAGCTATTTCACAATTTTTATGACGAAATTCATGCGCACTCATAAAAGCGCGCTGAACAATCCCGTCTTTAATCAGAATAATCTGATTGACGAAATTATAAGGTACATAAACTACCATATGTACTCCGGAATAAGCGTGAAAAAGATCGCCGAAGCGCACCACATCTCCGAGGAATATCTGTGCAGGCTGTTTAAAAAGCACACAGGCAAAACAATTATTCAGTTTATAAACGACATCAAGGTGGATAAGATAAAGGATATTCTTAAAAATACCGACCGTCCTATTGAGAGCATATCCGCGGCAATGAACTGCAGCACGGTTTACCTCAAGCGGCTGTTTAAAAAAAGCACAGGCATGAGCCTCGGCGAATACAGAAAAAAATATAATTTTAAAAGAGGCGCAGCGGAATAATCCGCTGCGCCTGCATATCGGGAACTCAATTGTTCCTCCTGAGAGAGAGATTAGAATGTCATTTCAAAGATGTCTTTTGTTCTTACGGCAAAGCCCTGATCCTGCATTTCAGCGCTCATTTTGGTTACGTTTGTTTCCAGACCGCTTTCCGTAACAATATTCTCTATGCTGAACATAGATATATTCATTTCAGGTGTTTTATACTCTTTCATTGCGATACCTCCGTTTATTCAATACTTACTCCAGCTGACAGACTGTCCCCTGTTACACCATTCGGCAGATTATATACTACTAAGCCTACCTTTATGCTTCCATCCCCTGAAACCTCAGGTAATGTCACCGTTTCGGTTTCTTTATAGCTTCCGCTGTCCTTTTTAAGATACCATGTGAGATTGTTCACATCTCCGGCAGGTGTAAAGG